>NZ_CP160849.1:2687042-3026928 GCF_040790665.1 Sulfitobacter pontiacus | reverse complement strand
GGGACTATCCTGAATTTTGTGCGCTGACGTGGTAACTGCTCACAGAGGAGACCCACGTATGAGCATCGACAAAGACTTGCTAGACCGTCTGATGGAAGGGCGTTCACCCGGTGACCTGTTTGGCAAGAACGGCATCCTGGCGGAGCTGACCAAGGCGCTGGCGGAACGCGCGCTGAGCACAGAGATGGATGTCCATCTCGATGAAGAGCGCGCAGATGATGCGTCTGAGGGCCAGAACCAGCCGCCCAATCGGCGCAATGGCAGCAGCCAGAAGACCGTGACCATGGACAGCGGCAAGGTGGTTCTGGACATTCCCCGCGACCGGAACGGCACCTTCGATCCGATGCTGATCGCGAAGTATCAGCGGCGCTTTCCTGAATTCGACCGCAAGATTGTCAGCATGTATGCCCGGGGAATGACGACCCGAGAGATCCAGGGGCATATCGAGGAAATCTACGGCGTCGAGGCCTCGCCCAGCCTGATTTCCGCGATCACCGACGCGGTCATGGAGGAGGTCACCGCCTGGCAGAACCGCCCGCTGGATCCCTGCTATCCGATCGTCTTCATGGACGCGATCCGGGTCAATATCCGCAGCGACGGGGCGGTCTCGAACAAGGCGGTCTTCGTGGCCCTCGCGGTGCTGCCGGATGGCACGCGGGACGTTCTGGGCCTGTGGTTTCAGGCCAATGAGGGCGCGAAGTTCTGGGCCAAAGTGCTCAGCGACCTGCGCAACAGGGGCGTCCAGGACATCCTCATCGCCGTCGTGGACGGGCTGAAGGGCTTTCCCCAGGCCATCGAGGCCGCATTCCCCCAGACTCGGGTCCAGACCTGCATCGTCCATCTGCTGCGCCATTCCATGAACTTCGCCAGCTACAGGGACCGCAAGGCCGTCGCCGCCGCCCTAAAGGCGATCTACACGGCCGTGGACGTCGAGGCGGCAGAACTGGCTCTGGCTGAGTTCGAGGACAGCGATCTGGCAAGGCAGTATCCGGCGATCGCGCCGAGCTGGCGCCGGGCCTGGAACGAGGTCATCCCGTTCCTCGATTACCCGCCCGAGGTCCGCAGGCTGATCTACACCACGAATTCCATTGAGGCCTTGAACTCGAAAATTCGCCGTGCCGTCAGAACCCGAGGTCATTTCCCAAGCGACGACGCTGCGGCGAAATTGATCTATCTGGCGCTCAATGCTACATCGACCGAGTGGAAGCGTTCGGTCCGCGAATGGCACGCTGTCAGATCTCAGCTTGCCATCATGTTCGAAGACCGCTTCCCGATGGCGTAAGAAAACGCGTCACGCACAAAATTCTGCACAGTCTCGCCAATCCTACCTGGCACTATGAGAATTTTGCTGAAGTAAAGCTATCGGCCCAAACCCGCCATTCGCCGTTGGTCCCAATGCCGCTGCGCAGCTTATCCAAAGCAGTCGTTCCGCGTTACAGATGGGTGACGCCATAACAGCTTTGCCGCACCTCTATTGTTCGGTGGGGGCGTTACACGCCGAACGTCATTGCCTTTCCCCAAGCGGCACGCACTGAGCGGCAAAAGTGAAAATGCCCTCGTCCCAAGAGGCACGAGGGTTTTCTTTCCGTACATCGAGACCCGGTCTCGAAAATATCCGCACCTGCACCCCTTCGCCCACGTCAAAAAAGTAGTAGATAGCGTCCCATTCTCCATCAATTCGACTGTATCTTTCGTAAGCGCCTTCGCCCACACGGACAAACCTTTGGGGTCGCCCTTGACCTTGGGCATATCTCCTCACCGCGATGTCACCGTAAAACTCCCATGTGTTTGGGCCGAAATTGGTCATGCGTACGCAGGTTAAACCAGTCAAGTCTACTGGCTCAGCTTGCGCAGAGGTGTCTAGAGCTAATGCGAACGAAATCAGGATAAAGCGCATAGTTTTTTTCATAATGGGATTAGTAAACAATGCTTCTATTGAAAGAAAGTCATATGAGCTTCCTTGGGCTTGATGCGGGCTCGCGGTGACGCAGCGCGCGTTTCTTCTAAGCAGGTGTACAGGCCCGTCGCCACTCACGGCCCAAAGCGGCCATTGCCTCACCATTGCGACACCACAGTGCAGCTTTCGCATTGCTGCCGTTCGTGCACGGCACGGCTTTACAAAAGAATGAATGGCTACAGCATAAATTTTGCGGATATCAAGGATTGGCGTTGTCTGTGCCTGTGAGCCATAGCCGTTATTGGATCAAAATTCGAAATGCCTCGTGTCTGGTGGGGCTTTCACAGGGAACTTTCTTAACCTATCTTTAGGAATGACTTACATCAACGACGAAATAGATGAGATTGAAGAGACGCTGGAAAAATGGCTGGAGAGGGAAAACGACCTAGTCACGAGTTTCTTGATCCAAAACTATAAAAACTCAGAAACATCAGAGTTTGTCACACACGGACTTGCTCGCAGGCTAGCCACTCTCAAGCATTCAATTGAGCGTATATTTGAAATTTTGCCGCCGAAAAAGACCGACCCAACACACGAAGAGTTATTGGATGTCACGAACCACCTACAGGCATTTTTGATAAACGTCTATGGTGCTATTGATAACTTAGCTCGCATATGGTGCCTTGAAGCTTGCATTAAGCAGCCCAACGGCAAAGCTATTCCAAGAAATCAGATTGGCTTCAAAGCTACACACAAATGTGTACGAAAGTCGCTCTCAAAACCGTTCCAAGTCTATCTGAATAAGTCGAATGAGTGGTTTAAATACCTCGAAGGATACCGCGACGCTCTCGCTCACCGCATTCCACCTTACATCCCGCCGAGCATACATTCCGAAGTCGATGCCGTTAAAAATAGAGACCTAGAGTTAGAGATCAACGAGGCGCGAGGTGACTATAAGCGTCGTTCTGAGCTATTGAGCCAGCAGAAACGATTAGGGACCTTCGTTCCTGTAATGATGCATTCCTTCAGTGAGTCGGCACAACCAGTCTACGTGCATACTCAACTTATTTGCGATTTTTCAACTGTTGTTGAGATAGGCGAGCACCTGCTAGGAGAATTACAGGCGATTCCGACCTGAAACCTCAAATAACTGTTATTGATTGTAGCCATAAGTTCTTTCGGCCCATCAACATACTTAATAATCAAGCGCTTAAACCCGCCGAACTCCTAATCCCATAAACCTACATCACCTTAGCCTTCATTCACGGCCCATTGCTGCCATCCGTCACACCGAGGCAGGCCGCAGTGCGGCTCCACCAAAGCCGACCTTCTCTGCGAGTCCAATAATTGAGCTTAGCCGAGTTGCTGGTATTCGGGCGACCTTTCAAAAATCTTGCCCCAAATTGATGTCTCAACCTCACGCCTGCAACCCTTATCGGCTCCTCTTGAATCCGTTATCAATTTTGGTAGCAAGGTATCGGTAAAAATCATCGTATCGCGCACTTGATCGCGATTTGGCATCATCTACCCATTCAACACCTCGCCGCTCCAGAATTTTGCCTATCACCGGGGTAACAACAAGAACCTCTTGCTGTCGCTCTAATATTTCTCTGCTGCTCTGCTGTGATTGACGGTGCTTCTGACTAGCGTGAACTTTAATAATGCCTCTTTCTCTAAGCATCTCATCAAAATCAAGGACGTTTTCCGGGTCCGCATTTCTATTTTCACCCACGGTATTGACAGACAGTACGTGCGAGTTGCTCAACTTTGCAGCAGTTTCCAGTATAAATTTCTTTCGAATATGCCTATTCTGGTCTGCAAAGAACAACTTACACACACCTTCAAAGTTTCTGACGAACAGTGGTGTGTAAGAAACTGCACTAAATGCAACCTCCCGAACGCTATCGTCTCTATGCGTACAGAGCTTTAGGATTGTCTTGGCCACGAAAGGGTCTTTAGATAGCAAATCGCCTGCAACTTTCACAAAACTTCGAATAACTGATGGGTTATCAAGATGAAAGGCAACGAAGTCAGAAACAATGGAGTATAATTCACGCTGTGAATGCGTGAAGTCCTTTAAATGGTAGAAAAGGGTTGTTCTTTTTGTAAGGTCAATTTCATCAGTAATTAGTTTTTGGCAAAGCACAGCTGCGTCATCCTCACTTAGATCTTTCAACTGCATAGTACCCAAGTAACCGCTTCGCGATGATATCCATTGGGAAACGTCATAAGTATCACCAGATTTTAACATCTCATACAGCCTTGCGGCTGTACCATGCGACCTGAAGAAGTCTTGCTCTCTGACCTGCTTCTCAAACACTGATCCAGCTAAGGTTGCGCCCACAAATGTAGTTGTCTCATCAATCAAAATATCTAAACCATAGGATTGGGTTAAATCAGCGCCCGCAAAGTTAAATCCACGAAGATCCGAATATGAAAAGTCTACTTTTCTCAAATTACTTTGTTGAAAATCATGTTCTTTCTCCAAACCTATCGCGTCTGCAATCGTTGCAAAGTCTTCATCCAGCGAAGTAATTTTTTGGAGAGCACCCCGAACCTCTTTATCTGGATATATTTCGCTAAGGATAACGTCATTCTTCATGAAGATACTCGAATTCTGAAAGGATGATCTCACCGACATACTTTCGACTGCCATATACGGAATTACTTAAAGACTTCGCGATAAAAATGTCGATCAATCTCCGTTGATTTTCGGTCAGTGCCGAAAAAAAGCTCAATGCACTTTCGTTTCGAATAATTTGACCAATTGACAAATCCCTTTGTTTAACCTTCAAGCAGAGAGTTGCCGCCGTTCTGTTACCACCCTGTTTCGTTTTAGCTTCGAAGAGCTTCTCACGTTCCATATATGTTCCGTCCAACGGGTCATCATCGGCCTCTATTACTTCCCACCGCAAATTGGGTTTTGCAGTAACTCTATGGTGCTTTTCGTCCTCGCTTATGTGGGTGTCTCGGCTGGTTTCATTAGATGATCTGTTTTCAGCTGAGGCTGCCCCCTCAGGTCTTGCCTTAGTCGACCCGCCGAATGACCATCCTCTATTTTTCGTTTTGGTTTTTGCTTGACTTATTGTCTTCTTTTTCACAACCGAGTTGTTCTTGAGCGGCTCACCAAAGCGGGTTCCCGGAATGATATCGATACCTTCAATATCTACCGATATAATCAGCCTTTGAAAGGAAATCGTACACTCTTGGTCGCCCAATGGCACTTCGCTACAGCTAACACGTAAGTCAACCACGCAGGACAACTTGTTAGAATCTTCTGCATCAGGTTCAAACGAAACACTGAACTCGCAAATATCTGGAAAGCTGTTTTGGGAGTTCATGTAAGCACCTTGATCATCTGATTCTACTTTGAGTGCTGAACACACATTGGGACCCAATCTGAAATGGACTAGAATAGCAAATACTTGATCAGGGCTCTATCCAAATCTGATTTGGTACGCGGGCCGTTTTGGCTGCCTTAAGATTACTGACGATTACGCAAGCCCAACCCAGGAATCAGTGGGTCGAATCCATACCTTTGACCTGTTGTGCATTGGTGCCGTTCCAAGTGCTCGTCAAAGCCAACTTGTGTTCAAAGGCGATAAAATTTTCCAGGCGAGTGCTGAATGGCGGCGGCACCTACAAATCAGTAAATGTTGTTCGATAGAGGCTGCTTTGGTCTATATCATGGGTAATTTTTGCGTGGGCAGCGAAGGTCCGCTTCCCGCCCTTCGTGTCAAGTGCCGCTACCGGCCCTTAGGCTCTGGACCCATTAATCCGCTTGAGGCCATCAGGCCTGCATGATTCAAGCTCCTCAAACTGAGGGGTGATTATGAGCAATCTTTATTGGCTGAGCGAAGATCAGATGGCGCGGCTCCGGCCGTATTTTCCGAAGAGCCATGGTGTGCCCCGCGTTGATGACCGGCGCGTGCTCAGTGGGATTATCTTCATCAATCGCAATGGGTTGCGGTGGTGTGATGCACCTAAGGAGTATGGGCCTTCCAAGACACTTTACAATCGTTGGAAGCGGTGGAGTGACATGGGTGTGTTCGCGAGGATTATGACGGGACTGGCTGCTGAAGCACCCGACCACAAGACGATCTCAATCGACGCGACCTATCTCAAAGCGCACCGCACGGCCTCGAGTCTGCGGTTAAAAAAGGGGGGCGTGGACGTCTTATAGGGCGAACAAAAGGCGGTATGAACACGAAACTGCATGCCGTCACTGACACGATTGGACGGCCGATCCGGTTCTTCATGACCGCGGGCCAGGTCAGCGATTACACTGGGGCCAGAGCCCTGGTAGAAAGCCTGCCAGCCGCCGACTGGTTACTGGGAGATCGGGGTTATGACGCAGATTGGTTCCGTAAGGCCCTTGTAGACAAGGGAATAAGGCCCTGCATCCCCGGACGAAAATCGCGCGACAAGCCTGTCAAATATGACAAGCGCCGCTACAAACGACGCAACCGGATCGAGATTATGTTCGGCCGACTGAAAGACTGGCGACGGATCGCCACCAGATACGACCGATGCCCAAAGGTATTCCTGTCTGCAATCGCCCTCGCTGCAACCATCTTGTTTTGGTTATAAATCAATGAGTCTGGAGCCTAGCTGACACTCATGCGCCGGGGCTTTTCTGCGTTGCGGCGTCCCTAAGCAGGCCTCAATTTCACTTCGTCTCGGTGATGAGCTATGGTATGAAGACGATGATTTAGACCTTCGGAGGAGTTGCGGGTTCGATTCCAATTGCTGTCATCACACTGCTCATCGTCATTAATTTTCTGACCTTCCTGAGCTTACTTGGGAAATCTATTGAAGGAGATATGGATATGGAAAAAAGCAGTAAAGTAGTCCGTGAAGTGAAGACCGAGACTAGTGAGAACAACAAAGCAACGAAGCACGTACGTTTCTACCAACGATACATCTCTCAATTTATTGAGATCACTGTGTCGATGGGCGTAAGTGTGATGGCGGCTGGTTCCGCCTGCTTCATCCTAAACGTGAGGGCTGCGTTGATTGGCAGCCCTCACTGATTTTCAGATAGCTACTAAAGAATTCAAGAATGGCCCTGAGCCGCAATTTATGGCTTTGTCTGTCGAAGCGATCAGCTACTACAAAGCCGACTTTGTCATTTTCTCGAGTTACTTTGCCGGTTGCTGGAATCCCACGGCTATGGTTGCCAGTGCTTAAATTCGATTGAGAAAAAGCCAGGGCTGTCAGCATAATTATCTCCGGATTGGTCTATGTAGCTTAGCCAGTACAAAGATGCTGGGTCGGCATTTACCTCTAGGCTGCAGCCCCCAAGGTGAATTGGTGGCCCAAACGCCCTATCCAATTCACTAGTAGTTGTTTGGCTAAGTAGTGAAAGCTCTCGCCTGATGCCAAGAACCTGTTTCACGATACCCTTTTCGAATTTGGCATTAGACTTGCACTCCACGCCCAAAACCACGTCGCTGTGCCGTGGCATGTCACCGTTCTGAACACGTGGATTAATCAGCACCAAGTCGATCTCGTGGTACCCACTTTTTCCGATCCAACCCCCAATCATTGATGCACCTAGTGTTTGGACTTGGATGTCAGTGTGAAGTTCAAAGAACCTGCCGTGCTTGGCCACTACGAAGTAAGATCTAAAACGATCTATGTTGCCTGGACTGGCTTTGAAATGCACCACGTTCCCGTTTGCAAGCCGAATGCTCACACCATATGTGGAACGGAGCCATTCCAGCGTTCTAGCCAAACAGTAAAGTTCATAGATCTTACCGCCTGTTGACTTTGCCAAAGTCGCTTTCATGCAAGCTTTATGTGTTTTGAAAAATGAAGAAATGGCGTTTTTGGCTTTGCCTTGATCCAACGTCATTCGAAATCCTCGCCATCAGCACCGCCTGAACTATCGGCCTCCAATAGCTGCCCGATCAAATTCCTTAGGTCCTTCATGGCAGAGGGGATACGTGGGTCACCTCGGAGCATCTCTTCATGCTCACGGCCTTCAACGTCGATGTCGTCCCTGTCGTTAATTAAGATAGCACCGTCCAGTCTTTCACTATCACTGTTCTCTCGGATAATGTTCAACGCCCGATCTACGGTGTCCGACGAATGGATCGCCAAGTGCCGGTCCAAGGCATCAAGCATCAAGATCGTCAATTTACGGGCACCAAATGATCGACGTGCCTCGTGGGTCTCTTCGGCATAGCCAGAAAGCTCTGCTAACGATTGAAGGCCAATTTCTCGCAGTTCAGCTTGGATGTGCCGAAGTATCTCCAACCAGTCTTCATCGTCCATAAAATCACCATTTCAGTCGTGTTCGACGCAGTATAAACTAGAAGCCATATTTTCTTCGACGCGTTGAAAATGCCTGCTCTCCGCCTTCCAATAGCTCCTTTATCAGCTCCTGAACTTTTTCTTTATCGATAGAACCGCACAGCTTTTGCTCGATCTTTGTTCGGTCTACACCATCTTCTACGACTGGCGAGAGGCCAATGATCTGATCAGCGTCACCCAAAACCGGGATGTTCGGATTGTGGCTTGAAAACAAGAACTGGCGTTGCTTCTTGGCGACGCGCATTTTCTCGACTACCTGCCCAGCAATGAACAGGTTATCGAGGTCGTCTTCGGGTTGATCGATGATCAGGGGGGCGTCAGACTCCAGAAGCAACAGCATCAGAACTGCCGTTGCCTTTTGACCGGCAGATAGGCGGTCGAGTTCCTTCCAGTTCTCGGCTCCGTCCCGACCAACGTTGAGTTCGATAACGGCCTCCGGCGGTATCCGCGTTTCTTCAACCAGCAAGGCCAGTGTTTCGCCGCCAGCGGCGATCTTTTGGGAGGATGAATCGGTGAAGCTGAATTCATCGCTGAGCGCTTGAGGACCCTTGCGTATCGTCGCGGCCAGTTTCGAAGGTAGTAGGTCCTCAAGCTCTTGCAGCTTCGTCAGGGCTTGACTGATCTGCCCTTCAGTTCCATCCCGCAAGACCTGTTCCAATGGTCCCAGATCGGAACTCGGGCGAACATTTGCCCGAACAGTTCCTTTTAGCTTTTTGCTGACCGTCTTCGCGGCTTTCTCAAGGTCACGATAGGCTTTTCGGTCAGCTCTTTCCCAGTCATCGACTATGCCCTGTCGTGCCTTTTGTTCGGCTGCCAGTTCCGAAACGGCCCGGTTCTTCTCATCTTGCTTCGGTTCAAGAATAGCGACCTGATTTTTTACGGTCAGGTAAGCGTCGGGATCGAAACCATCACCCTCCAGTTCCTTCTTGAGCGACTTGTACGTCGCCTCAACAGCATCGGCTTTTGGCTGCCACTCAGAACGTATAGCAGCCAAATCGGCAGCTGCCTTTTGAGCCGCGTTTACTAGCACCTCTGCCGCTTGCACTCTGGCGTCGTGCATATCTTGCGCAATCGCTTGAACTTTGGCCAAGTCATCCCTGTGTGGGAGTTTCACCTCACTTTCTGGAGGCAAAACGTTTGTTGCGGATTCTCCTTCCGGCTTTAGCGCCTCTCCCGCCTGTTCAAATCTAGTTATTTCCTTGAAGAAGTCGTCGAGTATTCGTTGTTCATGCTGGATTGATGACTGTTCTTGCAGGCGTGTCGCAAGCTCGGTCTCTTCGAAGCGTTTGAGTTGTTCCTTGAGCCCCGGCAGAGCGGCCAGAGCAAGGTCCAATTCGGCGATTTTTTCGTCAAGGTCCGTGATTTTCTTTCGAGAGTTTCGGAAGCGTTCCTTGATCCCGTTCTCATTGACCGCCGCCCCGTTGTCCGTACCGACAAAGCGCCCAAGCAGTTCGGCAAGCTGGCCTTTGTGCCTCGTGATCTCAGAAATCTCGTGCTGGCCGTAAACCTCCAAGCCAGAAATGATGTCACCGGGCTTCAGGTCAGCCACGATTTCGCCCGACTGATTTCTAACTCGGGCCTCCTGTTTGTAGGCGCGCTCAATCAGGTAGTAACCGGGCGACGGGCTTGGCGAATAAACCAAGACGGAAATCGCTGAACGCGACCCTAATAGATTCTTGATCATCGATTCATGACTTTTCGCCGCATCCGCACCCAGCGGTGATATGTCGAAGGCGAAACGCAGGGTTTCAACGATTGTGGACTTGCCAGCGCCACGACCGCCAATCATCACATTTAGTCCGGCATTCAGCGCGATGTACTGTCCATCGAGTAGCCCGCCATCCCAAGTGACGGCGACAACACGCGTGAATTCAGATGGTGGTTCGTCCGAGTTGAGCATGATCCGGCTTTCACCATCGAGAAAAGCCTGCCGCAAACCTTCTATCGAGACCTCTGTCATTTTGAGTAAGGTCGTATTGCCGGGTTTCGCGAAATCCCCCGGTGCTGAAACGTCAGATGCGTTGACAAAGCTGACGGGCCGGTCCCGTTTGTGCGCTCCATCTTTGTTCAAGCAAATTTGCCGGTATTCGGTAGGCACATCGCCAAGCGGGCCGGGGATAGCTGCCGCCAAATGCAGTGGCGACTTCCATGCATTCATGCGCGTCTGACCGGAGAATACTTTCAGCAAGCCACTGCTTTGGGTCACATGCGCTGAAATTGTGATGCCGCCACGCTCATTGACAACTTCGAGTATTTCCTCGAATCCTTTGCGTGCGATAGGTGATGGATCGTCGCGATTTCGAATATCGCAGGCACCCACATTCTCATTCATATCGGTACCAGATGTTCCCGGTGGAAAGAGGCAAAGTATATGTACACCCTCCGCGGAATTTGCTTCAAAGCCGGGAAAAACCTTGATCCCGGATTCTTCCAACTTCGCTCTGAGGTTTTCGGAATCGTCAAAACGGAAATGATCGGTAAGCGCGACCACATGCACGCCATTATCTTGGCATGCCTGACCTGCCACGGAACTCTCATCCAGCTGTGACTTGAGCCCGATTGATGTTTACGCCGATTGGCGCAGGTTGAGCAATCGCCCGACACGCGGAGCTTTCATCTCGCGTAGCGGGGCGGGCGATTGCGGTGGTCAGGGTCCGCGCGTAGTCGGCCGGGGTCTGGTAATTCAAGGCCGAATGCGGGCGTTCGGTGTTGTAGTCGGCGGCCCATGCGGGGATCACGACGCGGGCATGTGCCAGGTTGCGGAACATGGTCTCGTTAAGTAGCTCGTCGCGCATCCGCCCGTTAAAGCTTTCGACGAAGCCGTTCTGCATGGGCTTGCCCGGCGCGATGTAGTGCCATTCGATCCGGTGCTCGGAACACCAGCGCAGGATCGCGTTACTGGTTAGTTCGGTCCCATTATCGCTGACAATCATGCCAGGCTTTCCGCGCCGCTCGATCAAGGCCGTCAGCTCGCGTGCCACACGCCGTCCCGAAATCGAGGTATCCGGGATTGCCGCTAAGCACTCCCGGGTGACATCGTCGACCACGTTGAGCACCCGGAAGCGCTGGCCGCTGGCGAATTGGTCGTGGACGAAATCCAATGACCAACGTGCGTTCGGCCGTGCTTCGACCAAGATTGGTGCCCGTGTCCCGACAGCCTTGCGTCGGGCCTTTCGCTTGCGCACCGCCAGCCCTTCCTCGCGGTAAAGCCGATAGATCCGGTTGATCCCCGAGGGCTCGCCCTCGCGGCGCAGCAGCACGAAGAGCCGCCGATAACCGAACCGTCGACGCTCGTTGGCCAGATCCCGCAACCGACCGCGTAGAACCGTGTCCGGCGCACGCTTAGACTGGTAGCGGACCATCTTGCGGTCCGCCCCGGCAATCCGGCACGCCCGCCGTTCCGATAGCCCGAGAAGGGCCTTCAGATGCGCGACCGCCTCGCGCTTCACGGCAGGCGTCACCACTTTTTTGAAACCAGTTCCTTCATTGCAGCCAGATCGAGCATCTGCTCAGCCAGCAGCTTCTTCAGCTTGGCGTTCTCATCCTCAAGCGTCTTCAGCCGCTTGGCCTCAGACACCGTCATGCCGCCGAATTTGGCCTTCCAGTTATAAAAGGTGCCTTCCGACATGCCGTGCTTGCGGCACAAGTCCGCGCATTTTGCGCCTGCTTCGTGCTCGCCAAGGATGCCGATGATCTGTTCGTCCGTGAATCTCGTTCGCTTCATTGTCCGTCCTCAAGTTGGGCCGGACTCTAATCGACCGTGGAGGAAAAATCCCGTGGCAGGTCAGAGGAATTCGTCATTTGCACCGCATGGGCCGCGTAATCGCAGTCGTCCCAGCCCGAGAATGCGTTTGAGGTGAGCAAAGAGCATTTCGACCTTTTTTCTGAGCTTCATCGCAATCTGATATTCTTCAGTATTGGCCAAATCTCTGGCAACCTGACGCGCGTCTTCGTGCTCCTCGCGGGTGATCTTGCGCGCCTCAGCGTTGGGGCAGCATTTTTGCTTGGACGGGCAGACCTGGCAGACTTCTTTCAAGGCGCGATAGCGCGCGGTGCCCTTGCCCGTCGGCCCCCGGCTTGGATCAGAGTAATTCCGGCGGAACTGTTTGAGCGCGTGGCCCTCGGGGCAGATGTATTGGTCGTTCATCGCATCCCAGTCAAAATCTGTGCGTGTCCAGGTCCCATCGGGGCGTCCGGCCTTGTCGATCACAGGGATGTAAGGATCGATCTTGCGTTCCACGAGCCAGCCGAGCATTGGGCCTGAACCATAGGCTGTGTCGGCGATCATCCAGTCGGGGACCAGGCCGAACTTGGCTTTCACCCGTGTAAGCATGGTCTGTGTCGATCCAACCTCGGCTTGTCGGATCGAACGGGTGCCTTCGACGTCCAATATGACACCGTGATCCGTGTCTATCAGGTAGTTATCGGAATAGCTGAAGAATGCCGGACCCTTACGCGCCGCCGTCCATTGGCTGGCGGGATCAGAATGCGAGGTGAACTTGGGCTGCACCTCGCTGGCCGCGCCAAATGCAGCCTTATCCAGCGTGTCGAGATACTCGCGCACGGCGCGGGGCGCATCAGCCGGATCAATGTGCGTTGCGTCCCAGTCTTCCTTCGGCGTGGAGTTCTGCTTGTTCGCATCGGCTTCGATCAGGCTGGCGTCAATCGCCATTCGCTGGCCGCTGACCAGTCCTTCGGCGATGCAGCGCGCGACAGTCGTCTCAAACAGGTGGCGCAGCAGTTCGCTGTCCCGAAAACGCCCATGCCGGTTCTTGGAAAACGTCGAGTGATCCGGGACCCGGTCGCTCAGATCGAGGCGGCAGAACCAGCGATACGCGAGGTTCAGATGCACCTCTTCGCAGAGCCGTCGCTCAGAGCGAATGCCGAAGCAATAGCCGACCAGCAACATCCGGATCAGCAGCTCGGGATCGACCGACGGGCGGCCGGTATGGCTGTAGAAATCCGCAAGGTGGGCGCGGATGCTGCTCAGGTCAACGAACCGATCAATGGATCGAAGCAGGTGATCTTGGGGAACATGATCCTCCAGCGAGAACTCGTAGAACAGCGCCGGTTGCGCCTCCTGTCGTGGTCCCATCATCGCCAATACTCCCCCCGAATAAAGGAATTGAATCAGCAGTTCAGGCCGCGATCAAGGAAGAGTTTTTCAACAAAATACGCCCCTAGCGTTCTATAAGGTAACACTATCGGCGCTACTTGGTCTTCCTATATACGCGCGAGATGTTGCGAAGTCTCAGAACGAAATAAGATATTTAATTAATGCCGTATTTACTATGACATACGCACGTAGCTGATGCGAATATCATGGCGCTGCGGTTCGGTGTGTGACACCTTTCACGTATGATCGAATACCAAACCCTCGCTGACGACCATCCCGACCTCTTGCGGTCACCGCTGCTACGGGCAGCTCTTCTGACCATGCAATATACGCAGGAACACGGATCGATAGGGATCACCAAAAACAAGGCGTTCAAGCGTACCTTCGTTCAATGGGCTGTACAGAATTTTGACTGGCCAAGAGAAGGTGCGGATGAGGTGTTCCGCTATCATAAGGTGGTCAATGAAGCCGACTTCGCCCCGCTCGAAGTGCTGCACTTCCTGCTGATCGAATTGCGCCTTGGTCGCCACTTCAAAGACGAGTTCCGGCTCACCAAGCGTGGCAAAGAGTTGGCCCAATCGCCCGGGCGCTTGTTTGTCGAATTGATCCCGTATTTTGTACACCAGATAGATCACTCCTCTTATGCGCGCTTTGATGACCAACCCTTCGGGAATTGGGACGTTTGGATGAATGTGATCAACGTAGAGGCCGATCACGGCATCAGCGAAGCTACCCTATATCAAAAGCTCTATGGTGAACCGGAGAGTGACCGCAATGCTGCCCGGCGGGACACATACGCGTTCAAGGCCTGCGTTTTGCGACCGCTTGAATGGGCCGGACTGTTGATGTCGACCCAAGACCAGGGCCCGGAAATGCGCGCTGTCCACGTGTTCAAAAGCCCGCTCTCGCGCAGTGTTTTGAAGTTAGACACTGACGATATGCTTCAGTCGGTACCCTTGCAGTGAGGCACTCTTCACCTTCTGTAAGCAGGGCAGGGGCTCAGGGTGCTATTCTCCATCGTCGAATTCACAAACTCGGTTCGATCTGATGCCAGCCTCCAGTCCACATCACCCCAAACCAAACTTGACATCGGGCAGGTGAATCGCAGATTGAGAACAAATAGCGAACAGTTAGGATTCCCATGCCAGTTTACCCAGTTGATAAACCCGTCCACATGCCTTCCCAATCTGTTCGAATTGTCAGCACACCAGTCAGCGCAGGTTTTCCTTCGCCAGCTGGAGACGATCTCGAAGATGAGATCGACCCTATGGCCTGGGTCGTTAGACATCCTTCATCCACATTTTGGTGGCGCGTAGAAGGGGACTGCCTCTGGGACGCTGGAATACGTGATGGTGATATCATCGCTGTAGACCGTGCTGGCAAGCGCCGCATTGGGCGAGCCGTGCTGGCCGTGGTAGATGGTGCTGTCACAGCAAAGATCCTGCGTAAGCGTGGTGACAGATACTACCTCGCGCCCGCGAATAGCCAAGAACAGTTCCCCGACGTCGAACTTACAGAGGATAGCGAAATCTGGGGCGTTATCGCAGGTGTTGTCCGGCGTTACGACTTGGCATGAAGCGGCCTGTTGCCATCAGCGACAGCGCGAACTTCTATGTGAGCGCCGAGCGAATATTCGATCCGACTCTTAAGAACGTCCCGGTGATCGTACTATCCAATAACGATGGTTGCGCCATAGCGCGCAGCGATGAGGCCAAGGCCTTGGGGATCAAGATGGGCACTCCGCTGCATCACATCCGCGATAAGGTTGATGCCCATGGTATCCGCGTCTTCAGCTCGAACTACACCCTCTATGGCGACATCTCTCGTCGGGTGGTTGAGGTCTACGAAGACTTTACGCCAAACGTCGAAATCTATTCCATCGATGAATGCTTCCTCGACTTTGTTGGTTTCAAAGATCGCACCTCACATGCCAAGGCACTGCGTGCAGCGGTCTTGAGACGAGTAGGGGTGCCAGTACGCATCGGCATCGCCCCAACCAAGACCCTTGCTAAATGTGCGAACGATATCGCCAAGAAGAACCCCATCTTTGCTGGGGTTTTGGATATGATGGACGAGAGTCTTGCAAGCTGGCTGCTGCCACGCGTGTCAGTCGGGGACATCTGGGGCGTTGGTCGAAAGACCACCGACAAGTTGAAAGCCTTGGGTGTACACACGGCAGCTGATCTTCGTGATCTGCCAATCCGGCAGGCAAGGGCTGTCGGCACCGTGGTGCTGGAGAGGATCGTGCTGGAGTTACAGGGTGAGGCCTGTCTCGCCTTTGAGGACGTAGAGCCACAGCGCAAAGGTATGGCTGTAACACGGTCTGCAGGCACTCCGATGACAGACTTCGACACGCTGTTCCAGGCGATCACTGCGCACGCATCACGGGGCGCTGAAAAGCTGCGCCAGCACGGCTTGGTCGCTGGTACGCTGACTGTGTTCTTTCACACCAATAAGCACCGGCCAGATCGTCCACAGTATACAGCTTCCAGAACAACCCGAATGACCCCGATGTCGTCGGATACCTTCGACCTTGTTGAAGCCGCACGACGCTGCGCAGAAGCCGGATGGCCAAAGTCGGACCCTGGAAGCTTTGGCTTCACCAAGGCCGGCATTATGCTCAATGACTTGATGCGGTTCGAAGATCGTCCTCAAACGCTTTTCGACCGGGAGCGTCCGAAATCACCAGCTTTGATGAAGGCTCTGGATGACGTGAATCAAAGGTTCGGGAAGAAGACGATGGTTCTGGCCAGCGAAGGTAAGAACCAGACGTGGCGATTGCGCGCAGATCATCGGAGCCCGCGCTATACCACGCGAATGGAAGACCTGCCGGTGGTGCGGTAGGGGAGGGTAACCGGTCCAAACGCTTGGGCATTTCTTGTGAAGTAGGAATCTAAAATCTGACTGCACGCTTCGGGGCTCATGCCGACCTACACATCGATTTCGATAAGAGGTCGTGCCAGTATCTCACCAGAACCTTAATATAGCTGACGTGCGATGCGGCGAAGTTAGATACTATCTTCAGCCATGTCGTGTGGCACGCAGAAATTTTACTTAGTTCGCCGAGTAAAACCCGATATTGGATACAGCAATACAGGCATCACGTGCGCGTCCTATCGCCAGTATCCCGATGCGTCTAAGGCAAGTTGGGTCGAAGATTGCTTCCACCCGATGCGATACCAGTGAAGAAAAGGGTATCTTAACGTTGTGCCAGTGTGGCTCACCGCCAAAATCGGCGCGAAAAGATTGCCAAGGTCTGGATAGCTGCGCCGTGCGAAGCCGAACATCGTAGGTGCCACCATCACCGTATACGTCCATCTCTATGCCGTCCCAGGCGCTTACGTCGACATCCGTACCACCTTCGTGAAGGTCAAATGCCATCTGGATAAAGCCACCGTTGTTCTCGAGCGAGACTGTGCCGCGAAGAACTGTGGCGTGGTGGCCGCCAACGATTTCTTCTGTGGCGGAACCGGTTGAAACACCGCCCATGACGGTGTCTGACACGAATTCCCATTTAGGCGCGAGTTGGTTC
The DNA here is from genome assembly GCF_040790665.1 of Sulfitobacter pontiacus. Taxonomy (NCBI): domain Bacteria; kingdom Pseudomonadati; phylum Pseudomonadota; class Alphaproteobacteria; order Rhodobacterales; family Roseobacteraceae; genus Sulfitobacter; species Sulfitobacter pontiacus. The sequence continues at coordinate 3,010,065 of NZ_CP160849.1, read as the reverse complement.
ATGGCTACCGTCTACCTGATTTCTGCGGGGCCGGGTAGATAATCGTAGCCAATGTGACTTGGAATAACGGAAAACAGTCGTTGATTGAGCTAGGCGCTACAAACTCAAAACTGACGTACTCCGAACCGTGGCGAAGGTCGTTTGAAAGCCCACGATTACCACGTGTGCCATAAGGGCCTCTGGCAGTGGCACGGGGTGGGTTAGCGGTCTCGAAGCTTTCCGTCAATTTCATCAACTACTGCATATCCCGCTCGAGAGAGGTACCGGCATGCTATGAACTCTCCGCCTGTCCAGCCGGCGAGATTTTTCGCTGAGTTCACGCCATGAGCAATTATGACACGAGGCCTGAATGCGGTCAAAAGTAAATCAAAAGCCTTGATATTGCTGGCAGGCATGTTTCCCATTCTCGTTGACGGCGTCGTGAAAATGTTGGTTTCCAGTAAGTTGGGAACAAAGGCCTTGAGCCGGTCAATTCGGAGGCGTGTAGCTGACGGCCCCCTAGGGCGCACCGTCCGTTTTGCGTCGTAGTCTTTGCGCAAGAGGCGATATCGAACCCTCTATAAGAGGACCAAAATCGCCACCAGTCACCGCCCATCGTAGCCGCATCATGCCCTACAACCCATGCTGGACGCGCCGACGGATGACCAGCGCAGACAAAGGGTCGTTGCGTCGACGGCCTACCGATGATTGCAGTCAGATCTCATTCAAAAGCGGTCATATTGCCGCCCTCGATAGTTGTCCGCTTGAGTGCGAGCAATATCTTTGTGGCCAAAGGTCAGCTTCGTCTGCAGCGCGGTAAACAATGAAACTTGCAACAAATTCTTTCAAGGAGCGCAGCTTGACTTTGGCGGCAGGCAACGGCTTCGCAGCGGCAGCAGAGGATTCATCGCTGAGACCGGCGCATAACGACAGCCGCTGCGCCTGTCTTGAATGGGGGCTAAGCAAATTTAAACTGACTTTGCATGTGATCATAAAGCGCTTGGCATATAAGTTGTCTCTTATAAGAATACTGCAAAGTATCTTGACATATTATATTATTGTATAAATTTTTATATTATATTTTACAAGTAAGGCTGCCCGATGCCCAATCATCACGAAGGCGAAATCGTCTTCAGCACCATCAAAATAGAGGAGGTGGAAGCCTCGCGCCATGATCCGGGATTGGGCGAAGATATCCGGGATTTGCGCAAGGCCAAGGGGCTGACCCTTGGAAATTTCGCCGAGCTCACGGGGCTGTCTATCGGCTTCATCAGCCAGATCGAGCGCGGGCAAAACCGCCCCTCTGTTACTGCGCTTTTCAAGATCAGCCGAGCACTGGGCGTATCGGTCAGTTGGTTCTTTTCTGCCCCCAGCCCCGCCAACAGCGAAAGAGAGGCGGCTGTCGTGCGCCGAGGGGATCGCCGCTCTATCGCGTATCACGATGGCATCACGGATGAACTTCTGACCCCAACGCTCGGCGGAAAGTTGGAGCTGCTCTCCTGCGCCTTCGCACCCGGCAGCGGTGTCGATACAGTTTATTCTCATCAAGGCGAAGAGGCTGGTGTTGTGATCAGTGGGATGCTCGATCTTTGGCTCAGCGACAAGCGGTACCGGCTGAATGCTGGCGACAGCTTTGCTTTTGATAGCTCTACACCGCATCGCTACCGCAACCCCTCAGATGAGAAAACAGTCGTAATTTGGGCGATCACGCCACCCAATTTTTAACCGCATCGCATAGGTAAGGATCCCACATGAGCCAGACCAGTTTTCCCGCTCTCCTTTCGCACATCACTATCGGTGGAATGACCCTGCGAAATCGCATCGTCTCGACGGGTCATGAGACCCACCTCAATGAGCAGGGCAAAATAGGCGATGCAATGATTGCCTATCATGAAGCACGCGCCAAAGGCGGAGCGGGGTTAATCGTGACTGAAGTCGCGCTGGTCCATTCGAGTGCGGTTTTTGTGGCCGATCCGATCCGTGTTGATACGGATGAGTGTATCCCCGGCTATTCGAGATTGGCTAAAGCCATCCACCAGCACGATACCGGGTTAATCGCGCAGCTTTTCCACCCCGGACGTGAGATGCTGGCCTCAGAAGACGGAACCGCACCCGTCTCCTATAGCGCCTCGGCTACACCGAATGAGCGATTTCACGTAATGCCCCGCCCGATGCCTTGCGAAATGATCACACAGATCACCGCTGCTTATGGCGATGCGGCGCGCCGGATGCAAACTGCAGGTCTGGATGGTGTGGAAATCGTCGGCTCGCATGGATATTTGCCCGCCCAGTTTCTGAACCCTCACGTCAACAAGCGCAAAGATGACTACGGTGGATCACTGGTCAACCGGACACGGTTCATCCGCGAGATTATTGAGGATATACGGCGTAAGACTGATCCGGGCTTTGTCGTAGGGCTTCGGCTTTCGGGCGACGAATTGAGCCATGAGGGCGTTGACCAATCCGAGATGCTCGACGCTTGCGAAACAATTGCAGCGGCCAAACAGCTCGATTACTTCAGTGTTGTCGCGGGATCATCGGCAACGCTTGCAGGCTCCATCCATATCGCGCCACCGATGTTTCAAGAGGTCGGTTATACAGCGCCGCTCGGACAGTGCATACGTGAACGCACGGGCCTCACGACCATTATCACCGGTCGGATCAACCAGCCGCAGGATGCGGAAAAAATCATTGCGTCGGGTCAGGCGGATATGTGCGGCATGACACGTGCCATGATTTGTGACCCTCAGATCGGCAGCAAAGCAAAGGCGGGACGCACGGATGATATTCGCGCCTGTATTGGATGCAATCAGGCGTGCATCGGGCATTTTCATGATGGCTATCCGATTTCCTGCATACAAAATCCGATTAGTGGTCGTGAAACTCGCTTGGGTGAGGTCCCACCGATTTCGGGGAAACGCCGGATCATGGTCATTGGTGGTGGCCCCGCCGGAATGAAAGCGGCAGCTGTCGCCGCCGAGCGAGGGCATGATGTCACTTTATTTGAGCGCGAGGCCCAACTTGGGGGACAGGCCCGACTTGCCCAACTTCTTCCTCATCGAGCGGAATTCGGTGGGATCATCACCAATTTGACACGTGAATTGGAACTCTCAGGTGTTGATGTCCGTAAGGGAGTGGCCGTCGATGAGGCATTGATCCGCGAATACACCGCCGATGCGATCATTCTCGCCACAGGTGCAATCCCCCGCTGGCCCGATTTTGAAGGGCGGGACGACGCCCATGTGGTTGACGCCTGGCAGGTCTTGCGGGGGCAGGTGGCAATCGGCAATTCCGTTGTCGTTGCAGACTGGCGCGCCGATTGGATCGGTATCGGTGTGGCTGAACTTCTTGCTCAAAAGGGCCATTCAGTCAGGCTCGCCGTCAACGGTTACATGCCAGGTCAGACCATTCAGATGTACGTGCGCGATGCCAGTATCGGGCGTTTGCACAGCCTTGGTGTTCAAACCATACCGTATATGCGGCTATTTGGGGCCGACGAGAACAGTGTCTATTTGCAGCACATCATGAATAATGAACCAGTGATCTGCGAGAGTGTCGATACACTGGTTCTTTGCCAAGGTCATATTCCTGATAACACCATCGAGACAGTGGTGCGCAAACTGGGAATTGAATTTCACCTTACGGGTGATTGCATTTCTCCGCGTACAGCCGAAGAGGCTGTACTGGAAGGGCTTCTCGCAGGTCGTGCCGTATGATGGCAGCAAAATATAAGCTGCCACGCCGCACAAACTTCCTTGCTTGCAAGCTAAGCAAGGAGGCCACCGTTTCAGGCCGGAAGCGGTCTTCGTTACTTCTATAGTGAACGGCAGTAAGCTCCGCAGTTCGGCCACCGGCCGCATCTCTCACTGCTTGCTGACCTTGCCTGCGGGTGCAGCGCGAGTCCAGTTAGAGCCCCGCGGCGCATCTCAGATAACCTTCGCTGCAGAGGCTTCTAACTATCTTGAGAGATTTTAATACAGCGGTTTCGAACTCGCCAATCGGAGTAATTTGGTTATGTGCATAAAAAGGAGGTTTTTTGGAGCGTACCCAATTTGCCGCTACCAAATCGGGGGCATTTTGGGAAAAATATAATCCCGTGAAGTAATCTTCAATGTTAGGTACAACATGTTCCGACCATCAATTAACGTCTCTGACAAATAAGGAAAAAAATGGACTGTAAGAGTGCGAAAAAATTCTTGCAGCAACGCATGGAACAACCGGGTGCTATCCCCGATCTGCCTTGTCAGTATGCAAAGTCGTATAGTGCTTTACTTCAGCTAGCTGACAATTTGCCAGATGTTGCGCCAACAGAAAATCTATTAGCGCTTGGTTGCGCCGTCTACGCTTGGATGCCGACTATCTTGAAAACTTGGGATTTCTCCGAGTTCGATTCGGGCGAGCTTTCCATAAAAGAAATACGATCCTGTGAGAAATTGGATGACGCGGCCTCGCTGGTTTCGGGAGTAGTTTCTAAGGGTCTACTAAACAACTCATGGGTTGGCACAAGCAAGTTCCTGCATTTCATAAACCCTGCCGTATTTCCGATCTGGGACAGTAAGGTCGCCGCGCGGTTCAACGTCAAAACTCACCGCATCAACACTCAGCCGTCTTACCTCTGTTATCTACATTTCTGTTGGGGTGCAGCAGATTGTCTTAATGACCGGTTGAACCATTTTTCTGAAAAGTTTTCTTCGGATGATCGCAATCGGATTACAGCAATGCGCACAATTGAACTGTTGCTGTTTTTATAGCCTGGAACATGCAAGCCTTCTGACGGTAGTGAAATGTTTAGCTTTTCGTATACAAAGGTTTGGCGAACAGTTCGCACTAGCAATCATTTGTATTGCCACAGCGAACGGCAGCAAAATCTGGTCTGCGGACCTCCATGCAAAGCGCCACTAAGGTCAGCTTCCAGCCCGCAGACGACTTTCGTGAGCAACGCAGAGAATGTCTCTTTCGAGCCCACCATGACCGATGCTGCAAAAAGTCCTAATGACTGCTAACCGCTGACGATTAAATTTGATGCATTGGGAAGCAGCCTAAACTAATAGCGATCAACGCTGATAAAGATGGAGTACTTCGCTATGGCCGACCCTCCCATTTTAACCCCTGACGATCATGCATGTATTGGAGCCGTTGTGGTTGCCTACGGCTACCTCGAACACGAGCTCATTCGTGCTGCGATCAGCGTCAGCGGCGGCCCCAAAGACATATCCGATAAAGACAACGAAAAGATCGAGAATGTGCTTGAGGACGGCTCGGCTCTGAAGGCTAGACTTCAAGTGTTTTGCGGGCTTGCCAAAAAGCACAAGGCTTTGGATCGAAAACAAATTGCCGACATTTACAAGAACATGGAACTTGGAATAAAATATAGAAACATGGTTTGCCATGGATTATGGCAGCGACTTTCAACAGGTCAATTGCGGGTGCAATTCTATGGCAAAGGTTGCGTGTCTGCTGGCTCGCCAGAAGTAGGGCTGTTTTCCCAGAACGACCTCAACGGTATCGCAAAAGTCTCATTCGATTGTGCAAAGGAGTTAGGTGAGCTGTAGGGGTCAGGGTGAGCCATTAAGCGGCCATTTGGGTTTCTAAATCGAATTCACACTTTGTCCCGCCCAGCAGACCTCGGTGTTCGTTGCAGCTAAAGTCTTCTTCGAGCCCAAACTGACCGCGTGAGGAACGAAGGTCTTCGCAATTGCAGGATAAGCTGATCCGGCAGGAGCGGCCCTCTCCGGACATTCATGCTTGGCGCAGCGGATGACCGGAAGCGCGCAAAGCGAACCTTGGCAGCATGGTCGGTCGGCGCTCAATGGGGAAGCTTCTCCCGTTGTCCATCCCTGATGGACAACACAATCCAGGAATGGGGTAGATAGGAAAAACTTAGCTTTTCACTCCCCTATAGTAAAGCTAGGGTCTCCGTCAGCGGCGGTGGATTTCTCTGGCCAAGGCAGTACTGAACTGGGAAATTTCAAAAGTGGCGATACCTCAAGAGACAATAGACTACTGGCTGATGGACCTTTTCATGCGCCGTCAAGACCTGGAGGATTGTGAGAAGCAGATTCTCGAACTTGCTAGTCAATGTGACAATACTGGGGAGTTTGAAGTTTTGCAGCATATATTGGAAAAGTTTATCCTCTTATCAGAGAACCAGTTTGAGAAATACTTAAGGGAGCTAGCAAAAAGAATAATTCAAGTCTCCTCTAAGAAGGCATACGTAGCGGTTGTCGCCATGGCTTGGAATGAGGGGGCCGACAGCTCCCAAATGGTTTTGCAGAGACTAAAACCAATGCTTCCACGAGGAGATAGTATCAAGCTCTTCAATAGTGTTCCAATGTATTTAAAGAAAGAAAACATGAAGGATTATCCCCACTTTGTTCTAGTGGATGATTTCGCAGGAACCGGAAGTACTGTGCGTGGGAGACTGAAACACATATTTGCGGAGTCGAAATCTCGAAAATTCCCAGTGACAGGGCAAGTCAAGGTAGTCTTTGGAATGGAGAGGGCCTTTGAGTATTTGTCCGATTTGGGGGTTGATGTGGAGTTTTTGGCGAAGCTAAAGCCTGGCTTATCTGGCCACTTTTCTGGAACAGAGCTAGGCGTGAAATCTTGTCACATGAATCGACTTGAATCTGGTTTGGCGCAAATAATCGACGGAAAAATGCTTCCGAGCTTTGGCTACGGGCGAGCAGAGGCTTTGTTTTGTCTAAAGGGACACAATGCACCCAATTCCAACTTCCCAATTCTCTGGTGGCCAGAAGATTGGCGTGGAAAGCCACGAGATACACTCGTCTATAGGAGCGAGTTATGACAAATCGCCTATCCTCCCTTGAATTGAGAATTTTGGATCAGGCCCGCAGAGGAGAAGGTGGTGTGACCATTTCCTCGTTGACCTTGAAGTTCGGCGTCTCGATTAAAGACCTATCAAGGGCAACTAGGAACCTGACAAAGTTCAACCTCATCGCCGCGAAAGGCGTTTCTTTGCACCTTACGAAGGCTGGGCTTTCTTGGATTCAGGCCAATCAAGAAATGTTTGCTTTCAGAGGTAAGAAAACTTGGAGAGAGGTGCCAGAACGCTTCAAGGGCAGCAAGATCAGTCCGTTTGAACCATACGCTCCTAGAGTTTCAAAGCTATCGCAGCGCTACTTTGGGATTGGAGGAGACTAAAGTGTGTGATATGCGGGCAGAAGAGTGGTCACCGCTAGCGTTTAGAAGTGTAGTCGCTTCTACGGTTAAGGTGGGCGAAAGCCTTACAGTAACATTTCTTGAGTTTCTCAAGAAAGTGTTACTGTGCCTCCTTGCGTCGGCAGGCCCGAAATACGATGAAATTTCAATTTTCAATGCTGAAAATGGAAATTCATCGAATTTCAGGCGTAAGCGATGCGAGCATCGAAGAGATCTGGTAGCGGTGGCCACGCTATGAACGACAATTTACTATACAAGTGGCATCAGTATTTCGAAGACATAGGGCTACGAAGTGATTTGGTGCGCTCTTATACGCCATATATAAGGCGCTGCATTTCAAATGGGGTTCCACCCATTTTTGAGTCTTCCCACCTAGCGGTATTAGTTGGGCGAAATCCGGCTGACCTTAGCGCGATGGGATTTGGAGCCAAGAGTTACTACCGAAGTTTCAAGATCAGAAAGAGATCAGGAGGCTTGCGAGAAATTCAAGCCCCCTATCCATCACTGCTTGAAGTGCAGCGCTGGATAGTCGGTGAAGTGCTTTCTTCGGTCAGACTGCCGGTTTGCTCTACTGGATATCGAGAAGGCGTCTCTATTTTAGATAACGCACTCGTGCATTGCGGCAGAAAGGAAGTCCTCAAGATAGACCTTAAGGACTTTTTCCCCTCTATTGGTTTTTCGAGGGTGGTTAAGGTTTTTATTGATTTCGGATATCCCTCGAATGTAGCCTTTCTGCTGGCAAACCTCTGCACATTGGATCGAAAGTTACCGCAAGGAGCCGCATCTAGCCCACTTCTAAGCAATATAATTTGCCGAGATTTGGATCAAAGGATCATGAAGATCTGCAAGTCCAGGCGTTTGAGATACACTAGGTATGCGGATGACATCGTTATCTCTGGAAAAGCCATCCCCAAAGGGATTAGGAGACTGTTCTTCGAAGTTATTGCTAGTGAGGGTTTCCAAGTTAATGAGAAAAAAGTTCGTTTCTTGTGTGAAGGCGACAAGAAGATCGTAACCGGCTTGGATATAACCTCCGGCAAGCCGAGACCGACAAGGCAGTTCCGCCGTGATTTGAAACGAGACGTGTATTTCGTCTGGTCGTCAGGATTATCTAGCCACGTAGCGCGACGCAGAATTTTCTTTCCAAATTATATTGAGCAATTGGAAGGAAGAGCACGATTTTGGGAACACATTGAGCCGGACAATGTGCAAATGAAGAAGACCATGGAGCGAGTGGTTGAGCTCCGCAAGTTGTATGGCCGACAAAGGTAAACCCCACTTTAACTAGCCAAAGTCTGCGAAGTTAGCTCGTCCGCGCAGAGTTGCCATTCGTCCAAGACGCGCCGAACGGCAGCTCTCCGCCCTTCCTCCAAAAGGTCTTCTCAACTGCAATGGAGGATGTGCGCCCGCAGCATAAGGCAGCAAAATCCGCCCTACGGGTCTCAATGCAGAGCGCTACGAAGGTCAGCTTCCGGCCCTTCTTGACGAGGAGCGCGAACACAATATTGGATTTTACCTGTACATGGGGTGACTTTGATGCCGTGAGGCACGCAGAGGTATCACTTTAAGCTGTAGGGTTTCCGGATCTCAAACTTTCGCGCGAACGTAGATTGATTTACTTTATGGTTGGGGTTTTCTGCGATGACTTAGAGGCTGAGTTTCAGTCCTAAAACGAGCAAGTCTGGAACCTCTCATTCAGCAAAAATTTTTACCCTATTTCAATAATTAGAATAGGGTAAAAAACCGGCCACCTTGCGTGGTAGTCCGCAAGAAAATAGTGGTGATGCTGTCAGCGCTCATTCGTTACGATAATATAGGGGAGGAGTTCACATTTTGGACAGTTACTCTCTTTTGCTGGGGATCCGTACCCGCCGATAAGTTCATTATGTGCGTGCGTTGCTGTCGCAGTATCGACCTAACATACGCAATTGCGATCAGATTTAAGAAACCCCCGCTCACAAAAACGCCAATCCCTAACCGATCCCACATTGGTTAACCGTTAGAGCCCGGAATGATGAAATTTCAAAGCTACGGAAAGGGAGGTGGGGCATGGCGAGCATTCGTGATGTCCGAAGTTCTGTCCCCGATATCGGTGCTCTTGAGGCGGCATGTGTGTAAACGGTGTTTCGAGAGACTGGTATGATTGACCAAGGGCAATTCGCCAGCGTCGCTGTTCGTGTTCTTGTTGCCGGACAGTCCGGTAAGTGGCAGGGCCTAGTAGGCATTGGAAGCGGCCGTAAGAGGTCGTGCGATGTGCTCTATCTGCTCGCAAGCCGCTGGAAATTAGACCCTTGAGTGCAATGCTGAGAACTGTGGATGGGTGCAAATAACGCTGATGTAACCATAGCCTAGCTGATGGAGTTACAAATTCCGTGGTCAAAGCTGATCAGAATTCGACACCATACGCAGCTTTATCGTAGCAGACATACTTTACTCAAGGTCTCAGGTGACCGGAAGCGGTCATCACTGACATGAGATCTGTAATAAGGGCGAGAACAGTCGCATCAGTTTTAAATGGGGCCTAAATTTTGTTCGTTCGGTTACCCTACCAACCAAACGGTTGGTAGGAATGGACGGATTTGAACCGTCGACTACACAGTCATCTACTGCTGAAGGGTGTATAAATCCCGCGTCCCACCATGGCACTCCCGAAAATCCGTTTGAGAATTAAAACGGTATTCGAGCGCTCAGAGTTATGTGGAATCTATAGGTCATCCTTAACTGATAGATCGAGATAATCTGCGCCGTCAAGCTTCTACCGCGACAATTGTGAGTTAAGCTGTTCCGTCAACTGGTACCTAGTGAGCGTGAGATCATTTATACTTCGTTGATTTATAACGTAATCACGCAAAATTCGGTGACCACGCTTAAGGTGATCCCAGTTTCACGATCTAGGCCTGATCTCCCCGTCGACCATGCCATAATCAGGATCAATGTAGACTAGAGGTGCTCGACGAGGTGGTAGAGGGCGTATTGGTAGGCGAGCCCGAGTAGTGGGGAGCTTTCGAACTACATAGTGCCAATAGTCTGACATGGAATTGAGCGAAATTTACAAGCAATAGTTTATGGGGGGGGGCTCCTTCGGGCGTACTAACTGAATTCTTGGGCTGTGTTTTCACGTTAGGCGTAAAAGCTCGCTGAAGGAAATCGCGCAATGCGTTTGGAAAATTAGTTCAAGATAGTTTCATTCATTGAAAATGGTGGGGCTGTTTTTCTTCAGCCTATTATAAACTGGATGTATTCTATTTTTTACTTCTATCAAATATGCCAATAGCGGATGTTATCTTATCGACTGAAGATATTTCTTCATCAGAAAGTACAAAAATGCAATGCTGGCATAACTCCCATTTCGCAGAACGCCATCGCGATAGATTTCAGCAGGCATTACCCAGTTGGCTCTCGGACCAGTGCACGGGTTCCTTGTGTAACCTGCGCCGCACTCTAGAACGCGCTGATCTGAGCCTCCGTTCATCTCGTTCGCAAACGTCATTGTATCCTCCACTTCCAATCCCAAATTCCAGACTATCAAAACTGACAATCCGCTGATGGGTAAATTGTGAGATTTGGAAGGGGTCGAGTCAATAAGTATCTGATAAGGATAACTTATCCATGGATAGGCTGAAATTCAGAATTATAATTTCAGAGGATTAGGCTACGCCTAATCCTCTGTCCGGATCATGCAATGAATTGTAAAAGGATTGGATGCGGGGAAATTAAACGATAGCGAAACCTTTTCTGATTTCGCTATCCTTAAGCCGTTAGTGCCCTAAATTGGTAATTTCGTATCCAATATCTGCTTCATTTCCACCGAATCACCTCATATCGATGTCGGTTTCTCAGATGATTCTCTCGCTAAGTTTGATGTGAGTTATGACCATTTTTGGGAATGTTTCTTCAAAATCAATTTTTTGAGTCAACTTGACTGCAAGAATGAATAGGTTGGTTCTACACCTCTGCCGACCCCCAAAATTTGATGATATCTTAGCAAAATCAATTTTTTCCATTTTTGGTCTTGCGCTTCCAAAAAAGTTGTTTTTAAATATACGTATGAAGAATGTAGCTGATCATATTGCACTTACCCAGATATGGGGCCTTTAAAGGGCTCTCGATCATCTGTTTGGCTAACGATTGCTACCTTGATTGAGCGTTACCTTGAATCCCTAACTTAGTGTTCAATTGGTATCGGAATCTTCATCATGAAATCCTATCCTTATTTTATTGGAGTTAGCGAAGCGCACTGTAGCTTTGTTGGAATTTCAATTACCCAAAGTTATCGTCGTAGCAATTCCCTCACGCGAATAGTCGTCTGATACGGCGGTTAAGCCGCCTTTCACACGTCATATTCGAAATCGACTTGGTGTATTTGCCCTGATTTGGGCTGTCACCTGGTCAAGTGTGGGGAAGAAAAATGTATACCAATACAGCCGGTATTCGACTACCTGCCGCTTCGCAGGCAGATCGATCTATTGCGAAGGCCTCCAAAGGCCACTGTACGGCTCATGTCATTTTAGGAAGTGACAACGGCCGTCGATTTCAGGCGGAGTCCCATCTCGAACTGCGTACCTTGTTTGTGGTGAATGACTTGCCAGGTGTCGCGCAAATCAAAGAGCAGGTGCTCTTCGAATGGTGCGAGGGTGCAAGTCACAAAAAACACTACTTCGACATTATCGCGGTTTTCGTCGATGGCCGCAAGATTGCCTTTACCGTCAAACCTGAGGTCCGTCTTCTCTCCGGCAAATTTCTTGCAGAAATGCAGGACGTTACACGTCATGCGCTTGATGCCGGATTCTGTGACGAGGTCAGGTTGGTCACTGAGAGGGACATCGATCCAATCAGCGAAAATAACGCTAGGCAGTTAGCGGCTGTTCGCGAACTTGATTCCGAAGCAGATCGCATTGCCTTGAAGACCGTATCTGAACTTTCGGGAGCTCTTTCGCTTCGGGATCTAACCGTCAGGACCGGTCTAAACGAGAAGGGCTACCGTGCTCTGCTCCGTTTAGTTCGGGATCATCATCTCCGTCCTGTGAACCATGAAATTATCAACCCCAAAACTCTCGTAAACAAAATGGAGGTCGTACAATGACCAGCTACTCTGAAACCTACTTTGGCCGTTTTCACATCAAGCCTCACGACAAGATCACGATCCGAGGGCGTGCTTTGCGCTTGGCGCATCAAACACGAAATGGCTATGTCTTGATGGATGCAGACGGATCAGGCATCTCAGAAACATTTGATTTTGGCCTTCTTTCTCGCTTGAACGCTAGCAAACAGATTTTGCATGAGCCTGATTTCTATAACCCTGATGTGGCGGCGCATCGTCCTACAGGCGTTAGCACTCAAATGTCGCATCTTTCCGTCAAACAACGTAAGCGGCTTCATGTAAGGCACGCTTTGGTTTCAGCTTTGGTGGAAATGCGGGATGAAGCGCTTGTGTCAGTGAATGATGCTTCGATTGAAGAGAATATGCCCGAAATTTGTCGGCGCGCACAAGCGTTCTTGTTAGAGGAGGCTCCAAGCCCTGAAACAATTTTGCGCGAAAACGAAATTCGCGATGGTTTGCGTCGAAAACCTCGTGGCGGGTGCGTCACACCGTCGGTAGCGCCTGTGCATCCGCGAACGCTTCGAAAATGGCTCGCTTTGTTCAACGATTTCGGAATGACAGGTTTGGCCGACTCCGTTGCAAATCGAGGGAACCGGACAAGCTACTTCAGTGCCGAGGAGAAGGAGCTACTGATGCGCACTGTTTACGAAAGCTATCTATCGCTGAACCGGCCATCCCAAAAGACTACGGCAGACGACGTCAAAGTAGCATTCCACAACGAGAACCTGAAACGCAAAGCTCAAGGCTTGACACCGCATCGAGTTCCTTCTCGCCAAGCTGTTCGCAACGCAATCGGCAGTATTGATAAGTTCCAAGTGGTTTTGAAGAGGAAAGGGCACGAAGAGGCAGTAAAGATGTTTAAACCGGTTAGCTCTGGGTTGCAGGTCTATCGTCCATATGAACGAGTAGAGATGGATGAGTGGAATATCGATTTGATCACCATTCTGGCCGGTTCAGGGCTCAAGTCGCTCTTTACGATGGAAGAGCTTCAACGTTTAGGTCTCGACGATAAATCGGGACGCTGGTGGATCACGGCATCTATCGATTGTCGGACACGCTGCGTTTTGGGTATGAAATTGACCCTTAATCCGACTTCCTGCGCAGCTCTTGACTGTCTCCGCATGACGACCTCCGACAAAGGCGATTGGGCGGATGCCGTCGGCGCTGTTTCGGGATGGCATATGGCTGCTACACCAGAGACGCTGGTGACCGATAATGGATCAGCCTTCAAAGCATTGAATTTCTTGGCCGCGTGTAGCGACTTGGGCATCACTCATGAACGTTCAATTGCTGGATTGCCAAGTATGAGGGGAACCGTAGAACGCCTTTTCCGAACAGCGTCGATGGGCCTTTTGCCTCGGTTGAACGGCCGAACGTTCTCGTCCGTACTGGAAAAAGGAAGTCATCCTGCAGAGGCACGAGCCTGTCTGAAGCCTGAGGACCTTTGTTTCGCCCTTGTCCGGTGGATTGTAGATATTTACCATAATACGCCACACTCGGGCTTGGGAGGTAAAACACCGCTCGAACAATGGGAAGATGACATGAAAGTTGGCAACTATCCGTTGAAAGCAAGCCCATCCGTACGCAATGACCGGCTCGCTTTTGGTACAACAGTTGAACGGCAGCTGGATAAATACGGTGTGACAGTTCTCGGTGTCAAATACCACTCGGAGATGCTTTCGAATTGGTACAACAAATTTGGTAAGCAGGATTTGAATGTACGATGGCTGGCCAATGATATCGGTGCCGTCGAAGTTCGCTTGGGTGATGAGTGGCATCAGGTACAGGCTGTGCTTGGTATTTTCGATGGGGTGCATGCGCAGCAATGGCTCACAGCGCGGCGCAGCTTGAAGACAAGCGACCCCGCGAAGCTTAAATGGCGCGACGATGTCGTGTGCAACGCTATTTGTGCCATTCAAAATATGAATGGCGAACGTACTCTGGAGTTCGGTTTAATTACACAGCCTTGGAATTCAGAGCGCATTGCGTCTGCTGAAGAAGCTCTTTTCTGCGGTTTCAATATTGCGGGACTATCCTGAATTTTGTGCGCTGACGTGGTAACTGCTCACAGAGGAGACCCACGTATGAGCATCGACAAAGACTTGCTAGACCGTCTGATGGAAGGGCGTTCACCCGGTGACCTGTTTGGCAAGAACGGCATCCTGGCGGAGCTGACCAAGGCGCTGGCGGAACGCGCGCTGAGCACAGAGATGGATGTCCATCTCGATGAAGAGCGCGCAGATGATGCGTCTGAGGGCCAGAACCAGCCGCCCAATCGGCGCAATGGCAGCAGCCAGAAGACCGTGACCATGGACAGCGGCAAGGTGGTTCTGGACATTCCCCGCGACCGGAACGGCACCTTCGATCCGATGCTGATCGCGAAGTATCAGCGGCGCTTTCCTGAATTCGACCGCAAGATTGTCAGCATGTATGCCCGGGGAATGACGACCCGAGAGATCCAGGGGCATATCGAGGAAATCTACGGCGTCGAGGCCTCGCCCAGCCTGATTTCCGCGATCACCGACGCGGTCATGGAGGAGGTCACCGCCTGGCAGAACCGCCCGCTGGATCCCTGCTATCCGATCGTCTTCATGGACGCGATCCGGGTCAATATCCGCAGCGACGGGGCGGTCTCGAACAAGGCGGTCTTCGTGGCCCTCGCGGTGCTGCCGGATGGCACGCGGGACGTTCTGGGCCTGTGGTTTCAGGCCAATGAGGGCGCGAAGTTCTGGGCCAAAGTGCTCAGCGACCTGCGCAACAGGGGCGTCCAGGACATCCTCATCGCCGTCGTGGACGGGCTGAAGGGCTTTCCCCAGGCCATCGAGGCCGCATTCCCCCAGACTCGGGTCCAGACCTGCATCGTCCATCTGCTGCGCCATTCCATGAACTTCGCCAGCTACAGGGACCGCAAGGCCGTCGCCGCCGCCCTAAAGGCGATCTACACGGCCGTGGACGTCGAGGCGGCAGAACTGGCTCTGGCTGAGTTCGAGGACAGCGATCTGGCAAGGCAGTATCCGGCGATCGCGCCGAGCTGGCGCCGGGCCTGGAACGAGGTCATCCCGTTCCTCGATTACCCGCCCGAGGTCCGCAGGCTGATCTACACCACGAATTCCATTGAGGCCTTGAACTCGAAAATTCGCCGTGCCGTCAGAACCCGAGGTCATTTCCCAAGCGACGACGCTGCGGCGAAATTGATCTATCTGGCGCTCAATGCTACATCGACCGAGTGGAAGCGTTCGGTCCGCGAATGGCACGCTGTCAGATCTCAGCTTGCCATCATGTTCGAAGACCGCTTCCCGATGGCGTAAGAAAACGCGTCACGCACAAAATTCTGCACAGTCTCAATATTGCTGGAACAGAAGCTCCTACCACAAGTGCTTCGAGCCAGTTCGGCCGAACATTGCAACCTTCAGAAGCCCGGCTTGAGGCTACACCTACGAAATCAACACGTCCTGCTCCGGCGAAACCAGAAACGACCATGAAGAAAAGCTGGAAAATCGAAAAGGGAGATCAATAATGGGCCGCGTAGCAAAACATAGCTGGAGAAAATCTCTCGCCACACTCCGGGGTCATCACATTTCTACTGAGCGCGACGAAGAAATTCTGCGGCAGCTAAACCGGCTCTTAAAACATGACGACGAAGGGAGCCTTATTGCTGAACCGATGCGGTTTACAGGCAACCTTGAAACTCGCGGCATTGCCCTTATCGAAGGCTCGGGTTCGGGCAAAACGACTGCTGTGGATCGAGTGCTATCAACACACCCTGTATTAAAACCGACTTCGGCAGGCGACCCGCCGAAGTTCCTGCGAATCCAAGTTCCTAGCCCGGCTACTCTGAAGAGTCTCGGTCGGGAGGTCCTAAAAGCTACAGGTTTAGTAGACGTATCACCGAGAGCATCTGCCTGGGAAATCTGGGGGGTCGTCCGACACAGGCTCGCTCTTTTAGGTATCGTTGTTCTCTGGTTTGATGAAGCACACGACATGTTTCTCTCCGGTTCTGCGCGTGAAATCGACGATATGCTGAAAATGTTGAAATCGTTGATGCAGAATGACTCCGCCGTAATCCCCATTCTCAGTGGCACTCAACGCCTGGCGGAAATCACGCGTTTTGATGAACAAGTGAACCGGCGGCTAACCAAGGTCGTACCAAAGCCCTTATGTCAGGGAGTGGATGAGGGGCCGCTCTATAGTATGATCGAGGAGTATTGTGCGGAGGTCGGGCTAAAACCTGAGGTCGATGACACATTGGCACTTCGCTTGATCCACGCAAGCCGACACCGTTTTGGTCGAGCAATTGAAACGGTTATCAATGCTATCGAAAGCGCGTTGGAGGAGGGAACTCGAGTTCTGACATGGGAGCATTTCGCAACAGCTTGGGGGATGCAGGAGGGATGTGACTGGGAGCAAAACGTCTTTGCCGCTACTGATTGGGCCGCGATTGAGCTTGATACGGATGCAGAAAATTTCGAAGCAGAGCGGACCAAGCGGCAAACCCGTCAGGTCGGGAGACGCTGAATGGACTTGTTGAAGCCATGCTTACTTCCCGAGCCAGGTGAGAGCTTGATTTCCTGGTTGCACCGTTTTGGACATTTACATTTCGGGTTATCACTCGACAACTTCCTCAGATTTATCGGGTTAAGGCAGCAAGATTTGAATTTGGGTCGCCGCGAGATTTGTGACCGGCTATCGCCTATCTGTGGTATGCCTGCGGATGAGCTGGCATCCAAAAGTTTTCAGCATGTTTCGGATCGCCTCTATCGATATAATGGTGAGGTCTTTTTCAAGGAATTTTTGCTGCGAAGCCAAGTTACCTTCTGCCCAGCGTGTCTGTTGTCTGATATTTCAGAACGCCCGGGAGGTATGCCCATTGGTATTGGGCGTAGCAACTGGGCCTTTAGCGCGATCAGAACGTGTGAACACCACGGTGTGGGATTATATAGGAAGCCTCGTGAAAGTGGGGGCGGCCTTGAGCTGAATGTATGGGCACACACACCTGATCATAAAGCTTTGGAAGAGCTTTGGCGTAACTCAGTACAGCGTAAACCATCCGCTCTCCAAGAATACGTCACTGCGCGTTTTGCTGGTGCCACAGGGCCGTCATGGTTGGACGCCCAACAGATCGACCTTGCATGTAAAGCGACTGAAATGTTGGGAGTATGTGTTGAATATGGTCCCCATGCGTCACTCCCAGAACTGACTGATGACGACTGGGACCGAGCCGGTCAGGTCGGATTTGAGTTTACTTCAAATGGTGACGCGGGCATTCGGCAAGCCTTAGAGTATCTATACACGAAGCCTCAAAAGGGCGCGGTTAAATGTGGACCACAAGGGACATTTGGGAGGCTTTATCAATGGGTGCAGTTCAGAAAGTCGGATAAGCCGGTTGGCCCAATTTTGGATACTCTAAGCGAATTTATCCTAGATCATTATCCGATCAAACCCGGAGCTGTACTATTTGGACGGGTTGTTGAAAAACGAAGGCGGCATACCGTTGCCTCCCTAGCCACATCAATGGGGGTACACCCGAAAACCGTAGCCAATATTTTGTCACAGTCGGGTATGTTGCCCAAAGATGTATATCATGCAGATAGTCGGCAAACTGTTGAGGCGGAGCCAGCAGAAGAACTAATTGCCAAGTTGAAGCGCGCAATTCCAGTCGCCAAGATTCCAGAGCGCATCGGGTGCACGCGGCCTCAGGTCGCTTTGCTACTGGAAAAAGGCTTCTTAAGAACTGTCGTTGAAGACGGTGAAAACCGTACAGCGCGCTATAAAGGTGTCGATGTCGACGACCTTGACCAGCTCATTGTTGAAATGCGGCGGTTTGGGGAGGACATTCGAGTGCCGAACAAAGGCATGATGGATATCGGCCACGTTGCAAAGGCACTCAATGTTTCATCGATGGAAGTGCTTTCGCTGGTGCTGCAAGGCCAGCTTGAACATGTCGAGTTGCTCTCGGAGGACCTGAAGTTCAACTCCGTATTAATCAACGTTCAGGAAGTTGCCTACAAGCTCGGCGCGAGAACGGGCGAGGGCGGTATGACCGTTTCAGCGACATCCAAGGCTCTCGGTGTGAGCGCTGAAACGGTTGAATTTTTGTTAATTGCTGAAGAGGGTAAAGGCGAGACGCCATTAAAGGTCAGTGGTCGCGTCCGTCATATGGGAGTCATGCGTAATCTTGTCGACCAAGATAGTGTGACGCGTTTCAAAGAGCGCTATCGAAAGTTATCTTCGATAGAAGGCTACTGGGGTGGCGATCCAAATCGACTACGAACCAACTTACAAGCGAGAGGGGTTTTTCCAGTTTGGAATCCTGCTGATGCAAACGCGGAATTTTACAGGATCGCAGATATCTAAACCTCGAACTTTAAACGATTTAGCCGCCCTCTGGGGCGGTTTTTTTTGTTCAACAATGATTTTCAGTGGGCGATAATTGGTTTGCAAAAGTACACTTAAACCGCCGTTTTTGGTTACGGGTCGAAAAAGAATCATTAAAAATAAGGCCTTAACTTCTTGCTATGGGCTTCAATTGGTTGGCGTTTCACTTGCGGTCGGGGCTTTCTACATGGGGCAGGTGCGCTTGCCCCTGACGCTGGCCTTGCCGCAGGCATAAAACAAACGAGCGGTGAACGATGAGCAAGGTCAGGCGAAACTCAGGGTGCCCCATCGGGCACCCTTTCTTCGTTTGGTGTCGCTACATCGGAACGCTCGTATTCCGTTTGATCTCGCGCAGGACCACGTTGGTTTGGGCGCTTTCGACGGCGGGGAGGCGGAACAGGAAATCTTCGAGAAAGCGGTTATAGGCGGCGATGTCGCGGCAGAGGACGCGCATTTGGTAGTCGGCCTGTCCGGTGGTGGCATAGCATTCCAGCACCTCGGCACGATGCGCGATGGCTTTGATGAACTCGGCCAGCTTTTCCTGATTGTGACGCGCAAGCTGCACCTGCACCAGCGCCTGAAAGCTGTTGCCCGCTTTGGTCGGGGACACATCCGCGCGGTAGCGTTCGATCACGCCGGCGTCCTCGAACGCTTTCACCCGCCGCCAGCAGGCGGAGGCGGACATGCCGGCCCGCTCTGCCAGGTCGGCGTTCGAGATGCGGCAGTCGCGCTGCAACAGCTCCAGTATCTTGCGGTCGCGGTCGTCAAAGCGCATTTGGTCAGACATTTCATCAATCCCCTATATGCTGAATAAAACATTCGTTTATTCCGCGTGCAGGCGCAAGAGGGGGCAGATATTTCACGGAAACGTGGTTTGATGGTCAAGACAGCCAAGGATTGCCATCATGACCAAAGAAACCCACGATTTTTACCCCTATGCCTTATCCGACCGCTACGCGCGCACAGAAGGAACGGTGTTTCTGACCGGCACCCAAGCGCTGGTGCGGATCATGTTGGATCAGGCGCGGCGCGATAAGCAGCAGGGGCTGAACACCGCGGGGTTTATCTCGGGGTATCGCGGATCGCCTTTGGGCGCGGTCGATCTTGAACTATGGCGCGCACGGGATGTGACCAAGGACAACAACATCACCTTTATGCCCGCGGTGAACGAAGATTTGGGGGCCACGGCGGTTCTGGGGGCGCAGCAGGCTGTGCTTGATCCCCATTGCGAGGTCGAGGGCGTATTCTCCATGTGGTACGGCAAGGGGCCGGGGGTGGACCGGTCGGGGGACGCGCTACGCCACGGCAACGCCTATGGCTCTTCGCCCAAGGGGGGCGTGCTGGTTGTGGCGGGGGATGACCACGGCTGTGTGTCGTCGTCCATGCCGCATCAATCGGATGTCGCCTTTATGACCTGGATGATGCCGACGCTGAATCCCGCGAATGTCGGAGAGTTTCTGGAGTTCGGGGCCTATGGGCTCGCGCTAAGCCGTTTTTCCGGCACATGGGTCGGGTTCAAAGCGATTTCCGAGACGGTGGAAAGCGGGCAGTCGGTGGCGTTGCAGCCTGACCGCGCGTTTACGCTGCCCCAGATCACGCCACCGCCCGGCGGGCTGCATGTGCGCCGCTCGGACATGCCAAGCCCCGAGATCGAGACCCGGTTGCAACATAAGCTCAGCGCCGTCGAAGCCTTTGTCGAGGCCAACCCGATCGACAGGCGTATCTACAATCTGGACAATGCCACCTTTGGCATCGTCACCACCGGCAAGGGCCATCTGGATCTGATGGAGGCGCTGCGTCTGCTGGGTCTGGACGAAGCCGCCTGCCGCCGTCTTGGCATCGATATCTACAAAGTCGGCATGGTCTGGCCCTTGGCGCGGCGTGATGCGCTGGCCTTTGTTGCCGACACGGAAGAAGTGCTGGTGATCGAGGAAAAGCGCGGCATCATCGAAAGCCAGCTGAAGGAATATTTCTACGACTGGCCGGGGCACAAGCCCGGTCGCATGGTCGGCAAACACCGCGCGGCCGGCGACCCGCTGCTGCCCTGGACCGGCGAACTAAGCCCGCTGGCGCTGGTGCCCGTGGTGGCCGAGAGGTTGGACGCGTTCTTCCCCGATGAAAACCTGCCGCAAAAGGCGCGCGCGCTGACTGAAAAGCCTCCTGTCCTGCTGAATGTGCCGGGGGCAAAACGCACGCCATATTTCTGTTCGGGCTGCCCGCATAACACCTCGACCAAGCTGCCCGAGGGGTCGCAGGCCGCATCGGGCATCGGTTGCCACGTCATGGCGGGGTGGATGGACCGCGAAACCGGTGGCTATGCGCAGATGGGCGGCGAGGGTGTGCCGCATGTGGTGGCCTCTAAGTTCAACGGCGGCAAACATCTGTTCCAGAATTTGGGCGAGGGCACGTGGTACCATTCAGGGTCGCTTGCCATTCGGCAGGCTGTCGCGGCAGGGACGAATATCGCCTATAAGATCCTCTATAACGACGCGGTGGCCATGACCGGGGGCCAACCCGTCGACGGGCCGATCAGCGTGACCGGGATCGCGCAGGCCTGTCGTGCTGAAGGGGTCCAGCGTATCGCCTTGGTGTCGGATGTGATCGACAAATTCGACCGCGGCGATTTCCCCCAAGGCACCAGCTTTCACCCGCGTGAAGAGATGGACACTGTGCAACGCGAACTGCGTGAGGTCAAAGGCGTGTCGGTGCTGATCTACGAACAGACCTGCGCTACCGAAAAACGCCGCCGCCGCAAGCGCGGGCAGATGGAGGACCCCAAACGCTTTGCCTTCATCAACCCCGCTGTATGCGAGGGCTGCGGCGATTGCTCGCTTGAAAGCAACTGTCTGAGCATCGAACCGCTAGAAACGGATCTGGGCCGCAAGCGCAAGATCAACCTGTCGAGCTGCAACAAGGATTTCTCGTGTCTGAACGGGTTCTGCCCCAGCTTCGTCACCCTTGAAGGGGCGGTGCGGCGCAAGAAAACCGGGGCAGAGGTCGACGTGGACGCGCTGCTGGCGGGTATCTCGCGTCCCGAACTGCCCAGCCTTGATGCGCCCTTTGATCTGTTGGTCACAGGCGTGGGCGGCACCGGCGTGATCACGGTCGGGGCGCTGATCACCATGGCCGCGCATCTGGAGGGCAAGGGTGCCAGCGTGCTGGATTTCACCGGCTTCGCGCAGAAGTTCGGCACGGTGCTTAGCTTTATCCGGATCGGCGCGCGCCCTAATGCAATCCATCAGGTGCGCATTGATCACGGGGCGGCGGATGCGGTGATTGGCTGCGACATCGTCGTTTCCTCTGCCGCGCAGGCGTCGGTCTACTACGGGCCCGCGACCAAGGTGGTGCTGAACCTCGCCGAAATGCCCACGGGCGATCTGGTGTTGCACCGTGACGCGCAGCTGCACACTGACCAGCGCGAGAGTGTGATCCGCGATACCGTGGGGGGTGAAAACCTTGCCGGTTTCGATGCCAATGCGATGGCAGAACGGTTTTTGGGTGATACGGTTTTCGCCAATATGATCATGCTGGGCTTCGCGTGGCAGAAAGGGCTGGTGCCCGTGTCTCACGGCGCGCTGCGGCAGGCGATTGTGTTAAACGGCGTGGCCATCGACAAAAACCACCGTGCCTTTGATCTGGGCCGCGTGATGGCCGAAACGCCTGACGCTCTAGCCTTGCCGTCGAACGAACAGCCCGATCTGGACTGCGCCGCGTTGATCGCGGATCGGGCCGACCGGTTGCGGGCCTATCAAAACGACAGCTACGCGCAGCGCTACCGCGACCGGCTTGCGCAGTTCAGCGCCGCCGTCCCCGCCGCTCATGCCGACGCGCTGACGCAGGTGGCAGCTAAGGCCCTGTTCAAACTGATGGCGTTCAAGGATGAATACGAGGTCGCGCGGCTGCACAGTGATCCTGCCTTCGCCGAGATGCTGGCACAGGAATTCGAGCCGGGGTTCAAGATCAACTACCACATGGCTCCGCCGATCGTGTCTCTGCGCAAGGACGCGCGGGGGCGGCCCGTCAAGCGCGCGTTCGGTGCGTGGTTCGCGCCGGTGCTGGCCACGCTATCAAAGCTGCGTCCGCTACGGGGCACGGCGCTGGATGTGTTTTCCTACACTCAGGAACGTCGCGAAGAAGTGGCGCTGATCCGCTGGTATGAAGCCTTGCTGGCAGAGCTGCCCGCCAAGACCTGTGAGACAACGGTCGAGACGGTGCAAAAGCTGCTGGCACTGCCGATGGATATTCGGGGCTATGGGCCGGTGAAACACGCCGCGATCGAACAGGCGCGCGCAGAGGAGGCGCGGCTGCGGAAACTGCTCTGACGGTACTTCATAAATTGGTTTAAGTGTGGCGTTTGTATTATAATTATCAATAGGTTGTGCTGGCAGTCTCACCTGATAATTTAGCTGATTTCGCGCGCTCTACTGACCTGTAGAACGCGCGAAATCCAGCCAGATGGGCAGGTGGTCCGAGGCGCGGCGCGCATCGTCAGTCTCGCAGACGCCACCGTCAATCACATGCAGCGCGTCGTCCACCGCGATGCGATCCAATGCGGCCAAAGGCAAGCGCGCGTGATAGCTTTTACCCGGTGCGTAGATGTCAAAGTGATGCGCCAGACGTCCGAGCCCGACGTTCAGCGACCATTCATTCATATCGCCCGCGATCAACGTCGGCCGTTTGGACTGTGCATCCAGATGGGCGATGAGCGCGGAAAGCTGAGCGCGCCGCGACCGGCGCATCAGCCCCAGATGGGTGGCAATGATGCGCAGCGGGATATCGCGCAGGTCGAAATCCACCACCATCGCACCGCGCGGCTCCATCCCCGGCAGGTTCAGGTGTTTGACCTCGATCAGCTCTGCCTCGGGGCGCAGCAAGACCGCGTTGCCATGCCAGCCGATGCTGACCTCACTGGGGACAGGCACGGCGATCAAACCGGTCTGCGCCGTCACCTGATCCATGGGCAGCGCCGAGGGGCGGGGGCCAAGGCGCATGTCGGCCTCTTGCAGCACGACGATATCCGCCGCGAGCGTCTGGATCACGCGCAGGATGCGGGCGGGATCCCGTTTGCGGTCAGTGCCCATGGCCTTGCGCATGTTGTAGCTGGCGATGCGAAGGGGGGCTTGGGTCACAAGATCGGTGCTCCTATGCGAAAGACGCCCTCGGCCAGACGGCGGGGCAAATGCGGGCTTGGCATATTCTCGTGGCAGTCTGCCTCGCGGGCCGTGAACCAGTCCGACAGGGTTGACACGCTGCGTGCATCATAAACGAACAACATCGCCTCAAAGTTCAAAAGCATACTGCGCACGTCGAAATTCGCCGTGCCCACAAGCCCCACATCATCAATCAGCGCGGCTTTCGCGTGGATCATCGCAGGTTCAAAGTATTTGACCTTGGCCCCTGCGGTATGCGCATCGCGCAGATAGCCGCCACGGGCGAAGTCCGCGATATGCTGGTTCGACTTTTGTGGCACCAGAATACGCACATCCACCCCGCGCAGCGCCGCGATGCGCAGCGCATTGGCCAGCGGCTCGGTCGGGACGAAATAGGGGGTGGCGATCCAGATACGGGTTTTCGCCAGATGCAGCGCGCGAATGATCCCGTCGTGCAGCGGGTCTTCGACAATATCGGGGCCCGAGGGTATCAACTGCACGGTGGCATTGCCCGCAGTGGTCGGGGCAGGCGTTGTGATATGATCCACGTCTTCACCACAGGCGACTTCCCAGTCCGAGCGGAAGACATCGCAGAAGGTCTGTACCGATTGCCCTTCAAGGGTGAAGGCCAGATCAACCCAGTGATCGGTGTGGGGATGGTCTGACATATAGTGTTCGCCAATGTTCATCCCGCCTGAAAAAGCACGGGCATGATCGGCGATGATCATCTTGCGATGGTTGCGCAGGTTCAGGTGGCCACTGCTGGGCAGTTGCAGGATCGGCGAAAAGAACAGCACCTCGCCGCCGGCCTTGCGCAGCGCCTTGACCGCCTTGGAGGGGCCGCGCAGGGTGCCAAGCCGGTCCATCAGCAGGCGCACCTTGACGCCGTTGCGGGCTTTTTCGGTCAGGGCGTCGACCACGTGATTGCCGGTGTCATCGTCCGAGACGATATAGAACAGCACATCAATCGTCTGTGTCGCGCTCTCGATGACCTCCATCGCGGCGGCATAGGCGGTTTGCGGTGTATCATGCAGGTTCAGTCGCTGTGCTTCCAGCGCGGGGGGCAGGTTGAAGCTCTGGAACATCTCGTCCAGAGCATGCACGGGCGTTTGCGGGTCTTCTTTTTGGGTAAAGATAATAGGCTCGTAGCGTTTGCCCTGTTTGCGAAAGCCAAGCGCCAAGAACAAGGGCGCGGCGACATAGGGCATCACCACCAGAAACAGGATCCAAGCGGCAGTAGATTGTGGGCTGCGGCGCTGCTGAAGCAGGATGAAGGCCACGCCGAGGGTCAAAAGGATGACGCCAACGACCTCTATATGGGTAATGAAGAAATTGATCATACTCGTTTCGCCTCGATTATGCCGGACATGCTGTCATCCGCGCCGCATCGCTACCTAGCACATAGGGGGGTAAACGCCACTTTTTGCAGCATTTTCGCGGGATTCCTGCTGCAGCCTACGCGCAGATTGTTCCATCTTCTTGAAAATTTAATTTCGGGTGATTTTGGCGCATCTCCGCGGAACTGCGTTTTGGCCTTGGTAAAAAGGATTAATAGCGGCGACGGGCCGCCGAGACGCCGTGCATTTGAGCAACAATTTACCGATCACCAACCCGTGATTGGGAAATCCCGAAACCAGATCTTAGCTGCCGTGTTGTGTCGATGAAGCGGGAAGCGCCCGCTCCGGTACAAACTGATCGAGGAGTTACGATTATGAAACGCACTATGAAACTTGCATCCGCAGCCGTTCTGGCATCCACAGCATTCGCTGGCGCAACATACGCCGGTAGCCTGGCAGAGCCAGTGGTTGAGCCCGTGATGACCGCACCTGTTCCTGCACCCGACCTGGGTGGCGACTGGACAGGCTTCTACACCGGTCTGCAACTGGGCTATTCCGACGCTGAGATCGACAACGGTCTGGAAGGTGACAACGGGTCCTACGGTTTCCACGCTGGTTACAACTACGACTTCGGTCGCTTCGTATTGGGCGGTGAGCTTGACTACGACAAGACAGACATCGACCTAGAAGACGCTGCAGGCGTAACACAGGGTTCCATCGACTCCGTTGCTCGTGCGAAAATCAAAGGTGGCTACGACTTGGGTAGCACTCTGATCTACGCAACCGGCGGTTACGCTCGTGCCGACACATCCTTGGGTGACGAAGACGGTGCCTTCTACGGTATCGGCATGGATTACAAAATCACCGAGCAATACAGCGTCGGCGCAGAACTGCTTGAGCACAAGTTTGACGACGTAAACGGTGTTTCCGGTGACGACGCGGACGTAACCACATTCAACATCCGTGGTTCCTACCGCTTCTAAGCTGACACGCTGACAACTGGCGGTGTATCTGCCGAGGGCGTCGCATAACGGTGCTCTCGGCAGGAAATAATAATGTGCCAGTCAAAAAGGCCGGAGGATCATCCTCCGGCCTTTTTCGTATGTTGGCAGCTGCGGTCGCGCGACGTTTTCGTCAGGCGGCGAGGCTTTCCGCGAAGTCGCATACTGTCGCCAGCGCTTGGGCAAAGCGCGTGTCCTCGATGGTCATCGCGACGCGGATATGGCCTGCTGCTGCCGTCCCGAAGCTTTCGCCGGGCATCACCGCGATGTGGTGTTTTTCCAGCAGCGCATAGGCGAAATCCTCGCCGCTCATGCCGGTGCTGCGCACATCCAGCATCAGATACATCGCGCCTTGGGCGGGCACGAGGCTGACGGCGTTCTGTCGCGCAAGAATGTCTTGCGCCAGCAGACGGCGGCGCTGGAACGGGGCGGCGATCTCTGTCTCGAAACCGGTGCCTTGGTTCAGCGCGAACAGCGCCGCGTCTTGAATGTACCCGGGCACGCCATAGGTCGTGTGGGTCGCCAGATTGGTCAGATGCTCGATCGCATCCACGGGCCCGACGATCCAGCCGCAGCGCGAGCCGGTCATCGCGTGGCTTTTCGACATCGACCCTACGACCAGAGTATGCTCCGCCATCCCGTCCAGCGCGCGTGGCGAGAGATGCGCGCCCTCCCAGACTTGTGTGTCGTAAACCTCGTCCGAGATCAGCCACATGTCGTGATCGCGGCAGACCTGCGCGATGCCTTCAAGTGTCTTGCGGGAGTAGACAACGCCGGTGGGGTTGTTGGGCGAATTCACCAGCAGCGACGCCGCGTTGGTCTGCTTCGCAGCGGCGGCAATCACGTCCGCACGGGGCTGGAACGCATCCTCCGCACGGGCGGCGATCGCATGGGGCAGGGCGCTGACACCGCGGATCGTACCGGGGTAGGTGGCGTAATAGGGATCGATATAAAGCGCTGTCTCGCCGGGGTTGCAGGTCGCCATATGCGCGGCAAACAGCGCGCTTTGTCCGCCCGGCGTGATCAGCACATTGTCGCGCGTCGTCGGCACGCCGGTACGTTCCTGCAACCGCGCGGCCACGGCATCGCGCAGACCCGTGGTGCCGGGGATGGCCGCATATCCGGTGTGACCGGCCAAAGCGGCGCGGTGCATATCTTGCAGGATCGGTGCGGCGGTGCGGATGTCATGTTCGCCAATCGTCAGCTCTGTCACCTGCGTACCCTGTTCAATCATCTGGCGGGCGCGCAGGAAAACGCCCCAGCCGTCTGATCCGCCGCCAAGCAGCCCTGTGATGCGCGATGATAGTTGCATGCCGTCTCTCCCTCGTAACTTGAAGACGCAGGGGCGCAGAGCATGGTTGATTTGTCAATCAGGCTTGACCGCCAGTGGCGGGTCGGGCTACGCAGACGGCATGAAGATGATGCCACTCATTATTTGCTGTATTACCTGCTAAGACCTTCCGGCGGGCTTGCTCACATCGTTTTCTTCCCGAGATTTCTGTGCCATGCCCGCGCAATCCTTGCGTAAGGACGCGCCATGACCACGATCAAGCTGCACAACACGAAAACCCGCAAACGCGAGGATTTCACCCCGATTGATGATAAAAACGTGCGGATGTATGTCTGTGGGCCCACGGTGTACGACCGCGCCCATCTGGGCAATGCGCGCCCCGTGATCGTGTTTGACGTGCTCAACCGGTTGCTGCGCCATGTCTATGGCGACGCCCACGTGACCTATGTGCGCAACTTCACGGATGTGGATGACAAGATCAACGCGCGCGCAGTGCAAAGCGGGCGGTCGATCGGAGAGATCACCGCCGAGACAACCCAGTGGTTTCTGGACGATATGGCCGCCGTCGGCGCGCTTGAGCCCGACCACATGCCACGCGCCACCGCCTATATTCCGCAGATGGTCGCGATGATCGAAGATCTGATCGCCAAGGGCCACGCCTATACCGCCGAGGGGCATGTGCTATTTTCAGTCGAAAGCTACAAAGCCTATGGCGCGCTGTCGGGCCGGTCGATCGACGATATGATTGCCGGCGCGCGGGTCGAGGTTGCGCCCTACAAGCGTAACCCGATGGATTTCGTGCTTTGGAAACCGTCTGACGACGCGACGCCGGGGTGGGACAGCCCCTGGGGCCGAGGCCGCCCCGGCTGGCACATCGAATGTTCCGCCATGGCGGACGAGCTGCTGTGGAAAGAGCCCCTGCGTCAGGACCGTCTGTCGGACAAGGCGAAGAGCACACCGCACGTCTTTGACATCCACGGCGGCGGTCTGGACCTGCAATTCCCGCACCACGAGGACGAGATCGCCCAAAGCTGCTGCGCCAATGGCACCGACGAGATGGCACGCTACTGGCTGCACAACGAGATGTTGCAGGTCGAGGGCAAGAAAATGTCCAAGTCGCTTGGTAACTTCTTCACCGTGCGCGATCTGCTGGATCAAGGCGTTCCGGGAGAGGTGATCCGTTTCGTCATGCTCAGCACGCATTACCGCAAGCCGATGGACTGGACCGAGAAAAAGCGGGACGAGGCGGAGAAGACGTTGAGGAAGTGGTATCGTCAAATTGGTCTGTCGACTACGAAACTTGGCGATGATGTACACGATGGTACTTTGGCCGCGTTGGCAGATGATCTCAACACACCGGATGCCATCACAAATTGCCACGCGTTATCCACTGGCGGTGATGTTTCGCAGCTAAGGCAATCGATGGCATTTCTAGGATTATTCGACGGTACTATTCCAGACTGGGCCAGAATTGATGGATTTAGCGATGCTGAGGCAGGGTTGATTCAGGACCTTTTGCAAAGGCGTCAAACTGCTAGGCAAAGCAAAGATTTTAATCTGGCAGATAAAATACGTGATGAGATGCTTGGTGCTGGGGTATTGGTTAAAGACACTGGTGCGGAAGCGCATTTCGAACGGCTCCCGAACTTTGACGCCACTAAACTAGATAGATTATGGGCGGATACGTGATGAATGGTTGTTCGCGTCTGCGCACGAAAAATCGGCACTTAATGACCCATATCACAACGCAGACCAGCCCCCGGCCGAGGGTTGGGGCGAAGCCCCCGCCCGTGGGGGCGGACGGGGGCTGGTCGTGCGAAGTGCACGACCTCAAGAGTGAGCAACTGAAAGGGCGCAGCCTATGACCCGCGAACGCCTTTATCTGTATGACACCACGCTGCGCGACGGGCAGCAGACCCAAGGGGTGCAATTCTCGACCGCGGAAAAGATCACGATTGCGACCGCGCTCGATACGCTGGGGGTGGACTACATCGAGGGCGGCTGGCCCGGCGCGAACCCGACGGACAGTGCCTTTTTCGACGCGGCACCGACCACGCGGGCGAAGATGACGGCCTTTGGTATGACCAAGCGCAACGGCATGTCGGCGCAGAACGATGATGTGCTGGCGGCGGTGATGAATGCGGGCACGCGGACGGTCTGCTTGGTGGGAAAGACCCATGATTTTCACGTCTCGGCAGCGCTCGGGATCACGCTGGATGAGAACACGGATAATATCGCGAAGTCTATCGCGCATCTGGTGGCGCAGGGCCGCGAGGCGCTGTTCGATGCGGAGCATTTTTTTGATGGCTACCGCGCCAATCCCGATTATGCGCTGACCGCCATCAAGGCGGCCTATGAGGCTGGCGCGCGGTGGATCGTGCTTTGTGATACCAATGGCGGCACCATGCCCGCCGAGGTCGGGCGTATGACAGCCGAGGTCATCGCCGCAGGCATCCCCGGCGATCATCTGGGCATCCATACCCATAACGACACCGAAAACGCGGTCGCCTGTTCGCTGGCCGCCATTGACGCGGGCGCGCGGCAGATACAGGGCACGTTGAACGGCTTGGGCGAACGCTGCGGCAATGCCAACCTGACCACGCTGATCCCGATCCTGCTGCTGAAAGAACCCTATGCCAGCCGTTTCGACACGGGAATCCCGCTAGACGGTCTGGCGAACCTTACCCAGATCAGCCGTGCACTGGACGAGATCTTGAACCGGGTGCCGACCAAACAGGCGGCCTTTGTCGGGTCGTCGGCCTTTGCGCATAAGGCGGGGCTGCATGCCAGCGCGATCCTGAAAGACCCGTCCACTTATGAACATATCGACCCCGCGCTGGTCGGCAACACGCGCATCATCCCCATGTCGAACCAGGCGGGCCAGTCAAACCTGCGCCGGCGCCTTGAAAGTGCGGGCTTGACCATCGCCAAGGGGGATCCGGCCTTGGGGCAGATCCTTGACGAGGTGAAGGCGCGCGAGGCCGAAGGCTATAGCTATGACACCGCTCAGGCCAGCTTTGAGCTGCTAGCGCGGAAGGCTCTGGGGCAGATGCCGGATCTCTTCGAGGTAAAACGCTATCGTGTGACCGTCGAGCGGCGCAAAAACAAATACGACCAGATGGTCAGCCTGTCAGAAGCGGTTGTCGTCGTGAAGGTGGATGGCGAGAAACGTCTGTCGGTGAGCGAGAGCATGGATGCCGAAGGCTGCGACCGCGGGCCGGTGAACGCGCTCAGCAAGGCGCTGGTCAAGGATCTGGGGCAGTACTCGGCGCTGCTGGAGGATATGCATCTGGTGGATTTCAAGGTGCGGATCACGCAAGGTGGCACAGAGGCGGTGACGCGGGTGATCATCGACAGCGAAGACGGGCAGGGGCGGCGTTGGTCTACCGTGGGTGTGTCGGCCAACATCGTCGATGCGTCTTTCGAAGCGCTGTTGGACGCGATCCGCTGGAAGCTGATCCGCGACCGCAAGGGATAGGACCCATGGAATTTGATGCCGATCTAAGCGCCTGCGCGGCAATTATCGAGCGTGCCGATCCGCTGCGCTT
Organism: Sulfitobacter pontiacus; assembly: GCF_040790665.1. NCBI lineage: Bacteria > Pseudomonadati > Pseudomonadota > Alphaproteobacteria > Rhodobacterales > Roseobacteraceae > Sulfitobacter > Sulfitobacter pontiacus. The sequence continues at coordinate 2,979,101 of NZ_CP160849.1, read as the reverse complement.
TCGCGCCAGCATGGCGGCCCCCGTGGCCGCACGCCGTGTGTTGTTCCCGCTGTATGCCTTTAATATCGAGGTGGCGCGCGCGCCCTGGGTGACGCAGGAAACCATGATCGCCGAGATGCGTTTGCAGTGGTGGCGCGATGTCTGTGACGAGATCGCGAACCGTGGCGTTGTGCGGCGGCACGAGGTTGCGACGCCCCTTGCACTGGCTATCTCGCCCGAAGACGCTGTGTTGCTGGACACGCTGGCCGCCGCGCGGCGGTGGGATATCTACCGCGACGCCTTTGAAGATGCCGCCCATTTCGACGCCTATATCGACCAGACCGCGGGCCATCTGATGTGGGTGGCCGCGCGGGCTTTGGGACCAGCGGAGGAGACCACGGTGCGCGGTGCGGCCTATGGGGCGGGGGTGGCGGCTTGGCTGCACGCAATCCCGCAGCTGGTAGAGCAGGGGCGCGTCCCGTTGTTGGACGGCACCGACGCTGGCGTTGTGGCGCTGGCCCAAAAGGCACGGGCGCGGTTACGACAGGCGCGGGCCAACCGTGGTAAGATCTCGATAGCGGCGCGACCGGCGATGTATAGCGTCGGCGCGGCAGACAAGGTGCTGAGCGCGGCCATCGCCGCCCCCGGGCGTGTCAGCGCCGCAGAACTGCCGCCGATGAATGATTTCGCCCTGTCGTGGCGGGCTTTGTCGGGGCGTTGGTAGCGCTAGACCCGCGCGCTACGTTGCCGCAGCATCAGCCAGATCAGCGACCCGCCTGCCAGCACCAGAAACGGGATCATCGCGATATTGACGGCGGCCCAGCCTTCGACGGGGTTGCCGCCCGAGCAGTTCATCAGCCCGCCGCTTGACAGCGACGCAAAGGTCACCCCGCCAAAGACCAGCAGATCGTTCAGACCTTGCATGCGGCCACGCTCGTGCGGTTCATGGGCACCGGCCAGCATGGATGTCGCGCCGATAAAGCCGAAGTTCCAGCCGATCCCCAGCAGGATCAGCGCGATGTAGAAGTTGTTCAGCTCCACCCCCTGCAGCGCGACCACACCGGCCCCCGCAAGGATCGCGATGCCAAGGCCGAGGATCTTTTCGACCCCGAATTTCGCGATCAGGTGGCCGGTGAAAAACGATGGCGCATACATCGCCAGAACGTGGCCTGTGACCACATGGGACGCATCCACGATGTCATAGCCGCAGCCCACAACCGCCAGCGGCGTCGAGGTCATGACAAGGTTCATCAGCGCATAGGATACCATCCCGCAGATCACAGCGACGGCGATGCGCGGGGTCTTCAAAAGCTCCATCCGGGTGCGGCCCTTGGGGGCATCCACGGCCGGCACCGGCGGCTTGGGGATGTTGAGGAAGGCGAAAAGCACCATGCCCACAGCGTTCAGCGCAATCGCGGCAAGGTAGACCGGGAAAAACCGCATCATCGTCGCATCGCCGTTTGCTCCGGTCAGAAACCCTACCAGCTGCGGCCCGATGATGGCCGAGATCAGCCCGCCCGCCATGACATAGGAAATCGCCTTGGGCCGGAACGCGTCAGATGCGGTGTCCGTCGCTGCAAAGCGGAAAAACCCTTGCGAGCACATGTAGATGCCGATCAGATAGCTGCCCAGCAGGAAGGTCATGAAGCTCTGGATCGTCAGGGCATAGGCGCAAAGTGCGGCCCCCGTCATCCCGCCAAATGCGCCCGCCACAAAGCCCGCGCGACGGCCAAAGCGTTGCATCACCGTCGACAGCCACGGGGCCGTGGTCATCGACCCGAAGACGATCATAGAGATCGGCAGCGTCGCGAGGCAGACGTTCGGCGACAGCTGTTGCCCCGCCAATCCGCCGACCACAAAATACATCGGCATCTGGCTGCCAAGAAAGGCCTGCGCGGTCACCAGCACGGCGACGTTGCGCTTGGCGCGGGTGTCATCAATCACTGTCATGGTGAATGCGTAGACCGGGCTTTGGGGGGCTGCAAGGGCCTTGCGTCCCGCGGCGGGGTCAACGATGGTCGCGCCATGAACCAGGCCCCCCATATTCTGCTGATCGCTGGCAGCGCCGAAGCGCATGAGATCGCTGTTGCATTGGCGGGGTCTGACGTCTCTGCAAGGGCGGTGTTAAGGCGGGCGGAGCGCAGCTTTGGCCCGCTGGCCGTACCATCAGAGATCTGGTCGCCGCGCACCGTGGATGAGATGGCAGCTTACCTGCGCGCCCATGGGTTTACCGCGGTGCTGGACGCAGGACACGGGTTTGACGCGGATATTTCGCAGATCGCTTATGACGCCACCGCGCGGTTGGGGCTGCCTTATCTGCGTGTCCTGCGGCCCATGTGGGACATCGCGGCACCGGTCGAACGGGCCGCGTCGGTCGCGGCGGCGGCACGGATGATCCGACCCAAAGCACGGGTCTTTGCCGCGACGGGGCGCGGAACGGTGGAGGATTACGCCCCCTTCGCAGGCGCGCGGCTTTATCTGCGGCAGACCAACGCGCATGCCCGGACCAAGCTGCCCCCCTTTGCCGAAGCCGTCTATGGCCAGCCGCCCTTCACTCGGGCGGCGGAGGAGGCGTTGTTTCGCGCCTTGCAGATCGATACGCTGGTCCTGCGCAACGTCGGTGGCGTGCCAAGCCGCCCCAAACTGGACGCAGCGCGCGCATTGGGTCTACGGGTGATTGCCATTGACCGTCCGGCGGCCCCCGTCGGCGCGCAGGTTCGCGCTGCGCCGGATGCGGCGATCCACTGGGTCGAGACGCTGACAAAGGGGGGCAAAACCGGATGAGCATCGGACGGATTATCACTGGCGACGCGGATGTCGCTGAAGGGGCGGAGTGGCTCGCGGCCCATGTGCCGCAGTTTGCTACCGCCTTGGCCGCAACTGGCCCTTTGCCTCTGCGGTTGCGTGCGGACGGGTTTGACGCATTGATCGGGGCGATCATCAGCCAGCAAGTCTCTGTCGCGTCGGCCAATGCCATGCGTGCCAAGATGGATGCGGCGGGACTGACCCATGAGACGGCGATACTCACCGCGGGCGAGGATGGCCTGCGCGCGGCGGGGCTGAGCCGCCAGAAAATCCGCTATGCGTTGGCGTTGGCCGAGGCCGGGATCGACTATACCGCGTTGCGGGACGCGCCTGATGCCGTGGTGATCGAGACGCTGACCGCGGTGCCCGGTGTGGGGCTGTGGACGGCGCAGATCTATGCGATGTTTTCGCTGGGCCGCGCCGATATCCTGCCGCAGGGCGATCTGGCCTTGCAAGAGGCCGCAAAAATCCTGTTTGATCTGCCCCAGCGACCAAAGCCGAAGCAGCTTGCGGACATGGCGCAGGACTGGTCGCCCTGGCGATCGGTTGCAGCCCGCATCCTGTTTTCGTACTACCGCGTGGCAAAACAACGGGAAGGGATTTCATGACACGAGTACTAAACGCAGAGCGCCGCGAACCGGTCTCGGGGGAAACGCGGTCTGCCGTCGTGTTCCTGCATGGCTATGGCGCGAATGGTGCCGATCTGCTGGGGCTTGCCGACCCGTTGGGGGAACATCTGCCCGACACCCTGTTCGTGGCCCCCGATGCGCCCGAAGCCTGTGCCGGTGCGCCCATGGGGTTCCAGTGGTTCCCGATCCCCTGGATCGATAACTCCTCTGAGGAAGAAGCCGAACGCGGGATGATGCAGGCGGTCGACGACCTGAACGCCTTTCTCGATGCGCTGATGGTCGACGAAGATCTGCTGCCCGAACAGGTTGTGCTGTTTGGCTTTTCCCAAGGTACGATGATGGCGCTGCATGTCGCGCCGCGCCGCGAAGATGCCGTGGCCGGTGTTGTCGCGTTTTCGGGCCGCTTGCTGTCTCCCGAGAGCCTGAAAGACGAAGCGGTCGTGCGCCCTCCGGTCTTGCTGGTGCACGGCGACGCCGATGATGTTGTCCCGCCGCAATCCCTGCCGCAGGCCGCCGAAACCTTGCAAGAGGCCGGATGGACGGACGTTTTCGCCCATATCATGAAGGGCACAGGCCACGGAATCGCCCCCGACGGGCTGAGCGTGGCGCTGGCCTTTATGCGCGACAAACTGGGTCTTTGATCCCATCCCCTGCGGGCGCATGCGCGACCCGCAGGAAGGCCCCGGCCGGATTGGCCGTTTCCGTCACATGCCTGTTACGTAATCAGCTTACGCATTCTGCGACATCTTGTATCCGTTTGCGACTTGTCAGACGCAAACCACGAGATATAGTCGAAAGCATCAGCGGGGCTGTCCCGCTGGACCGGACGCGGAACGGCAAGGGGCTATCGAACAATGGACGGCGACTTTAGAACTGAATTCACCCGAAGCCCGGCAGGGCTGAAAAACAAACCGGCCCTTGTGCTGAACGCGGATTACAGGCCCTTGTCCTACTATCCGTTGTCGCTGTGGCCCTGGCAGGAAGCGGTGAAGGCCAAATGGCTGGATCGGGTGGATATCGTCGCTGAATATGACGACTATGTTCACAGCCCGTCGATGCAAATTCGCATCCCGTCGGTGGTCGTTCTCAAAGATTATGTCAAACCTCAAAAGCGCGTGGCCTTCACGCGCTTTAATTTATTTCTGAGGGACGAATTCTGCTGCCAGTACTGCGGTGCACGGGGGGATCTGACCTTTGACCACGTGGTGCCCCGTGCGGCGGGCGGTATCACAAGCTGGCAGAACGTTGTTGCGGCGTGTAGCCCGTGCAATCTGAAAAAAGGGTCCAAGGCGCTGCACCAGACCGGGTTTCAGCTGCGCAAACCGCCGCGCCAGCCGCAAGCCGAGGATTTACGCAATATGGGCCGGAAATTCCCGCCCAACTACCTGCATGATAGCTGGATGGATTTTCTTTATTGGGACGCCGAGCTTCAGGCGTGATCTAGGGCCGCGCTTGTGCGTCCGAGCTAGAGGTCAAGCTCCACCCAGACGGGCACGTGATCGGAGGGTTTCTCGCGTCCGCGTACATCCTTGTCGATCTGGCAGTCGCGCAGGCTGTCGGCGATGGTAGGGCTCAGCAGGAAATGGTCGATACGGATGCCGTTGTTGCGGTTCCACGCGCCTGCCTGATAATCCCAAAAGCTGTAATGCCCCGGCCCTTGGGTCCGTGCGCGGAACGCCTCTGTCAGGCCAAGGGCCAGCAGACGTCGCCAGGCGGCGCGGGATTCAGGGCGAAACAGCGCATCTTCACGCCAGGCATCCGGCGTTGCTGCGTCTTCGGCCTGGGGAATGATGTTGAAGTCGCCCGTCAGCAGAAACGGTGTTTCCTCGGCCAAGAGTGCGCGCGCACGGTCTTCAAGACGCTGCATCCACGCCAGTTTGTAATCGTACTTCGGGCCCGGCGCGGGGTTGCCGTTGGGCAGATACAACCCACAAAGCCGAACCGAAGAATGATCGCCCACGACCGTTGCCTCGATATAGCGCGCCTGTTCGTCGCTGTCGTCCCCGGGCAGGCCACGGGTCACATCCTCAAGCGGGAGCTTTGACAGGATCGCGACGCCGTTAAATGATTTCTGCCCGTGGGTCTCGACGTTATAGCCGCGATCCTCGAACAGCTCGCGCGGGAAGCCTTCGTCGACGGATTTGATCTCTTGCAGAATGGCGACGTCGGGCTGCGCTTCGTCGAGCCATTGGGGCAGGGCGTCGATCCGCGCTTTGATCCCGTTGATGTTGAACGTGGCGATTTTCATGGCGGCCCCCTGCATTGGTCCCCGCAGCTATCGCGCATACCGCAATATGGGGCAAGGGGGCTGCACCGGTTTGGGCATGTTTCGCCCGCGATTCGAAGGTGAGCCGACAGTGCCTGCGCCGCCGCGGGGTGCTTTGCCTGCGTTCCGTTACAATTGTCGCTATTGTGGAGAACACGGCATCGTCGCGTGGTTTCAACCGGATCAAAGACGCAGCGCATGTGGATGATTTACATCGTTAAAATGCGATCTTTTTGTCGCCTAGGTTAAAGCCCTTAGGTGGTGATTGATGAAGAGAGTGCAGCTTGAGGTTTAGTTGCCGATTTCAAAATCACGTCAAAAAGGAAAACTCATGACCGCTATTGCCTACGTCGAAACTGCTTTCCCGAATGTTCACGCCGGGGCGGCATCGCTCCATCAGGGGGCGGGGACAGGGTTTTATACCACCGGCTGTATCCGTGCAGGGCAAGACCCCCATTGCGGCCACGGCACCGGGCTGTTCACCACAGGGCTACAGTCGGGACCGCAGGCAGGCGGCATGGCGACTGGGGAGCTTACCGGTTTGTTTACCACCGGCTGCTAATCCAAACACACCCTGCGCTGGAACCGGCGCAGGGGTTTCTTGCCAAGGGGGGCCTATGTCGAATGTTATACCGCTTTCATCCGTACGTGCGCGCAATAGCGGTCGCAAACACGCCGATAGCGCCGCGATCAGCCGTATGTTTGCGGTACAGCGACGCCTTGCGGGGGATGTGTTCTGGTTGAAGGAAAACGCGGAATGGCTGGGGATTCTGGCAAGCGCGGACATGCCTGTCCCGCCAGACGCTCTGGTGCCCTATGCATCCTTCTATGACCACATCGAAGAGACGATCCGCTTTTTTCCGCAGTACTACCGCTTTTTCCTGTCCCTCGCGCTGGACCTTGAGGATCTGGGCTTGCCCGGCGACGCGGGGGAGCGGTTGGTGCATTGGGTGGCCCGCATGCGGCTGGCGGATGGGGAACTGTCTGACCTGCAACGCGCCGAAGCGCAGCGCCTACTGGCGCGTCGGATGTCCGTGCCGCGCGATGACGCTCTGCAGTCACGCTTGCGCCGGTTTTTCACGCGATCCGAAACCTTTGCGCTGCCCAACAAGAAAGCATCCTATGAGCTGGCACATATCGTTTTTTATCTGTCCGACTACGGTCAGCGCGACCCCCAACTGCCGGCGACAGCGATCAGAGGCCTGAATTTTGCCGGTATTCTGGCGTATCTTGATCAGGATATGGATCTGCTGGCCGAGATTTGTGCCGCGCTACGGTTTGCAGGCGCTGCGGCACCTGCACTGTGGGAGGATGCGGTTCAGTCCGCTGCGCGTGCCTGCCGGATCGTACCGCAGCAGGGGGGCGGACCGGTGGACGGGTATCACGCCTATCTGGTGAGCGGCTGGGCCGCGCACATGTCCGGAGGGGCGGCATTCTGCCAACCGGTGCCACAAGGGGCAGTGGCCATCCGGTATACCCCGCCAAACGGGGCGCTGCAGGCGCTGTCGGCGGCGCTTTTTGACATGGGAGAGACGCGGCAAGCGCAGTGGTCGCTTATGCGTGGACGGGTCATGAGAGCGCTGGACCCTGAGGCGCAAGAGATACTGACCGGAGCAGAGGCGTCCTGCCCGCAATTTGAAGCGTTTTTCGCGCGGTTTGCGCGGGCACCGATCCCGGCAGTGGCTTCTATGGTGCAGCGACGGCACTAGAATGGCCTCATGCGGGCATGAGGCCAGCCTCCGGCGGGAGTTTACTTCGGCAAAATGAAGCGGGCTCGTGTATCGGGCGGGCGTTACATCGAGAAAGACGTGCCGCAGCCGCAGGCGCTGGTGGCATTGGGGTTTTCGATCACGAAACGCGCGCCGATCAATTCCTCGGAAAAGTCGATGACGGCATTGGCAAGAAAGGGCAGGGAGATGCTGTCGACCACAACTTTCTGGCCGGCCCCTTCAAGGATCAGGTCATCGTCTTTGGGATCATCCAGCGCGATGTCGTACTGAAAGCCGGAGCAGCCGCCGCCCTCTACTGCGACGCGTAGGGCTTTGCCCTCTGCGGCGGCACCGATTTCGGCAAGGCGGTCAAAGGCGCGCGGGGTAACTTGGGGGGGCAGGTTCATTTTCGGGCTCCGGTGTGATCGGTTTCCATCTGTGTTGTCTTACAATATAGAAACCCGCAGGACAGGCCACAAGGACCACCGACTATGCGCGCTTCTTTTGCCTCTGATCCGGCATTGACCCGGGGACGGTTGATACCGGAAGAGGAAAGCACCTTTCGTTCCTGCTTTCAGCGGGACCGCGACCGGATCATCCACGCCAGCGCCTTCCGGCGGCTCAAGCACAAGACGCAGGTCTTTATCGAACATGAGGGCGATTACTATCGCACGCGGCTGACCCATTCGATCGAGGTGGCGCAGGTGGCACGCACGATCGCCGGTGCGTTGGGTCTGAATGCCGAGCTGACAGAGGCGGTCGCCCTGGCCCATGATCTGGGGCATCCGCCCTTTGGTCACACGGGCGAGGACGCGCTGGAAGCCTTGATGGCCCCCTATGGCGGGTTTGACCACAACGCCCAAGCCATCCGCATCGTCACCCATCTGGAGCGGCATTACGCGGATTTTGACGGGCTGAACCTGACTTGGGACACGCTGGAGGGGTTGGCCAAACATAACGGGCCGGTGACGGGAGAGCTGCCGTGGGCGCTTGCGGCCTATGAGTGTCAGCATGATCTTGAGCTGGAGACATTCGCCAGTGCCGAGGCGCAGGTGGCGGCGATTGCCGATGATGTGGCCTATAACCACCACGACCTGCATGACGGTCTGCGGGCCGAGCTGTTCTCGACGGACGAGCTGGCCGAACTGCCGATCCTGAAGCAGAATTTCGCCGAAGTGGACAGGCTGTATCCCGGTCTGAACTACTATCGCCGCCGTCACGAAGCGCTGCGCCGTTTCTTTGGCGTACTGGTGGAGGACGTGATCAGCGTCGCGCGGCACCGTCTGGCCGAGATGAAGCCCGAAACCGCCACCGATATTCGCATGGCCGGGCGCACGTTGATCCAGTTCTCCGATCCGGTTTTCCAGGATCTCAAGGTCATCCGCGCCTTTCTGTTCGACCGCATGTACCGCGCGCCATCCGTGGTGATCATGCGCAAGCAGGTCACGCAGGTGGTCGAGGATCTGTTCCCCTATTTCTGCGCGCATACGGACCAATTGCCCAAGCAATGGCGCAAGGATGTAGAGGACGCGGACGGCGATACGGCGCTTGCGCGGATCGTCAGCGACTATATCTCGGGGATGACAGATCGCTTTGCCTTGCAGGAACATGAGCGGTTGATCGTTAAAGGCTGAACCGCCCTTGATTATGGGCGCATATTCAGGTGATACACGGGGCCAAGTCGAAGGAACCCCGTTATGAACCTATTTGCCGATATCCGCAGCCTCGTGCTGTCCACCCTTGATACGCTGGTTGCCGACGGGTTTCTGCCCGAGGGGCTGAGCTTTGACGCCATCACCGTAGAGCCGCCGCGCGATGCGGCGCATGGGGATATGGCGACCAATGCCGCGATGGTGCTGGCGAAACCGGCCCGTATGAAACCGCGCGATATCGCCGAGAAACTGGCCGAAAAACTGGCCGAGGATCCACGGATCACGGCGGCGGATGTGGCGGGCCCGGGGTTCTTGAACCTGCGGCTGAGTGCTGCGGTTTGGCAGGGCGTTGTCGGTGCCGTTCTGGGGCAGGGCACAGACTTTGGCCGCGGCGATCTGGGGCAGGGCAAACGGGTCAACGTCGAATATGTCTCGGCCAACCCGACGGGGCCGCTGCATGTAGGGCACACCCGCGGTGCGGTCTTTGGCGATGCGCTGGCGTCCTTGCTGGATTTCGCGGGTTTCGATGTCACGCGTGAATATTACATTAACGACGGCGGCGCGCAGGTCGATGTTTTGGCGCGCTCTGTCTATCTGCGCTATCTGGAGGCGCACGGCCAAGAGGTCGCCTTTCCCGAAGGCACATACCCCGGCGACTATCTGAAGGATGTGGGGGCCGCGCTGAAAGACAAGGTGGGCGACGCCTATATCGACGCCGATGAATCCGTTTGGCTTGAAGAGGTGCGCAACTTTGCCACCGACGAGATGATGAAGCTGATCCGCGATGATCTCGCCTCTCTCGGGGTGGAGATGGATGTATTTTATTCTGAAAAGTCGCTTTATGGCACGGGCCGGATTGAATCCGCGATTGATGATCTGAAAGCCAAGGGGCTGATCTATGAGGGCGTGCTTGAGCCGCCAAAAGGCAAGAAGCCCGAGGACTGGGAGCCGCGCGAGCAGACCCTGTTCAAATCCACCGCCCATGGCGATGACGTTGACCGTCCGGTGATGAAGTCCGACGGCGGCTGGACCTATTTCGCGCCCGATATCGCCTATCACTATGACAAGGTGCAGCGTGGCTTTGACATGCTGATCGACGTCTTTGGCGCGGATCACGGCGGCTATGTCAAACGGATGAAAGCCGCTGTTTCGGCGCTGTCCGAGGGGTCGGTGCCGCTCGACATCAAGCTGACGCAGCTGGTCAAGCTGTTCAAGAACGGCAAGGAATTCAAGATGTCCAAACGGGCAGGGACATTTGTCACCCTGCGCGATGTGGTTGATCAGGTGGGCCCTGATGTGACGCGTTTTGTCATGCTGACCCGCAAGAATGACGCGATGCTGGACTTTGACTTTGCCAAGGTGCTGGAACAGTCGCGCGAGAATCCGGTGTTCTACGTGCAATATGCCCATGCGCGTGTGCACTCTGTCCTGCGCAAGGCGGCAGAGGCGGGTGTTGCCACGGATATGGAAACCTTGCAGCGTGCCGACCTGAGCCAGCTTGACCACGAAGCAGAGTTGAAACTGGCGCAAAAGCTGGCCGAATGGCCCCGGATGGTAGAGACCGCGGCGCGCAGCAACGAACCGCACCGGATCGCCTTTTATCTCTACGAGCTGGCGGGCGATTTCCACGGCCTGTGGAACCGCGGCAACGACGTGCCTGAACTGCGTTTCCTGCAGGATGATGCGGCCCTGTCCCAGTCAAAAATCGCGCTGGCCCAAGCCGCAGCGATTGTAATTGCGTCAGGTCTTGGTATTCTTGGGGTCAAGCCAGCGGAAGAGATGCGATAACGCACCAATGCTGGTCAGGCAGGTTCAAAAAACAGACCCGCGCGGGTGATATCTGACGCGGGCAGTGAGGCAGAAATGGCAGATTACACGTCCTCCTCCCAGGGTGGGGGGTACTCCTTTGAACATGACGCAGGGTTGGCACCGCAAGTTGCGGCCAAACCCTTGACCAAGTTTGCAAATTTCGCAGGCGCGGCGCTTTCCATCACCTTGATCGTCGGCATCGGGGTCTGGGGCTACAAGCTGTTGGTGCGCGATGTTACCGGCATTCCGGTGGTGCGTGCGGCCCAGGGCGATATGCGCGTGCGGCCCGAAAATCCGGGCGGCCAACTGGCGGACAATCAGGGTCTGTCGGTCAATGCCGTGGCCTCTGAAGGGACGGCGAACCAATTCGCGGAACAGCTGATTTTGGCCCCGAAGCCACTGGATCTGGAAGAAGAAGACCAGCCCATTCCCGTCGCGATGGTTGCACCTGCGCAACAGGCACCAACGCAATCTTCGCCTGCGGCTGACGTGGCAGAGGCGTTGAAAAACGGCGATGTGGACGATCTTGTCGCCTCTCTCACCGATGGGGTGGAACCACTGGAAGACGAAGAAGACGGCACCGCCGTGCCAGAGCCGATGAACGCAAGTGCCACGATGGATGTCGATCCGCTTGAGATGGCGGTGTCGAACGCGGTGGCCGTTGCCATGGGCGAAGAGCCGGGCGTGCGCGCCTCCTTGCGTCCTCAAACGCGCCCCGGTGGCCGTGCCGTGGCGACCAAAGCGTCGTTTGAACCCGCACCGGTTGCCGCCGCCGAAGTGAAAGAGCTTTCGCCCGACAGCCTGCCGACAGGGACGCGTCTGGTGCAGCTTGGCGCATTCGATTCACCGCAGATCGCACGTGCGCAATGGGTCCGTCTGAACGCGCGTTTCGGGGCCTATATGGAAGGCAAGGACCGCATCATCCAAGAGGCCAGCAGCGGCGGGCGCACCTTCTACCGTTTGCGCGCGCATGGGTTCTCGGACATCGCGGATGCGCGACGCTTCTGTTCGGCGCTGGTTGCTGAAAACACCGACTGCATTCCCGTCGTTACACGCTGATGCGATACGGGGCGACGATACTGGACGCGTCGGGGCTTCGGCTGACGGCGCAGGAAAAGGCGTTGTTTCGCGCCGTAAAGCCCTTTGGGTTCATTCTCTTTGCGCGCAATATCGACACGCCGGATCAGGTCCGCGCGCTGTGTGATGAACTGCGCGAGGCGGCGGGCCACGAGGCTGTGATCACCGTGGATCAAGAAGGCGGGCGGGTGCAGCGTTTGCGCGCTCCACATTGGCGTGACTGGACGGCACCGCTGGACTTCGTGCAGGCAGCAGGCCCCAACGCGGCAGAGGCGATGTATCTGCGCTTTCGACTGATCGCGGACGAGCTGCACCGCGTGGGCATCGACAGCAATTGCGCGCCGATGGTCGATGTCGCGGGGGCGCAAACCCACGCATTTTTACGCAACCGCTGTTACGGCACGACGCCCGATGCGGTGGCGGCTTTGGGCCGTGCGGCGGCTGACGGAATGCTGGCGGGGGGCGTCTTGCCCGTGGTCAAACATATGCCCGGACATGGGCGCGCCACCATGGATAGTCATTTCGACTTGCCGCAGGTTGATGCGCCGCGTGCCGCGTTGGACACCCATGATTTCGCCCCGTTCAAGGCGTTGAACGACCTGCCGATGGGAATGACGGCGCATCTGGTCTATGACGCGATTGATCCGCGCCCTGCCACGCTGTCGCCCGTGATGATGCGGTTGATCCGCGAGGATATCGGCTTTGATAACCTGATCATGACGGATGACATCTCGATGAAAGCACTGGCGGGCGAGGTGGATGCCATCGCCGCCGGAGCGTTGGCCGCAGGCTGTGATGTGGTGTTGTACTGCAACGCCACGCTTGAGGATCGCACCCGTGTTGCCGATGCTGCCGGAGAGATGTCCGAGGCCGCGCAAACACGGGCCGTGCGCGCCCTTGCCATGCGCCGGACGCCTGATGATGTTGACATTCCTGCCCTGACTGCAAAGCTCGACAGGCTTTTGGGCGGGACGGTATATGGCTGAAACGCAGTTGGAAGACGGGCAAACGAAAGTTGCTGAACGGCTCGCGGCCGAGGCGCTGATCGTGGATGTCGACGGGTTCGAGGGCCCGTTGGACCTGTTGCTGACCCTCAGCCGCACCCAGAAGGTCGACCTGCGCAAGATATCTGTGCTGCAACTGGCACGCCAATATCTGATGTTCGTGGACAAGGCCAAGGCGCTGCGGCTTGAGCTTGCGGCGGATTATCTGGTCATGGCTGCGTGGCTCGCCTTTCTGAAATCCCGCCTGCTGCTGCCGCCTGATCCGCAGGACGATGGCCCCTCGGGCGAGGAACTGGCCGCGCATCTGGCGTTCCAGCTTGAACGTCTGCAAGCGATGCGCGACGTGGCGGCCCAGCTGATGGCCCGCGACCAGTTGGGGCGCGACTTCTTTGCCCGCGGCCAGACGCAGGAAATGCGCCAGACCCGCCGCGTGACCTATACCGCGACCTTGCTGGACCTGATGCAGGGCTACGCGCGTATCCGCACCCGCGACGATTTCCGCCCCTTCGTGATGGACCGTGACAAGGTCTTTACGATGGAGCAGGCACTGGAACGCATGCGCGGCTTGATTGGCTTTTCTGGTGATTGGTCTGACCTGACCAGCTACATGCCCGACGGATGGGGCGAAGAACCGGCAATGCGCCGCTCGGCCACGGCATCGACGTTTGCGGCGTCGCTTGAATTGGTAAAGGAAGGGCATCTGGAAATTCGCCAAGAGGGCGTGTTTGCCCCGATCCAGTTGCGCAAGAAGGATATCTGACGTGGCCGAACCCGTTGAACACACAGAAGAAAGCCTGTTCGAGGCCCCGCCATTGGCCGAACAGGAGCGCATGATCGAAGCGATCCTTTTCGCCACCGCAGAGCCGATGACCCTGCGCGAGATCGCGGCGCGTCTGCCGCATGGCTGTGACCCTGCCGAAGCGATGGTGCATCTGCGCAAACGCTACACCGGCCGCGGTGTCGAGCTGTGCCGCATCGGGGATGCCTACGCCATGCGCACGGCGGCGGATCTGGGGTATCTCATGCAGCACGAAACGGTAGAGACGCGCAAACTGTCGCGCGCCGCGATCGAGACCTTGGCGATCATCGCCTACCACCAGCCCGCCACCCGCGCCGAGATCGAAGAGATCCGCGGCGTATCCGTATCGCGCGGCACGCTGGATCAGCTGCTTGAGCTGGACTGGATTCGCTTTGGCCGCCGCAAAATGACCCCCGGTCGTCCGGTGACCTTTGTCGTAACACAGGAATTTCTGGCCCACTTCGGGCTGGAAAGCCCCCGCGACCTGCCGGGGTTGAAAGAGCTCCGCTCTGCCGGATTGCTGGAAAGCCGCCCCGCCTTTGGCGAGATGCCCGGTGTCGACAGCGAAGAAGAGCCAGAAGCGACCGAAGGCCAGAGCGAGCTGTTCGAGGATTAATCCCGCAGGCGGCCTGAAAATCGCCGCAATAGGTGCTATATTGACCTCAGACACAGTTTAACGCGCGGTAAAGAGGTCAGGACATGAACCAGATAATCAATATGATCATGCGTCGCGTGATGGGGCGTTTGATCAACAAAGGCGTGGATATCGGCTTTGATCAGGCATCAAAACTGGGCAAGGGGCGTCGGGCGTCAGTGGACCGTGACGGTAATCCTGTCCAACCAAGCGCCGAGGAAATGGCCCGTCGTGACAGAAGCAGCCGCGAGCAGGGCAAACAGGCGCGCAATATGGTCAAGAACATGCGCAAGCTGACGCGTTTCTAACCCGCGTGATCAGGCGCTGCGAAGCTTAGCGCGGCGCGCTGAAATGCTTGCTGAGCTTGAGACCCTGACCCTGATAGTTCGACGCGATGCCCGACCCGTAAAGCTGGGTCGGTACGTCGGTCATTTTCTCATAGACCAACCGTCCGACAACCTGACCATGCTCCAGCACGAAAGGGGCCTCGTGGCAGCGCACTTCAAGCACGCCGCGTGATCCCGCACCCCCTGCAGAGGCATGGCCGAAACCGGGGTCAAAGAAACCTGCGTAATGCACGCGGAATTCGCCCACCATCGCCAGATAGGGGGCCATTTCAGCGGCATATTCGGGCGGGATGGTCACGGCTTCGCGGCTGACCAGAATGTAGAACGCACCGGGGTCGAGGATGATCTGACCGTTGTCGCTGTGGACCTCTTCCCAGTACTGCGCGGGGTCATAATGGCCGATCTTGTCCAGATCGATCACACCCGTATGCGGCTTGGCGCGGTAGCCGACCAGCGTGGTGTCAGGCAGGCGCAGATCGACCGAGAATCCCAGACCATCATCGATCACGGCCTCGCCGTCCACCAGCGGGCTGTCGGCGTGCAATGCACGCAGCGCGGCATCGTCAAGCGTGGCGGCACCGGTGGAAAAACGGATCTGGTTCAGCCGCATGCCCGGACGTACGAGCACCGAAAAAGAGCGCGGACAAATCTCTGCGTAAAGCGGGCCGGTATAGCCCGGCGCGATGCGATCAAATTCGGTCCCGCCGTCGGTGATGGTGCGCGTGAGCAGGTCCAGCCGCCCGGTGGAGCTTTTGGCATTCGCCGCCGCTGAGGTGCCTTGGGGCAGGGCGAGGCTTTCCATCAGCGGGACAACGTAGACGCAGCCCTTTTCCAGCACCGCCCCATTCGTCAGGTCGACGCGGTGCATCTCGAACTCTTCCAGACGGTCGGCGACCTTTGCCCCATGCCCCGCAAGAAAAGACGCACGCACGCGGTAAGCCACTGTTCCTAGACGAAGATCTAGGCTCGCAGGCTGGATCTGGGCACTGTCGACAGGCGGTGTGCCGATGATCTGACCCGAAGCGATCATGTCGGTGATATGCTGGTTGGGAACTACGCCGATCATATCCGGGCCTTTCAAATGCAAACACCCGCACCCATTAGGGTACGGGCGTTTGTTGTATGTCGGTTGGTCGGGCTAGCAGGACTCGAACCTGCGACCTTCCGTCCCCCAGACGGACGCGCTACCAGGCTGCGCCATAGCCCGACATGA
This sequence comes from Sulfitobacter pontiacus, assembly GCF_040790665.1. Taxonomy (NCBI): domain Bacteria; kingdom Pseudomonadati; phylum Pseudomonadota; class Alphaproteobacteria; order Rhodobacterales; family Roseobacteraceae; genus Sulfitobacter; species Sulfitobacter pontiacus. The sequence continues at coordinate 2,963,178 of NZ_CP160849.1, read as the reverse complement.
GGCGTTTCATACCTGATAAAACCGTGCGTGCAAGGGGGAATTGTCGCAAATCGCACGCGCGGCTTAGACTTTTGTGCCGCGGACCACATCGGCCCGAATGGAATCGCGCAGTTCGCCCAAACGGCTCAGCAAAGGGGCGATATCGCGGGCCGAATCCTCGGGCAGATCGCGGCACAGCAATGCAGCAGAAAGCACAGAGGGTTTGGCGGGGAAGTCTTCTTCTGCCGTCAGAGGCGGCAGATCGATCACACGCGGCTTGGGACTTGCAACAACAGGGTCTTCCGGTGCGGCGTTGATCTCTGGCATTTCGACGTTCCGCGCTTCGGCGGTGCTGTCTTCCGGCGCTGCCTCTGGCGTGCTGTCGATGGTCGGCGCGGGCGCGTCCTGATCCGGGGTGCGTGTTTGCGCAGCGTCAGGGGCTTCGTCCGGCGTGTTATCGCTTGGCGGCACCGGTGCGTCGGTCATCGGGTGGCGCAGGAAGCCGGGCAGGGTAGCACCGTCCTCCGCAGAGGTATCAGCGGGGGCGACGGTGGTCTCTTCCGGCTCCGCCTCTGTCGCGTCGAGGGTCGGTTCGTCGGTAGGCAGGGGGGGGGTATCCTCTGCCGACACCTCGGGCTTCGAAGTGGTTTCTGCGTGTGTTTCGGGCGCTTCGACAGGGGCTGGCTTGGCCGCTTTGCTCCCGCGTTGCTCGAACGGGAGGACAACACCCTCGTGGGTCTGTTCTGCATCCTCGTGCATCGGCGCGGGGGTCATGTCGATCGTGTCGCCACCCGCATCCAGATCATCCTGCGTGACCCCGTCAAGAGGCGCAGACAGGGCCGCGACATGGCCCATGCCTTCTTCGCGCAATACCTTCTGGACGCCTTTGATCGTCAGCCCGTCTTCATGCAGCAAGCGTTTGATACCGCCAAGCAGCAGCATATCGTTGGGGCGATAATATCGCCGCCCGCCTGCGCGTTTGATCGGTTTGACTTGCGTGAACTTGCTTTCCCAGAAACGCAGGACATGTGCCTGAATTTCAAGCCATTCTGCAACTTCGGAGATGGTTCTGAATGCGTCCGGAGACTTGGGCATTAGGTTATCGCTTGTTCCCGTCTGCAACCCGGTCCTTCATCAGATGGGACGGGCGGAATGTGAGCACGCGGCGCGGGTTAATCGGGACCTCTTCGCCGGTTTTGGGGTTCCGGCCCACGCGGGCCGACTTGTCGCGCACCGAAAAAGTGCCGAAAGATGAAATCTTGACCTGTTCGCCTTTGACCAGCGCGTCGGACATATGTTCAAGCACCGCTTCGACCAGCTGTGCGCTTTCATTGCGGGAAAGACCTACTTCACGAAAGACTGCTTCGCTCAAATCCATCCGGGTCAACGTTTTGTCGGCCATATCTTCCCCCCATGTGTTTTAAGCAGCATAGGCTGTGATTTTTCCGCAAGTCAACAACTATGGGGCGTAACGTGCTGTTCGCGCGAAGAAAAGCCGCTTACCAGCGCAGAACGATCGCGCCCCAGGCCAGCCCGCCGCCGATCGCCTCGGTGACCAGCAGGTCGCCTTTCTTGATCTGGCCGCGCTCTTGCCCGACGGAAAGGGCCAGCGGAATCGACGCGGCAGAGGTGTTGCCGTGGTCCTGAACCGTCACGACGACGTTATCCATCGACAGGTTCAGCTTTTTGGCAGTGCCTTGAATAATACGGATATTCGCCTGATGCGGGACGATCCAGTCGACGTCCTCGGCGCTGACACCGGCACGGTCCATCGCTGTGTTTGCCGACGCGGCGAGCTTTTCGACCGCGTGACGGAAGACCTGATTCCCCTGCATGCGCAGATAGCCGGTCGTGCCCGTGCTTATGCCACCGTCGACATACAGCAAGTCTTTGTAGCGCCCGTCCGAATTCAGATCGGTGGAGAGGATACCGCGGTCGGCTGCGGTGCCGTCGCCGTCTTGCGCTTCAAGCAGGATCGCGCCCGCACCGTCACCGAACAACACGCTGGTGCTGCGGTCGGTCCAGTCCATGATTTTCGAGAACGTCTCGGAGCCGATGACCAGCACGCGGTCAGCCTGACCCGAGACGATCAGCGCGTTGGCATTGGCCAGCGCATAGACAAAGCCCGCGCACACAGCCTGTACATCAAAGGCAAAGCCGCGCTCCATCTCAAGCTGCGCCTGCACCATCGTTGCGGCGGAGGGGAAAGTCAGATCGGGGGTAGAGGTGGCGACAATCACCGCATCCACATCGGCGGCTGTCTTGCCCGCGTCGGCCAACGCGGCCTTGGCGGCTGCGGTGGCCATGGTCGACGTGGTTTCGCCTTCGCCGACAAAGTGACGCCGTTCAATGCCGGAGCGTGACCGGATCCATTCGTCACTGGTGTCGATCTTGCCTTCAAACTCTGCGTTTTCGACAATGCGTTCCGGAAGGTAGTGTCCGGCACCAATTACGACGGCTCTTTTTGTCATTCTTCGGTCTCTTTCGTCGGCTTTGCTGCAGCAACACGCGCAGCCAACCGATTTGTAAATTCACTCTCCGCTAATCGCGCGGCCAGTTTGATCGCCGAGGAAACCCCCGTCGCGTCAGCGGCACCGTGTGATTTAACGACCGTGCCGTTCAACCCCAAAAACACACCGCCGTTCACACGGCGCGGGTCAAACCGTTTGCTGACGCGGCGCAGCGAGGTATAGGCCAGCAGCGATGCCGCGCGGGACCAGATCGAATTCTTGAACGCTTGGCGCAGGCCATTGCCGATCAGCGTCGCGGTGCCTTCACCGGTCTTGATCGCAATATTACCTGTAAATCCATCGGTGACGATCACATCTGCGACATCACCCGAGATATCGCCGCCTTCGACGAAACCGACAAATTCAAAACCCGCGTCATCCGCGGCGTCGCGAATCAACTCGTGGGCTTCTTTCAGTTCGGTCCGGCCTTTGTGTTCTTCGGTGCCGACATTCAGCAACCCGATGCGCGGGCGTTCGATGTCCATGCCGTTGCGGGCGTAGGATTTGCCCATCAGCGCATAGCGCAGCAGGTCATCGGCATCCGCACGCACATCCGCACCCACATCCAGCAGAACGTTAAAGCCCTGAGGGTTGGTGGAGGGATAGAGCACGGCGATGGCAGGGCGGTTCACACCCGGCAGCTTTTTTAGGCGGATCATCGACAGCGCCATCAGCGCGCCGGTGTTCCCGCAGCTGACCGCGACCGAGGCTTCGTTGTCGCGCACGGATTCGATGGCGGACCACATCGATGTGCCCTTGCCATTGCGCACGACATTACTGGGCTTGTCATCCATTGTGACAACCCCTTGGGCATCCCGAATGGTGCAGCGCCCTTTCAGTTCGGGCCGCTTTGCCACCAGCGGTTCCAGCGTTTCGGCAGGGCCGTGCAGGATAAAGCTGATATCGGGATTCTTTAGCGCGGACGCAGAGCACCCGGCAACAACGATTGCCGGGCCCTGATCGCCCCCCATCGCATCAACTGAGATAAGGGTGCGCTGAGTTCTCGCGCTAGGCTGATCGGACGTGGCCGTCATCTGGTGCGATGCCTCTTATGAACTGCGGTTGACGTGACGAGCTTACGCCGCGTCTTCGTCGAGGTCGATCTCTTCGTTCAGAGAAACAACTTCGTTGTCGTCATAGTGACCGCATGCTGCGCAAACGTGGTGCGGGCGCTTCAGCTCACCACAGTTGGAGCATTCGTTCGGGTTCGCTGCAGTCAGCGAATCGTGTGCGCGGCGGTTGTTGCGACGCGATTTGGAAACTTTATTCTGTTGGACAGCCATGTCTGGTGCCTTTGCCTTCGGGGTCGTTCATCGGCTTCCTGCCAAAGACGACCGTGTTTCAGATCAACTCCCGGTTTGGGCGTGACGTGCGTTTAGGCCGAAGCCTATCCGATGTCCAACCTTAATTGGGGTGAAGGGCGCAAAATACTGCGAAAACCCGCCGAAGCAACCCTTTTTTCACCCAAACCGGCAGGGTTATTCGGTGGTATCGTCCTTAAGCTGGTTCTTCAGGCCGGCCAGCCCCGCAAAGGGGCGGGCGTCTTCGTCGGTCATCGGGGTGTCGCCGGGTTTGGTATAGACCGCTTGCCCCAGTTCGGCCCCGTCGGCGCGGGGGTATTCGGGAATCTCAAGCGCCAGCGCTTCGATCATGATGGCCGCGGGATCAATCCACGCGCCAAGCGGTTCGGTGCGATCATCCTCGGGCATCTCGACCTCGGCTTCCTCGGGTTCTTCGTAATCCTGCACGAAAAGCCGTGTGACATCGACGTCGATCCGCGTCTGTACCGGCTCCAGCGTCACCACGCAGGGCTGCACCACAGTGGCCCCCAGACGCGCCTTGAGCTCCCAATCACTGCGACCAAGCGCCTTGAGACGCCCTTCGAATGAAAGTTTACGTAATGCTGAAAGATCAAGTTCTTCTGCGATCATCCGCAAGCTGTCGGCGTCGGGACGCAGGGAGAAAGGGGTTTGCGCATTCTGCGACAGCTCTGCGACGCGCAATGCTGTGGGGCTTGGGGGCGTGCGAGACATGTTAGGGGTACTTTCGTTTCTTGAACCATGGGGCGTGCTTAGTGTATGCGAGATAAAAGCCATGATCCCCAAGGGCAAGAGGGCACCAAGAATGCGTATCGACCGCCATGTCAAAAAGACACTGCTGACCGCCACAGTTCTCGCTGCTGGTCTGACGCTTGGGGCCTGCTCCCCGCAATACTCCAACCACGGCTATATCCCGCCGCAAGAGGATCTTGAGAAGATCACCGTGGGCCAGGACACTCGCGACACCGTGGCCGAAACCGTGGGCGTGCCCGCGTCGGCAGGGTTGCTGACCAATTCGGGGTATTACTATGTGCGGTCGCGCCGTCAGGCGATGTGGTTCATGGCCCCGCGCGAGACAGAGCGCGAAGTTGTCGCTGTCAGCTTTGACAGCAACGGGGTGGTGCAGAACGTCGAACGGTTCGGGCTGGAGCGTGGCAATGTCGTCACCCTTGACCGCCGCGTCACCAGTTCGCCGATCTCGGATAAATCCTTTATCCGCCAGCTTCTGGGCAACATTGGCCGCTTCAACCCTGCGGCGCTGGCTGGCTAGGGCAGGCCCGTGACGGTGCCACAGGGTGCTGTGATCAAGCCGCTTTTACGCGGTCCGTACCGCGCCTATTGTGCCACCACGCCTGAGGATATCGACGCCGCGCAAGCCTTGCGCGCGCGGGCCTTTGGGCTGGTTCAGCCGCGCGATATCGACGGGTTTGATGCGCAAAAACATCATATCCTCGTGCGACATCAAGGCAGCGGTGACCTGCTGTGCTGCTACCGGATCGGGCTGATGGAGGGCGCGTCGCTGGATCAAAGCTATGCCGCGCAATTCTACGATCTGACCAAGCTTGCATATTTCCCCGGCGCGATGATGGAGCTGGGGCGGTTCTGTCTGGCCCCGGGGGTCACAGACCCGGATGTCGTGCGCATGGCCTGGGCCGCGCTGGCGCAGTTTGTGGATGCCCATAGGGTCGCGTTGCTCTTTGGGTGCACCTCCTTCAAGGGTACCGATCCGGCACCCTATAGCGATGTCATGGCGCTTTTGCACAGCCGCCACCTTGCGCCACTGCACTGGCAGCCGCAGGTCAAGGCCCCCGATACGGTGGGCTTTGTGGAACGGACGTTGGATAAACCGGCCGAGAAAGCCGCGCTACAAATGCTGCCGCCGCTGCTGCGGAGCTATCTGATGATGGGGGGCTGGGTGAGCGATCATGCGGTGATCGACCACCAGATGAACACGCTGCATGTATTTACCGGCCTTGAAATCGCGGCGATCCCCGAGGGGCGTAAGCGCCTGCTGCGCGGTGCCACCTAAGAGTTTCATGCCTTCGGCGAGGATTTTAGCCCATTTGGAAGAGGGGTCATTGACGCTGACGCGGCGCGGCGCTAGCTGGCTGTCATGGCACGCGCACCCCTTTTACAAGTTAACGAGATCTCGCTGACATTCGGCGGCGATCCCGTATTCGAAGACATGTCCCTTGTGGTTCAATCCGGCGACCGACTGGCGCTGGTAGGCCGGAACGGGTCAGGTAAATCCACTTTGATGAAGGTTATGGCCGGATTGGTCGAGGCCGACAGCGGCGACGTGATCGTCGGGCCCGGCGTTTCGGTGGGCTATATGGAGCAAGACCCGGATCTGACCGGTTTCGAGACTTTGGGCGACTTCGCGGCCCATGGACTGGACCCGTCAGAGATGTACAAGGTCGAACGCGCCGGAGAGGGGCTGAAGTTCGACCCCGCGCGCCCTGTCAGCACCGCGTCGGGTGGGGAACGTCGCCGCGCGGCATTGGCGCGTCTGATGGCCTCTGAGCCCGAGCTGATGTTGCTGGACGAGCCGACGAACCACCTGGATATCGAAGCGATCCGCTGGCTTGAAGACGAGCTGAAAGCGACGCGGGCCGCTTTTGTGATTATCTCTCACGATAGGGCGTTCCTGCGCGAGTTGACCCGTGCGACGCTCTGGGTCGACCGCGGTGTTGTGCGTCGGCAGGACATCGGCTTTGGCGGGTTTGAAGCCTGGCGCGACCAGATGTGGGAAGAAGAGGACATGCAGCGCCACAAGCTGAACCGCAAGATCAAGGCGGAGGCACGGTGGGCTGTCGAAGGCATTTCGGCGCGGCGCAAGCGCAACCAGGGCCGTGTGCGTGCCCTGCAAGACCTGCGGGCCGAACGCGCCAGCCAGATCAAACGTCAGGGCACCGCCGCCATGGCGCTGGAAGCGGGTCCGAAGTCGGGCCGCAAGGTGGTCGAGGCTATGGGCATCACCAAAGCCTTTGGCGACAAGACGATTCTACGCCCCTTTGACATCACCATCCAGCGGGGGGATCGGATCGCCTTGGTCGGGCCGAATGGTGTGGGCAAGACGACGTTGCTGAATATGCTGATCGGGAAAGAACAGCCCGACGGGGGCGAGATCAAACAGGGTACCAACCTTGAGATCGCGCTGTTCGACCAGGCGCGCGCGCAGCTTGATGGCGATATGTCGCTGTGGGACAGTCTGACCGGGGATCCGGAAATGCGTGTATCGGGCAAGGCGGACCAGATTCTGGTGCGTGGGCAGCCGAAACACGTGGTTGGGTACCTGAAAGAATTCCTCTTCGACGAGGGGCAGGCCCGTGCGCCCGTGCGGTCCTTGTCGGGGGGTGAAAAGGCGCGGTTGCTGCTGGCCAAGATCATGGCGCGCTCCAGCAACCTCTTGGTGCTTGACGAACCGACCAACGATCTGGATGTCGAAACCCTTGATCTGATGCAGGAGCTGCTGTCGACCTATGACGGCACCGTGCTGCTGGTCAGCCACGACCGTGACTTCCTTGACCGTGTTGCCGCGACCACCATCGCGATGGAAGGTGACGGCAAGGCGACTGTCTATGCGGGCGGTTGGACGGATTATCTGGCGCAGCGCCAGCAGGATGATTTTGACCAAAGCGTTGTTGTCAAATCAAAGCCCGGGGCGAAATCCGAAAAGCCCAAAGCGGCGCAGCAATCGGGACTGAGCTTTACCGAAAAGCACCGGCTTGAGGCGCTGCCTGCCGAGATTGCGCGACTGGAAGCTGAAATCGCGAAACTGGAAGAGTTGATGAGCGACCCGACGCTCTATTCCGACAATCCGGTGAAATTCCAGAAAGCGACCGATGCCTTGGTCGAGCGGAATGAAAAGCTGCAGGACGCAGAGGCCGAGTGGCTGATGCTGGAAGAAAAAGCCGAAAGCTGAAGGGGGCAGGGCGACCCGCCCCCCTCTCATACTGCGGGGGCTTAGCCCAGTTGTACCAGCGCGTGGCGTTTCTTGCCCGCGCTCAGCTTGATCGGTGTGGCCAGCGTGGCGGCATCGACCATCAGGCCTGCGTCTGTCAGCGGTTCGTCATTATAGCGGGCACCGTTTTCGGTGATCAGACGCTTTGCCTCTTTGCCCGAACCGGCCAGACCGGATTTCACGATCAACTGCACGATAGAAATGCCGTCGCCGATATCCGCCGCGCTGAGCGTCAGGGTGGGTAGGTCATCGCCGACACCGCCTTTTTCGAACACTTCGCGTGCCGTGGCTTCGGCGTTCTTTGCCGCTTCGGCACCGTGCAGCAGGGTCGTGACCTCGTTCGCGAGGATGATCTTGGCCGCGTTGATGTCGGAGCCTTCCAGTGCGCCCAGACGGTCGCATTCCTCGACCGGTAGTTCGGTGAAGATCTTGAGGAACTTGCCCGTGTCCGCATCGGTGGTGTTGCGCCAGAACTGCCAGAACTCGTAAGGCGACAGCATGTCCCCGTTCAGCCAGATCGCGCCGCCTTGGGATTTGCCCATTTTGCGGCCGTCGCTGGTGGTGAGCAAAGGCGTGGTGAGGCCGAAAATCTCTTGATCCAGCACGCGGCGGGTCAGGTCGATCCCGTTGACGATATTACCCCATTGATCCGAGCCGCCCATCTGCAGCAAACAGCCATAGCGGCGGTTGAGTTCAAGGAAGTCATAGGCCTGCAGGATCATGTAGTTGAATTCGAGGAAGGACAGCGACTGTTCCCGATCAAGACGGGATTTGACGCTTTCGAACGACAGCATCCGGTTCACGCTGAAATGCCGCCCGATGTCGCGCAGGAATTCGAGGTAGTTCAGATTGTCCAGCCATTCGGCATTGTTCAGCATGATCGCGTCACTGTCGCCGTCACCGTAGGACAGGTATTTCTCGAACACCTGCTGCATGCCGGCGATATTGGCGTCGATGGCGGCATTGTCGAGCAGGGGGCGTTCATCCGACCGGAAGGACGGGTCGCCCACTTTGGTGGTGCCGCCGCCCATTAGGGTGATCGGTTTGCCGCCGCATTTCTGCAACCAGCGCAGCACCATGATATTCATCAGATGCCCCACATGAAGGGATTTCGCTGTCGCGTCATAGCCGATATAGGCAGGCACAGCCCCGTTGATAAGCGCGTCATCAAGGCCCTGATAGTCCGTACAATCGGCGAGAAAGCCGCGCTCCATCATGATGCGGATGAAATCGGATTTGGGGTGGTATGTCATGGTGCTTGCCCTCAGCTTGGGTGGTGGTGCACTCTATAGGTGCTGAGCAGACAAAGGAAAAGGCCATGAATAAGGCCCAAGGGGCAAGAACCCCGACACGGATCGCTAAAACAGGCCCGTTGCGGGCCGCAGGCGCGATGAGCGGCACCTCGCTCGACGGTGTGGACGTTGCGGTGATCGAGACGGACGGCCGCGATATCATGGGCTTCGGCACGTCGAGCTACCGCAGCTATTCAGCCGAGGAGCGCCGCACCATCGCGGCCGGTTTCGGCAAATGGTCAGGGCCAGAGGTGGCGGCGGCGACGCAGGTGGTCGAGGCGGCGCATATCGATGCCCTTGGGGCGTATACCGATGTCGATCTGATCGGCTTTCACGGACAGACGCTGGCCCATGCGCCGCGCATGCAGGGGACGTTGCAGGTGGGCGACGGTGCAGCGCTGGCGGATCATCTGGGGCTGCCCGTCGTGTGGGATTTCCGCAGCGCCGATGTACATCTGGGCGGAGAGGGCGCACCGCTGGCCCCGTTCTTTCACCACGCCTGCGCCCGCTATGCCGGGCTGACGGGGCCGGTGGCCTTTTTGAATCTTGGCGGGGTGGGCAACCTGACCTGGGTGGATCCGGCGATCCCCTTGCCCGAGGCGGAGGGGGCGCTGCTGGCTTTCGACACGGGGCCCGCCAATGCGCCCATCAACGATCTGTTGCAGGCGCGTCTGGGGTTGCCCTTTGACGAGGGCGGCAAGACCGCGTCGCGCGGGCAGGTCGAGGCCGGCGCGCTTGAGCTGTTTCTGGCCGAGCCCTATTTCGCACGGATGCCCCCCAAGTCGCTGGACCGGAACGATTTTGACGAGATGGTCGCGCTGGTGACCGAACTGTCGGACGCCGACGCCGCCGCGACGCTGACGGCCATGTGTGCCGCTGGCGTGGCCGAAGCAATGCAGCATTGTCCGCGTTTGCCCGATCGTGTGTTGGTCACCGGGGGCGGGCGGCACAACCCTGTGTTGATGAAGATGCTCAGTGTCAGTCTGGATTGTCCGGTCATGCCGATTGAAGAGATCGGGCTCGACGGTGATATGCTGGAGGCGCAAGCCTTCGGATATCTTGCCGTGCGGGTGGCGCGCGGGCTGCCGACCTCTTGCCCCGGCACCACTGGGGTGCGGGCTGCGGTCGGGGGCGGCACCGTCAGCATGCCGACCGAGGCGATCAGCGTTTAGAATAAGGCCCTTTGATGGGTGGCGCGCCAGCGTATCGTCGCCCTTGTGACCTGCGTTTTTCGCTGGACAGGACGTGTTGTGGCGTGAGTCGCCCGTTTGCTTTTCGCGCTATGGTCGTGCGTAATCTTCGTTTTTCCCGAATAGGTTAGCTGTGCGCCGCGGGTTTTCCACGCGGCAAAGGGCTGTTGCTCGCTTGCATAGCGGCGTTCCGTAAACAGTCTGTTTCCTTGCTTGGGATCGGGGTGGTTCTACCTTGAATTGTGCTACCTCAGAACGGTGGCGCAGAAAGTGGGGGCTTTACTTGCGCCGTTCCTTTTCAAAAGGAGAATGACCATGACGAGTATGTTTCTTAAAAACGCCGCAACTTCGGTTGCAACGGTATTCATCGCCACGTCGGCCTTTGCGCTGGATGTCGGCGTCGGTGCCAGCGTGGGCGGTATTGGCGCGGGCGTAGGGGCCAGTGTCGGCCACGGGTCCGCCGCGGATGTCGGTGTTGGTGTGGGCGCAGGCAGCGTCGGCGCGGGGGCGGGAGCCTCTGTCGGTGGCGGTTCGGTTGCTGATGCGGGCGCTGGCGCCTCTGTCGGCGGCGTGGGCGCTGGTGTCGGGGCCTCGGTTGGCGGGGGTTCCGTCGCGGGCGTTGGCGTGGGTGTCGGCAGCACTGGCGGGTCCAACAGCGGTGGCGGCACGACGACCGACAACAGCGGAACGACCGGCAGCACGACTGCCGCGGTATCGCGCAGTGTCAGCGGCGATGTGACCCGCGCCGCGGCCTCTGTCCCGATCACGGCGGCATTGGGCGCTACGGTCATGACCACCGACCGCGAGGTCGTGGGTATGATCGAAGACGTGCGCCCGTCGACGCAAGGCAAATTCGTGGCCACCATCCGGATGAACGTGGCCTTTGGCGCGCAGCCGCGGACGATCCAGATCAAGATGCCGATGCTGAAAAGCGACACGGACATGATACGTGTGGGCTTTACCAGGTCGAGCCTGTTGCGTCAGATCCAAAGCTGACGCCGGACGCGATACTGCAAGCATAAAAAAAGCGCGCCTTGATCGGCGCGCTTTCGTATCTTCGGGCGGGGCGAACTGCCCCCCGTAATCAACCTTTCAGGATCGAACGACCGGCGTATTCCGCTGTCACACCAAGCGATTCCTCGATGCGGATCAGCTGGTTGTATTTCGCCAACCGGTCGGACCGCGCGAGCGAGCCCGTCTTGATCTGACCGCAGTTCGTCGCAACAGCAAGATCCGCAATCGTCGCGTCCTCGGTCTCGCCCGAGCGGTGGGACATCACGTTGGTAAAGCCCGCACGATGCGCCATGTCGACCGCTTGCAGCGTCTCGGACAGGGTGCCGATCTGGTTGACCTTCACCAGCATGGAGTTGGCAGAGCCCCGTTTGATGCCTTCGGCCAGACGTTCGGGGTTGGTCACGAACAGATCGTCGCCCACCAGCTGGATCTTGTCGCCCAAACGGTCGGTCAGCAGCTTCCAGCCATCCCAATCGTCTTCGGACATGCCGTCTTCGATAGAGATGATGGGGTAGTCGGCGCATAGGGCCGCCAGATAATCGACATTCTCGGCGCTGGTCAGGGCTTTCCCTTCTCCAGAAAGGACATAGCTGCCGTCCTTGAAGTATTCCGTTGCCGCACAATCCAGCGCGAGGTAGATTTCCTCGCCCGGCTTATAGCCTGCTTTCTCGATGGATTTCAGAATAAAATCAAGTGCATCGCGGGTGGAGCTGATGTTGGGTGCGAAGCCGCCTTCGTCGCCGATACCGGTGGACAGACCTGCGGCCGAAAGCTCTTTCTTCAGTGTGTGGAACACCTCGGAGCCCATGCGCACCGCGTCGCGGATATTCTCTGCCGCGACGGGCATGATCATGAATTCCTGAATGTCGATCGGGTTATCCGCATGCTCGCCCCCGTTGATGATGTTCATCATCGGCACGGGTAGCATGCGCGCAGAGGTGCCGCCCACATAGCGGTAGAGCGGCTGCGAGCAATAATCAGCCGCGGCCTTCGCCGTCGCCAGCGATACGCCCAGAATGGCGTTTGCCCCCAGACGCGACTTGTTGTCGGTGCCGTCCAGCTCGATCATCGTGCCGTCAATCTCGACCTGCTCTGTCGCGTCGATGCCGACCAGCGCATCCGCGATTTCGCCATTGACGGAGGCGCAGGCTTCCAGAACGCCCTTGCCCATATAGCGCTTTTGGTCGCCATCGCGACGCTCTACCGCCTCATAGGCACCGGTGGATGCGCCAGAGGGAACGGCCGCGCGGCCCATTGTGCCGTCTTCAAGCGTCACATCGACTTCGACCGTGGGGTTGCCCCGGCTGTCAATGATTTCGCGGGCGTGGATGTCGATGATCGTGCTCATAAGGGGCTATCCTTTTGCAGATGACAATTGCGCAGCGGTTTAGCGCGCCGGGGGGAGGATGGAAAGTGTTCAGGCCTGTTCTTTGACCTTTCGCTCACGCCATACCGTATAGATGCCCGAGGCAACAATGATGGTTGCGCCAACATAGGTCAGCAGATCGGGGCGTTCGCCAAAGATCGTGATGCCCACAACCATCGCGAACAGCAGGCGCGCATATCGGAACGGTGTGACAAAGCTGATTTCGCCGATGCGCATGGCCGCGACGATGCCATAATAGGCGACCATGCCGGTTGTCAGCGCGGCCCCCATGAACAGCCATTGCACCCCCGACATCGGCGCAAAAGCCGTGCCCGTGCCCAGCATGAAAAGCAGGCTTGCAGGGACCAACGCCAGAAACGCAAGGAACGACAGTTGGAACGTAGAGGTCGATTTCGGCACCCGTCGCGTCGCCAGATCGCGCAAGGACAGCCCCAGCACCCCGAGCACCGCCAGCAGGGACAGCGCCTGAAAGCTGTCCATCCCGGGGCGGATCACCAGCAAGACGCCCAGCATACCAACCAGAATAGCGCTCCACCGGCGCCAGCCGACGGGATCGCCCAGAAACAGCGCCGCGCCTAGGGTCACCACCAGCGGTGTCGCCTGCAAAATGGCCGAGGCAGAAGAAATCGGTGTCAGCACAATGGCCGATACGAACCCCAAGGTGCCGACAATCTCGCCCAAGGCGCGCAGCAGGATCGGGCGGGTCAGCATCGCGCGATCCATCAAGGGCTCGCCCTTCATAACCACCATCGCACCATAGCAAAGCGCGCCACCGGTCCCGAGCATAAAGATAATCTGCCCGATCGGGATATCCGTCCCGATCAGCTTGATGAACATGTCCTCAATGGCAAAGCCCAACATCGACAGCACCATGATCAAAGCGCCGCGCAGATTGTCCATATCCTATTCCTTCATACAATCGTTCTAAAAATCCGTCAGTGGATGCATGTCCCTTTGTCGGGGGATGTGCAAGCCTCGCGGCGCATCCCGTGACGGGGCTGGTGGCGGAAGGGACCAACTGATAGCACAAGCGTATGAAATGGCCGCGCCCCCCGACTGATACGCTTACGACCGTTTTCACCGTCTGTATCGGCGCGGTGGGGGCCGGTATCGGCTGGCTGCTGAACGCGCCGATTTACATGCTGCTGGGGCCTGCGGTGCTGGTGTCGCTGGCCGGTCTGGCGGGCGCGCGCATGGGGGTGTCGCTGCCGCTGCGCAACATCTGCTTTGTCGTCATTGGCCTGTCGGTGGGGGCAGGGTTTGACCAGAACGCGGTCGATGCCATGCTGCGCTGGCCGCTGGCTTTTGTAGGGATGGCCGTGCTGGTCTGGGCGATGCTGGTGCTCAGCCGCTGGCTGCTGGCGCGGTTCTTTGGCTTTGACCGTCGTGCAGCACTGCTGGCTTCGGCCCCCGGACACCTCAGCTTTGTGCTGGCGATGGCGGCCGATGGCGGGGATAATGTGGTGCGTATCTCGACCACGCAGTCGGTGCGGCTGTTGTCGCTCACGCTGGTGGTGCCCTTTGTCGCACTGGCGATGGGGGTTGATCTGGGCGGGTCCATCGTGCCCGACGGCCCCGTTATGGGCGGCGTGACATTGCTGGTGATGGCGGTGCTCTCCGTCGGGGCAGGGCTGCTGCTGGGGCGCATCCGGGTGCCCGCGCCGATGTTGATCGGGCCGATGCTGGTGTCATCGCTTGCGCATGTGACAGGGCTCGCCCCCGGTGTGCTGCCCCTGTGGCTGGTGATGCCCGCCTATGTGGTGCTCGGTGCCTTGATCGGCACGCGGTTCTCCGGCGTGCGGCTTGACGATCTGACCAAGGGGCTTGCCGCGGGGCTGGCTGTGACCTGCCTTGCCGTGGGGTTGGCCCTGCTGGGGGCGATCCCGGTCGCTATGGCGCTTGGCATGCCGCTGGCGCATATCCTCGTGGCCTTTGCACCCGGTGGGTTCGAGACCATGATCGCCATGGGCAGCGTGCTGGGGATCAGCCCGGGTTTCGTCGCCGCCTGCCACATGATGCGCCTATTCATCCTCAGCGCTGTGCTGCCCCTGATGCTGGCCCGCAGCACCCCGCGCTAGGCTATCTTTCACAGCACCGTTGACTTTGCCGCCCAAACAGCCCATCTGGGGCGCAAGCGATGCCTTCTGCCGCGTGAGCAGACCAGCCCTTGACCTGTCGACCTAAAATCGTCGCGTCTTATGAGAGCTGAACAAAAGGCCGCCGATGTTCCCAAAATCACGCGTGGGGCCAAGCGCAACAGACAGGGTGTTGGCACTAGGCTGCCCCCTGCGATCTGCTTTGCGTCCCTCGCGGTTTCCCTGCATCGACAGGGCCCGCGTGATTGCTATGGCGGGAAGGGGCATTGCCCCGCATCCCGCGGAAAGACGACAAAACGATGAGCGATTTTGAAATGATGGGCCTGCCGCGCCGTCTGGTCAAAGCCTTGACCAACATGGGTATGACCGATCCGACCCCGATCCAGAAACAGGCGATCCCCCACGGGATGAATGGCCGCGACGTAATGGGGCTGGCACAGACCGGCACCGGCAAAACCGCCGCCTTCGGTATCCCGCTGGTGGCCCAGATGCTGGAACGCGAAGCCCGGCCCGAGCCGCGCACCGTGCGCGGGTTGGTGCTGGCCCCGACCCGCGAGCTGGCCAACCAGATCATGGAAAACCTCAAGGGGTTCTGCGAAGGGACCCAGCTGAAAACCATGATGATTGTCGGCGGCCAGTCGATCAACCCGCAGATCAAACGGATGGAGCGCGGCGTCGACCTGCTGGTGGCCACACCCGGGCGCTTGCTGGACCTGATGGACCGCCGCGCGGTGCTGCTGCACAAGACCACTTTCCTTGTGCTGGATGAAGCGGACCAGATGCTCGACATGGGCTTTATCCACGATCTGCGAAAGATCGCGGCGGTGCTGCCGAAAGAGCGTCAAACGATGCTCTTCTCGGCAACCATGCCGAAACTGATGAACGAGATCGCCAACAGCTACCTCAACAGCCCGATCCGCATCGAAGTCTCGCCTCCGGGCAAGGCGGCGGACAAGATCACCCAAGAGGTGCATTTCATCGCCAAGGCGGAAAAGAAATCCCTGCTGATCGAACTGCTTGGCAAACACACCGAGGAACGCGCCCTGGTGTTCGGGCGGACCAAACACGGCTGTGAAAAGCTGATGAAAGATCTGGTCAAAGCCGGTTTCAAAGCCGCCTCTATCCATGGCAACAAAAGCCAGGGTCAGCGGGACCGCGCCATCGAATCCTTCAAGAAAGGCGAGGTCACTGTGCTGGTGGCAACGGATGTCGCCGCCCGCGGTCTGGATATTCCCGACGTGAAGCACGTCTACAACTACGAGCTGCCCAATGTGCCCGACAATTATGTCCATCGTATCGGCCGGACCGCGCGCGCGGGCAAAGACGGGGCGGCGATCGCTTTCTGCGCACCGGATGAAATGGGCGAGCTGAAAGATATTCAGAAGACGATGAAAATCTCGATCCCCGTGGCCTCCGGCCGTCCGTGGGAAGCGATTGACGAACCCGCCAAGCCAAAGGGTCGCGGCGGACGCGGTCGTGGTCGCGGTGGTCGCCCCGGCGGCGGCGGCGGTGGCGGTAACGGTGGCGGTGGTAACGGCGGCGGTGCGGGCAAACCCGCCGGTGCCGCGCGGCGTCGTCGCAAGCCAAGCGCTCAGCGCGCCGCATAAACGCACAGGTATCAACGCACTATCAAAAGGGGGCACCGCTATCAGCGGTGCCCCTTTTTGTTACCCCTCCTTAAAGCGCCTTCGTCCGCGCTTCCAAATGGCTCTAAATCCTCGCCCGAAGGGCGAAACCGGCACCACCAGCCACCACGTGGTCGCTCAGCCCTATTCCGCGGGGTCTGCTGCCGCCTGCCGGTTGACCCGCGCCAGAAGCAGCATCAGCGCAAAGGCGAGTGTCGCCAGCGTCAGTACCGCGCCGATCAGCGGGGTGATCGTGCCGTTGAACATCAACCCGATGGGCGAGGCGAGCATGGCCGCCATCACCGTCGACACCGCCCCGATGACCGACGCCGCCATGCCGGCGATATGGCCCAAAGGCTCCATCGCCAGCGCGTTGAGATTGCCCATCACCAGCCCCACCTGAAAGAACAGCGACGCCTGCCACATCAGGAAAAAGACAAAGCCATAGGGCTCGGGCAGATCGCCCAGACCAAGGCCCAGCATCAGGCCCGACAATACGATCTGCAGGCCAAGCGCAAGGATCACGATGCGCTGCATCCCCAGCCGGACGACCAGCAGCGCGTTCAGCAGGCTCGACGTCCCCGAGATCAGCGCCGCGACGCCAAACCAGAAGGGGAAGCTCTCGGCGCGGTCATAGACTTGGTCGTAAATGGGTTGCACCAGCATCAGCGTCGAGAACAAGAACCCCATCACCAGCGTCTGCACCGTGATCGACAGACACACCATCGGGTTGCTGAATATCTCTTTCACCGCGTTCCACAGCAGGCCGATCTGTAAAGGTCGACGCTTGGGCTTGGGCAGGGTTTCGGGCAGGCGGAGCATGGCCCAGACCACACAGGTTGCCGAGAAAACGATGAATGACAAGAATACGCCACGCCAATCGGACAGGGCGATGATCACAGCCCCCATTGCAGGGGCAAAGGCGGGCACGACGACAAAGATCATCATCACGAAAGACATGATCTTGGCCATTTGCCGGCCGGAATACAGATCGCGGATCACCGCAAGCGCCACAACCCGAGGGCCCGCAGCCCCCACACCCTGCACGACCCGCGCGATCAGCATCACCTCCAGCGATTGGCTCAGCCACGCCACCACAGCCCCCGCGATATAGATCGCAGATCCGAGGTAGATGATATTCTTGCGCCCGAATGCATCGGACAGTGGGCCGGTGACAAAAGTGCCCATCCCCATGCCCAGAATAAAGGCGGTCACAATCAGCGGGACTTTTGTCATATCCGAAGGCGACAGCTCTGCGCCGATCTCTGGCAGGGCAGGCAGCATTGCATCGGTCGAGAAAGCAATGATTGCGAACATCATCGCAATCAGCGCTACAAACTCAGGGCGGCTCATGTTGATGTCGGGGCGGTCGTCGGTCATCCATCGGCTCCATCGTGACGGTGGGCCGCAGGGCGCAGCCTATGGTGTTCATAAGGCTGCCTTACAGATAGTGCAATCGGCGTCGCGCCGTCAGCTGGCTTGGGCGCGCTGGCGCTGCACTGTCTCGCGGGCGGTCACCGGCAAACGCAGTACCTGAACGATCTCGTCCAGTCCCGACACCGGCAGGGGAAGATGCGCGGGCAGGGCCAATACCGAGACGTTGTAATTCACGATATCGCTGCGCACCTGATCCCATGTCTCAAGCGGAATGACACGCGAGACATAGCGGCACCGTTCCAACACCGCACGGCGGGCGGCAAAGCCGAGATGCGCCGGACGCCCCGCACGTTGACAGAACTGTTCGCTCTGGCATCCGACGACCAGATCGCTGCCCATACGGGCCAGCTGCCGCAGCCAGTCGGCGTGACCGGTGTGGAATCCGTCGAACCCGCCATAGGTCAGGATCGTCCGCGTCATTGGCGTGGAGGGTGTGAAGCTGGACGGGCGCGCCGCCGGTGTCACCACCGTCGCCCGCCCGCGTCCCATAAAGGGAAAGGGGATATCGTATTTCATGCTGCCCGCTCGATCTGGATAGAGGTCTTTGCCCCTTTATCCGTTTGATTCTAGGCGGGTTTCAGCGCAAAGGCAAAGCCTTTCTGCCCCTGACTTCCAGATCGGGCGCGTGGCCTCAGCCTTCGTTGCGCAGCTCGGCCAGTACTTTTTTCCAAAGCTCTGGCGGCTGCGCGCCCGGCACCGCGTGACGCCCGCCCACGATAAAGGTCGGGACGGAGTTGATGCCCATCTCGCGGCTGTGCGCATCGCGTTTGCGGATGTCTTCCATATCCTCATCTGTCGCCAATAGACGCGTCACAACAGATGCATCCATCTCGATCCCGTCGGCGATATCGGCGAGCACCTCGGCATCGCCAATATCGCGCGCATCAACAAAATAGGCTTTGAACAACGCCGATACCGCAGCGGTTTGGCGCCCTTCGATCCCGGCCCAGTGGATCAACCGATGGGCGTTCAGCGTGTTGGGGGTGCGCTGCATCGCCTCGAAGTTGATCTTGAGACCGGCTTTCTCGGCATGTTCCACCACAGGGGCATAGGCCCGCACCGCACCTTCCTTGCCGCCGAACTTGCCTTCCAGATAGGCACGGCGGTCCATCCCGTCGGCAGGCATGTCGGGGTTAAGCTGGAACGGGTGCCATTCGATCGCGAAAGGGTGGTCCGGCTCGCTTTCCAGTGCGCGGTCCAGATGGGCTTTGCCGATATAGCACCAAGGGCAAATCGGGTCGGACATGATATCAAGCTTGATCGTCTGGGTCATCGTTGTGCCTCATAGGCTGCACGCAAGGACCGGCGCAGCAGTTTGCCATTCGCGCCCATCGGCAGCTCTGGCAGGTGGATGAAAAGGCGCGGCTGCTTGTAGCGCGCCATGTTGTCTTGTGCATAAAGCGCCAGCGCGGCCTCGTCCAGCGGGCTATCGGCGGTATAGAAGGCCGCGATCACGGTCACGTCGGGTTTAACCTCGACCTCCGCCGCGCCGACAGCATGGATGCCTGGGAATTTGGCGAGGGTTTGTTCCACCTCGATCGGCGAGACGCGGAACCCGCCCGCGTTCATCATATCGTCATTGCGCCCCAGATAGGTGATCTGCCCATCCGTGCCCATGACACCTTGATCGCCGGTCATGAACCAGTCACCCTGATATTTCTGGGCCGTTTGATCCGGCGCGCCAAGATAGCCAAGCATCAGCCCCGGGTCGCTCTTGTGGATCGCGATGGTGCCCTCTTGGCCGATCTCTACCGGGCCTTCCGTCCCGATCAACGCGATGCGCCGCCCGTCCTGAGGCTGGCCCAATGTGCCGGCCCGCGCCGGACGGTCGGGAGAGGCGGAGAGAAAGGTCGAACACTCCGACATACCGTAGGCCTCGAAGATCGGCGTGCCGCTGGCAGCCTGCCACGCGCGGGCAACGGCCGAGGGAAGCTTCTCCCCCGCGCTTAGCCCATGGCGCAGGCTTGGCACATTGATCTGGTCGTGGCGTTTCAGGATCTGACGGTACACCCCCGGTGCGGCTGCAAAAAGGCTCGCCTCATGCCGCGCCATCAAGGCAGGTAAATCCGCAGGTGCCACGCCCGCAGCCGGGATCAGGGCGGTGGCACCGGCGGTCCAGGGGTCCATCAGGCCGGTCCCCAGCGTATAGGTCCAATTGAACGCGCCTGCATGCATGACCCGATCCTCGGGCTTCAGATCATACCATCCGCGCACCATCATCTGCCGTGCCCAGATGGCGCGATGTGCATGCATCACCGCGCTCGGCCGGCCCGACGTGCCAGAGGTATAGATGATATAGCCCAGCCGGTCGGGGTCTCCCATATGCCAGGGGGCCGCGGGCAAATCGCGCATGGACCTGAGCTGGGCCAGATCCACGGTGGTGTCATTCGGCGGGCAGGGCACGGCGGGATCGCGCAAGACCGCCTTGGGCGCGAGGGTGGCGATGATCGCGGCAACCTCCGGCTCTGTCAGTGCGGCGGCGGTGGGGACAGGCACCAAGCCTGCGGCCAGCGCGCCCAGATAGGCCAGCGGGAAATCCACAGTATTGCCAAGGCGCATCAGCACGATGTCCCCCGGGCGCAGCCCCATGCCCAGCAATCCCGTCGCGGTGCCGCGCACGGCGGCCTCAAGCTGGTCGAAACGCCACGCCTCAACGCGATCGGGCCCGACAATGGCAAGCGCCGTCTTGTCGCCCAAATCGGCGGCGCGGCCCAGAACATGGGCGGCAAGATTGAACGGGGCGGGGCAAGGCGCAAAGCCGGTGGACGCAGAGACGGACAGCATGCCCAATCGCTACCCCGCGCGCAGCAGCGTTGCAAGCGCTCCGGCGCGACGCTATAGCCAGCGCATGACGCAAGACGGCCCGAAATCCATGATCCAGATCGCCCGCGAAAGCGGCGAGACGGAAACCGCCCCGCCTGTTGATCTGGGGGCGCGCGTGCGCGAGCTGCGCAAGGCGCGCAACTGGACGCTGGAGCAAGCCGCCAATCAGGCCGGACTGGCCCGTTCCACGCTCAGCAAGATCGAGAACGGCCAGATGTCGCCCACCTATGAGGCGCTGAAAAAGCTCGCCGTGGGGTTGGAAATCTCGGTGCCACAGCTCTTTACGCCCCCCTCGGCGGGGCAGATCAACGGGCGCATGGCGGTCACCAAATCGGGCGAGGGGGCGGCCAAGGCGACGACCACCTACGAGCACATGATGCTGGCCGATACGCTGCGCAAAAAGCAGATGCTGCCCTACCGCGCGCGTATCCGTGCCCGCCGGATGGATGAGTTCGACGGCTGGGTGCGCCACGACGGGGAGGAGTTCCTTTACGTGCTGACCGGCGTCATCACCTTATACACCGAATTCTACGAACCCGTCGAAATGCGCCGCGGCGACAGCGCCTATTATGATGCGACGATGGGGCATAACGTCGTTTCTACCAGCGATGAGGACGCCACGATCCTTTGGGTCACATCGCTCACCTAACCGACGGGCCCGCGCTTCATTTTGCCAAATAAACTCTCCCCGAAGGGCCGCTACGCCACAGGCACCGCCGCCTGATACCTACACGCGTCGCTTACTGGGCCGGTTCAATCCACCAGACCTCGGGCATATAGTTCGGCCCGTCGCCATACAGCGGCACGTGGGAGGGGTATTTCATCGCTGCGACATGGGCGATGCGGTCTTCGGTGAACTGCCAGAACGGGATGACATAGCGCCCGGCGGTCAGCACGCGATCCAGCGCGCGGGTGGCGGCGGTGAAATCCTCGGCGCTGCTGGCCCCGACCATCGTATTGATCATCGCGTCAATGGCAGGGGATTTCACCCCCATCAGGTTGCGGCTGCCTTCCTGATCGGCAGCCTCCGACCCCCAGTAATAGCGTTGTTCGTTGCCCGGGCTCAGCGAGAGGGCGCGGCGGAAGATGGCCATGTCAAAGTCGAAGGCCGCGTTACGCGCGACGAATTGCGCGTCATCCACAGCGTCCACGCGGGCGGTGATGCCCAATCGGGCCAGCGCCTGGATATAAAGCTCGGCAATGGCGATATTCTCGCTGCTGCCTTTGGACAGCAGGATGCTGAACGACAAGGGTTGCCCGTCAGGCCCCCGCATGGTGCCGCCATCGGCGCTGTATCCCGCGTCGGCCAACGCGCCCATGGCGCGGCGGATGCCCGCGCGGTTGCGGGCGGATCCGTCGGACACGGGCAGCGCATAGCCGTCAAGCGCGCCGGCAGGCAGGTCATCAGCAAAGGGGGTCAACAACTCGGCCACGCGGCCGGTGGCGGGGCCGTCTTGCATCGCCAGTGGAGAGTTCGAGAAATAAGAGGTAATGCGCGGTTGCGCCCCGCCGGTCAGCGTCTCGTTGATATACTCAAAGTTAAAGGCCGCGATCAGCGCCTCACGCACGCGGATGTCGTCAAACGGAGCGCGGCGGGTGTTCATGACCAATCCGGTCATGCCCGAGGGTTTGCTATGGGCGAAGGTGGATCTGACCACATCACCGCGCTGCACGGCGGGGAAGTCATATTGCGTCGCCCAGCTTTCGGCGTTGAATTCGCGCAGGGCGGAAATCTCTCCGGCCTTGAACGCCTCGAACAACACATTCGCGTCGCCGTAAAAGTCGAGCTTTATCTCGTCGATGTTATGGGTGCCTTTGCGAAACGGCACGTCCTTGCCCCAGTAGTCAGGGTTACGCGTCAGGATGACCTGTTTGCCCGCCTTATAATCGCTGACCACATAGGGGCCGGAGCCAAGCGGTATCTCCGCCAGCGGGGCGTTGGCGAAATCGCGGCCCTCCCATTGCGCCTTGCTTAGGATCGGGCGCATCCCTGCCAGCAGGGCCAGCTCTCGGTTGTCGGTGTTGAACGCCATTCTGACGCTGCGCGGACCGGTCTGGGTGATGCTGTCGATCTGGGCATAAAGCCCGTGGTAGCGCGGGTGCCCCTTTGTGCCGAGCATTTCGTAGCTAAAGATCACATCCTCGGGGGTGACCGGACTGCCATCAGAGAAGCGCGCCTCGGGTCGCAGGGTGAATTCGACCCAGGACCGGTCCTCCGGGACCTCAATCGATTCGGCCAAAAGCCCGTAAAGCGCGAAAGGTTCATCCCACGAACGGCCCATCAGGCTTTCATGGGTAAAGAACGGCAACTGCCACGGAGAGGTGCCCTTGCGCACGAAGGGATTGAGGCTGTCAAACCCGCCGGTGTTGCCCAGAACGATCGCGCCGCCTTGGGGCGCGTCCGGGTTGGCATAGGGCAGCGACACAAAATCAGGTGGGAGAGCAGGGTCCCCATACATAGATATACCATGTGCGGGCTCGGCGCGGGCGAATCCACTGAGAAGAATCAGTGAAGAAACAGCTGCAACTGCCCGACAGCTTTGGAAAAATTTAAACGCCATTTTAGCAACAATCCCGCTCTGCCCTTGTTTTATTAGCGTATTCCTTAGCGATGCGGCGGCTACAGTTCAAACTTTAAGCTTGGATTACGGCGGCGAATTGCGTATAACGAACTCACTGCTCGATAGGTTTCTTGCCTGTATGAAACCTGCCTCAATAACTTAACGTCCGCTTCGTGCGGACGTTTTTTTTTGCCCGTGATCCGGCATATGTCTAGGCAGCAGGGGCATTCCGCCGGGGTGCGGAATTAGCCGTTTCCATTCGTTTCACAGCCCGCCATGATGCACCTGCAGAAACGCTAGGAGATTTTCATGGCTTACAGCATCGATCTTTCAGGAAAAACAGCAGTCATCACGGGGTCCAATTCCGGTATCGGGCTTGGCATCGCTTGGGCATTGGCGCGGGCGGGGGCGGATGTTGTGCTGAACTCCTTTACCGACCGCGACGAAGACCACGCTATTGCGAAAGATATCGCCAACGAAACCGGAGTCACCGCGCGCTTTATCAAGGCGGATATGTCGAAAGCCGAAGAATGCCGCCAGCTGATCACCGATGCAGGGCGCTGCGATATTCTGGTGAACAACGCGGGCATCCAGCAT
Source organism: Sulfitobacter pontiacus (assembly GCF_040790665.1). Lineage (NCBI taxonomy): Bacteria > Pseudomonadati > Pseudomonadota > Alphaproteobacteria > Rhodobacterales > Roseobacteraceae > Sulfitobacter > Sulfitobacter pontiacus. Next base: position 2,939,384 of record NZ_CP160849.1, on the reverse strand, counting down.
GTGGCGCCGATCCCCAGCTTCCCGACCGAGAAATGGGACGCGATCATCGCCATCAACCTCAGTTCTGCGTTTCATACCACCGCAGTGGCTCTGCCAATGATGCGCGAGGCGGGCTGGGGCCGCGTGATCAACGTCGCTTCGGCGCACGGGCTCACGGCGTCGCCTTATAAATCCGCCTATATTGCGGCCAAGCACGGGATCGTCGGGCTGTCCAAAACCACCGCGCTGGAAACGGCCGAAGACCCGATCACCTGCAATGCCATCTGCCCGGGCTATGTGCTGACCGATATCGTAGAAAAGCAGATCCCCGACACGATGAAAGAATACGACATGTCGCGCGAAGAGGTGATCAAGAACGTCATGCTCAAGCGCCAACCGTCGAAAGAGTTCGCCACGGTCGAACAACTGGGCGGCACCGCGACCTTCCTATGTTCCGAGGCAGGGGACCAGATCACCGGTACAACGATCAGCGTCGATGGTGGCTGGACCGCCCTGTAATATAGCACCCGTCGCCGCGCGCGGGGATACCTCGCGCGCGCCGATTGGCGGAGCGTCTAGATGCAGAAAAAACAGATCAACCTTGCCCTACAGGGCGGCGGCGCGCATGGGGCCTACACCTGGGGCGTGCTTGACCGGCTGCTGGAAGAGCCAGAGCTTGAGATCAGCGGTATTTCCGGCACATCGGCTGGCGCACTGAACGGCGCTGCATTGAAGGCGGGGCTGATCAAGGGCGGGCATCAGGCCGCGCGCGATAATCTGGATTGGCTGTGGGATAAGGTCGCCGGTGTCGGTAACCTGCATCTGAACGGCTGGATGGCCCCCTTTGGCGTCGGTGCGCTTAGTCAGGCGATGGCCTATAGCTGGCCGGTCATGCTCAGCACGGCGATGACGCAGATCGTGTCGCCCTATGTCTACGGCCCGCTCTATCGCAACCCGCTGCGCGATATTGTCGAGACGTTTGATTACGAACATATCTGCGAGGCGGCGGGACCACGGCTGTTTGTCAGCGCGACCAAAGTGCGCGACGGCAAGATTCGCGTCTTCGAGAAAGAAGAGATCACGCCTGACGCGATCCTCGCCTCTGCCTGTCTGCCGACGCTGTTTCAGGCGATCGAGATGGAGGATCCGAAATCGGGCCGGCGCGAGGCGTTCTGGGACGGGGGCTATACCGGCAATCCGGCGCTTTTCCCGCTGTATTCCTCGGACTTGCCGGGGGATATCGTCATCATCAATATCAACCCGCTTGAACGGGACGAACTGCCCACCACGCCGCAGATGATCCACAATCGAGTGAACGAAATCAGCTTTAATTCCAGCCTGTTACGCGAACTTCGTGCGATCCACTTTGTGCAGAACCTGCTGGATCAGGGACGTGTCGAGGAAGGTCAGATGCAGCGGTTGCGGATTCACATGGTCGCTGACGATGATCTGATGTCGCAGCTGTCCACCGCTACCAAAAGCGTGCCGAACGGGGCGGTGATCACTGCGCTTAAATCCGCGGGCCGCACCTCGGCCGAGCGGTTTCTGCAAACCGATATCGACAGTGTAGGCAAACGCAGTTCAGTCGATCTGCGCAAGATGTTCAGCTAGGGGAAATGCGGTCGGGCCGCGGGGTCGCGGATGGGTCCACAGGCACCGGTTTCTTTGGCGGATAGACCAGCCCGGCAGAGATCACCAGCTTGGCTGCGTCCTCGACCGACATGTCGAGCTCGGTCACATCCTTTTGCGGCACGAACAACAAAAAGCCCGAGGTCGGGTTGGGCGTGGTTGGCACAAACACCCCCACAAGGTTCGATCCTTCACCCCCTGCTGCGGCGACCTCTCCCTTTGCGGGGATAGAGATAAAACCAAGCGCCCACATACCCTTACGCGGGTATTCAATCATGCAGGCGGTTTCAAAGCTGCGCTCTGACTGGGCGAAAATCGTTTCCGAAATCTGCTTGATGCCGGAATAGATGGTCCGCACCACAGGTGTACGCTCTACCAGACTTTCGGCGAAACGGATGAACGACCGCCCGATAATGCCCTTGGCCAGCCAACCGACGATGACCGTAAACAGCAAGAAGATGATCACACCGATGCCGCGCACGTTGATCTGGGCAGACGGGTCCAACCCGAAATACGTCTGGATCAGCCGGTCGGGGTGATAGGCCAGCGGCACCATCGGCAGCACGATCCCGTCGATCCAGCCGATCACGCTCCAGATCAGCCAGATCGTGAGGCCGACCGGCGCAATCACCACCAGCCCCGTCAGGAACGAAGCCCTGATCCGCGAGAGCAAAGTCCGGCGCGGTGCGGGAGGAAGGGGCGGCGTAAACGGTGTGTTCATGAATGAAGGTTATCCCACTGCAGCAATGCGTTAGAGCTAGGGCGTTTCACGCGTTGCTACAATGGAGGACGCATAATAATTAAGCTTTATGCGTCTTTTGACATAAGTGCAGCCGCAATTTTGGACGCAAAACGGGCGTTGTTACGCACCAATGCGATGTTCGCGGTCAGCGACCGGCCTTCGGTCAGTTCGAAGATGCGCTGCAATAGATAGGGGGTCACGGCCTTACCGCTGATGCCGTGGGTATTGGCATCGGCTTGGGCGGCCATGATGATGGGTGCCAGATCAGCGGCGGCGATTTCATCCTCTTTCGGGATCGGGTTGGCGACCAGCTGCCCCCCGGGCAAACCCATATGACCGCGCATTTTATGGGCGGCGGCGATATCAGTCGCGTTATCCATGCGCAGGGGCGATTTCAGCGGGGAGGTGCTGCTCCAGAAGGCGGGGAAGCTGTCTTGGCCGACGGTGATCACCGGCACGCCTTGCGTTTCCAGCACCTCGAGCGTTTTGGCCACATCCAGAATGGCCTTGGCCCCCGCGGCGACAACGGTCACCGGCGTTTGGGCAAGCTCCATCAGGTCGGCAGAGATATCAAAGCTGTCTTCTGCGCCCTTATGCACGCCGCCGATACCGCCGGTGGCGAAAACCGCGATCTCGGCCAGATGGGCGGCGATCATCGTCGCGGCAACCGTTGTGGCACCGGTGCCGCCCGTGGCGATGCAGGCCGCCATATCGGCGCGCGACAGTTTGGCGACATTCTTGGCCTGCGCCAATGCCGTCAGCTCGTCGTCCTCGAGCCCGATGTGCAAACGTCCGTCGATCACAGCGATGGTGGCGGGGATCGCACCGGCCTCACGCACATCTGCCTCGACCTGACGCGCGACCTCTAGGTTTTGCGGATAGGGCATCCCGTGGGTGATGATCGTGCTTTCCAGCGCAACAACGGGGGTTCCATTCGCATGGGCTTTGGCGACTTCGGCAGAGCGGTGCAGGGGAATCATATTTTGGTCTCTCCAGAAACATATTGGGCAGCGGCACTAAGCGCTTGGGTCAGGGCCGCGTCTGGTGCCGCCCCTTTGATTTCAGCCGCGATATGGGCAGCCATGAACGTATCACCGGCACCGGTGACGCGGGTGACAGAGACGGGGGGCGGGTTCTGAGTGATCAGACCGCTTGGCGCACCCACCGTCGCGGGATTGCCGCCATCGGTCACCACCGCGCGAACCGCACCGCGGGACAGCAGCGCCGTGGCCGCATCGCGCGAATTGTCGAATGTCGCCTGACACAGCAGCCCCGCTTCTTCGAGGTTGACGTAAAGCGTGCCGCGTTCCGCCTGCAAAAACGGTGTGAGCCGTTGCGCCTTGCCCGGCGACGCAGGGGCGACGCGCAGATCGGCATGCTCGAGCAGCGGGCTACGGGCCATTTGCGACAGCAGGTCCAGCGTCAGATTGCCATCCAGCGCCACGGCCCCGCGGTAGGGGGTGGGCAGCGATCCGTCTTCGAACGGGCGCAAGATCTTGTCGCCCGCAGCCTCAAGCGAATGAGCATCGGCAATGGCGGCGATCAGGCCGTTGGTGCCCTCGACCGCCATATAGCGGTCCGTGGGCAGATCATCCGAGCGGTACACATGATCCGTATGCAGCCCGCGCAGCTTGCACGCGGCGATCAGCTCGTCCCCTTCGGGGTCGCGGCCGACGGCGCTGATGAGGGCGGGGGACAGCCCAAAGCGGGCCAGCGCCATCGCGATATTCAGCGCAACGCCACCGGGCAGACGCGAGATGCGACCGGGCATATCAGAGCCTTGTCGCATGACCGTATCGCCACGGCCGATAATGTCCCAAAGCACGGAACCGATGCAGAGAATGTCAGGTGTATGTGTCATGCCGCCGGTATGGCCCAACCGATATGGCGGGCGCAAGGCGCGGCGGCGCGAAAAGGCCTATTCCGGCACGGCAAATGTCAGCGATGCCCAAAGGCTCTCCCATTGGGGGCTGGTGGGGGTGGTTTCCACGTCCGGGGCAGGGCGCAGCACCACGGCATCCACCAGATAGGTCATCCCCGCGGTAACCGGAAATTGGACGTGCCCCGCGTCATCCGTCCGGTATTTGGTCACGGTGACGTTCTTGTCGGCGTCGCGTTCATAGACTTCAACCTGCACATCGCGGCGCGGCTCTTGCTGGTAGGTCAGCGCGACCTCCATCTGCTGATCGGCCGCAAGCGTGTAGGGGTTGGTGAGCGCGACAAATTCGGTTTCAAGCCCCAAGGCTTTGTCTTCACCTTGTCCGTCGCCGACAGCGATCAGTGCCTTGGAATAGCGGCTATAGCGTTCGCGCACCTTGTCTTGGGGATAGCCCTTCGAGCGGTGCTCGGCCAATGCCTGCATGAAATCCTTGTGCACGGTAAATCCGACGAATGTTTGCCAGTCTTTATAGGTCAGCATTGTCGCCTTGGCCTGATGCGCGACGATTGCCAGCCCTTCCTGATCCGGCGCGGTCATCGTCAGCGCCGGGATATCGCCCATGCGTGCCGTGACCGGCACGGTTTCCCCGTCAAAAGTCACGTCAAACCGTTCGGTGCTGTTCGGGAAATAGGCGAGGCGTGTGCCCTCGAACAACTGACCGTTGCGGATGTCGGTTGTTATTTCGGTGCCGGGCTGTACTTGATACGCGGGCGCGTCCAGCCAGAATTCATGCGCAGTGACAGCCGAAGTTGGTAATAAGAATGATAGTACGAGTACGAAACGGGACAGAAACATGACAACAACCTTTTATAAACTGATACTCAAGCTGGCCTATGTGCTGGTTTTGTCAAGTGGGCTGGTAGGGCTCGCGCAGGCGCATGAAGTCGTGCCGACCATCGCCGATGTGCAAAGCAGCGACGGTCAGGTCACGCTTGATCTGCGCGTGAACCTAGAGGCGCTGATGTCCGGCATTGATCTGGACGCGGTGGCTGATACGAATGATGCCGAAGATGCCAGCGATTACGACAGCTTGCGTGCCTTGCCCGCCGATGAGGTCGCGGCCCGTGCGCCGGAATTGCTGGCCCAGTGGAACGCGCTACCGCTGCTGCGCGCCGATGGGGAGCCTGTGGCGCTGGAGGCAGTGGCGCTGACGCTTCCCGAAGACGTGAACCCAGAACTGCCCCGTATCGCCGAATGGTCGCTGCAAGGAATGGTGCCGCAAGACACGCGCGGGCTGGTGGTGTCATGGCCCGATGGGTCGGGCGCGCTGGTCCTGCGTCAGCAAGGGGTCGAAAACCCCTATACCGGTTATCTGGACGGTGGCGCGGAAAGCCCCGAAATTTTGCTTGCGGGCGGCGGACAGCAATCCGCGTGGGAGGCGTTTGCCAGCTATATTCCCGTCGGGTTTGACCACATCCTGCCCAAAGGGCTGGATCATATCTTGTTCGTGCTGGGGTTGTTTTTCCTGTCGACACATCTGCGCCCGCTGGTCTGGCAGGTCACGGCGTTTACGGCCGCGCATACGGTGACATTGGCGCTTGGCGCGCTTGGCTGGGTGACTGTCCCCGGTAGCATTGTCGAGCCGTTGATCGCCGCCTCTATCGTCTATGTCGCGGTCGAGAATATCTTTCTTGCAGGGCTCAGCCCGTGGAGACCGCTGGTGATCTTTGGCTTTGGTCTGTTGCACGGGCTTGGTTTTGCCTCGGTGCTGGGGGAATTCGGCTTGCCGCAAGACCAGTTCATCCCCGCGCTCATCGGGTTCAACATCGGGGTAGAGATCGGGCAGCTCACCGTGATTGCCGTCATGTTCCTCTGTGTCTGGCAGGCGCTGCGGGTGATGCGCGGGCAGGGCGACCCGCGTGCGACCAAGGGGCTTTATGTGGCGCTGACGGTGATTGCGCTGGCGCTGTGCATTGTACCGATGCCCGCCGTGGCCGCGCTGCTGGAGGCACCGGTGCCGGTGTTCCTGATCCCGCTGGCGCTGGTCTTTACCGGGTGTTTCCTGTCGGTGCAGTTCCGTCAGGTCGCGGCACCCTACCGTCGCTTTGTCGCCATTCCGGCGTCGGTCGCGATTGCGGTCATCGGGGCCTATTGGTTCGTAGAGCGGGTGTTCCTGTAACACCCGCCCTGCGCGGTTACTTCATCGCGGCAATCAGATCAGCGAGCGCCTGCTGGGGTGTTTCGCTGGTCCAGATTTCATCCCCGATGCCGAAAAAGTCGGTAACGGGGGTGAGCGCGCGGATCAGATCGGTGTTGAGCCCGCCTTCGGCGACGACCGGCACTTCGATCACTTCGGACCACCATTGGAATAGCTCTAGTTCGGCGTGGGTGCCATCGTCCAGCAGGGACGCGTTCACCGGACCAAAGCTGATGTAATCCGCACCCGCTTCGCCTGCGGCCATGCCGTCGTGACGCGAGCCGTTGCAAAAGCTGCCGACAATGGCGTCATCGCCCAAGGTCTTGCGCGCATGACGCACGGAGCGTGCCGCATCCGACAGATGCACGCCATCAAGCCCCAACCGTTCCGCCAGCAAAGTGTGATCCGCAATCACCAGCGCAATGTCACGCGCGTCGGTGACGCCCCGCAGTGCATCCGCCGCGCGCATTACGCGATCTTCGTCACGGGTGCTGAGCGCCAGACGTACGCAGGCCACATCATGCGCATCCAGCACACGCGCCAGCTGGTCGGGGAAGCTGGAGAGTTCAAGCTCGGGCGGGGTAATCAGGTAAAGCTGCGGCTGTTCGGGCGTATCCATGGCTTGCTGTCCTTTGCGTTATTGCGCGTCAATTAGCGGATCACGCGGGGAAAGAAAAACTTTTATGCCTTCGGCGAGGATTTTTTCCCATTTGGAAGGCGCGCGGAGCGCCCCGTCGTTCTTGCGAGGTGCGCGCCGCGCGCGTATGAGGTGCCCATGAATGATACAGTAGAACACCCGCAGATCCCGGCCTTTGTGCTTGTGCGCCCGCAGATGGGCGAAAACATCGGTGCCGCCGCACGGGCCATGTGGAACTTTGGCCTTGATCGCATGCGCATTGTCGCGCCGCGTGACGGCTGGCCGAACCCTTCGGCCGTTGCTATGGCATCTGGTGCGGGGCGGTTGCTGGATGAGGCGGTGATCTATGATGATCTGGCCGGTGCTGTGGGCGATGCTGCCTTTGTTTTTGCCACCACGGCGCGCGATCGAGATCTGACCAAGCCAGTTTATAGTCCTGAAGCGGCTATGGCCAAAGCCGCGCAGATGATCCGCGAGGGCCGCCGTGTCTCGGTGCTGTTCGGGCCGGAACGGGCAGGGCTTGAGAATGATGATATCAGCCGCGCGAATGCGATTGTCTCGGTCCCGGTAAACCCTGCCTTTGCCTCGCTTAACCTTGCGCAATGTGTGTTGCTGATGGGCTATGAGTGGATGCGTGCGCAGGGCGATGTCGTGGCCGAGCAGGTCGAGATGGCGGGCACCGACTGGGCCGACAACAGCGAGATCGAACATCTCGCACGTCATTTCGAGGAACGTCTCGACACCGCCGGCTTTTTCTACCCCGAGCACAAGGCCGCCAGCATGAAGATCAATCTGCGCAACATGTGGTCGCGCCTGCCGCTGACCCGTGCCGACGTGCAGACCTTGCACGGCACCCTGCGACAGATGGTACGTTGGAAAGAGCGCGGCTAGACCTTTGTGCGCTTGTGTCCTACTTCTGCACAAACCCTAGCAGACGAGAGGCACCATGGCCGAAAAACGAAAGCTGTTCGAGGACGTAGGCGAGGCGCAGGCCACGCGCCCCGTGGCACAGGCTGGCGGCATTGACCGCGGGCGGGGTGGGGCACGCCGTGGCATCCGTATCTGGCTGTTCATCCTATTTGCATTGGTCTTTGTGATGATCGCCGTGGGCGGTCTGACCCGATTGACCGACAGCGGCCTGAGCATCACCGAATGGAAGCCCTTTACCGGAGCTATGCCGCCGATGAACGAGGCGGACTGGCAGTCGGAATTCGCCAAATACCAAGAGATTGACGAGTTCCAGGTCCAGAACTCCTGGATGGAACTGTCTGATTTCAAAGCAATATACTGGTGGGAATGGGGCCACCGGCAGTTGGGCCGGGTGATCGGTCTGGTCTGGGCTGTCGGGTTTTTGTGGTTTCTCTTGCGTCGCCAGATCCCCGTTGGCTGGTCCGGGCGTTTGCTTGTCTTGGGCGGTCTTGGCGGTCTGCAGGGTGCGATCGGCTGGTGGATGGTGTCGTCGGGCGTCACCACCGGAGAGGCGGTTCTGGATGTCGCCAGCTACCGTTTGGCCACGCATCTGGGGCTTGCCTTTGTCATCCTCGGGTTCATCACCTGGTATGCGTTGCTCTTGGGCCGGAGCGAGCGTGACCTGATGCAGGCGCGACGCGCCAAGGAGGCGAAGCTTTTCGGCATGTCCACGGGCCTGTTGCATTTTGCCTTCCTGCAGATCCTGCTGGGCGCGCTGGTCGCGGGGATCGATGCGGGGCGGTTCTTTGTCGACTGGCCGCTGATGCAGGGGCAGTTCTTTCCGCCTGACGCCTTCAGCATCACGCCGGTCTGGCGCAACTTCTTTGAAAACCCCGGGCTGGTGCAGTTCATGCACCGCATGGCGGGCTATCTGCTGTTTGCCTTCGCTATCGTGGTCTGGCTGCGGGGCCGTAAGTCGGCGCATCCCAATACGCGCAAAGCGTTCAACCTGATGATGATTGCGATGCTGGGGCAGATCGCCTTGGGCATTGTGACCGTGATCAACGCCGCACCGGTACATATCGCGATCTTCCATCAGGTGCTTGCCGTGGTGCTGTGGGTGTTGATCCTGCGCGCCCGCTTCCTGAGCGCCTATCCCATTCCGACATCTGTACGAGGTAAATCCTGATGAGTGCTTTTGATGAGCTGATGGCGTTCCAGCGCGAAACCGAGGCGCTGGCACAGGTCGCGGGCCGGTTGGGTTGGGATCAGGAGACCGTCATGCCACGCGGGGCGGCCCCGCAGCGTGGCGAGGAGATGGCGGCAATGGAAGGCGTGCTTCATGCGCGCCGTGTTGATCCGCGCGTTCCCGAATGGCTGGACAGGATCGACGAAGCGGCGCTGAACCCCGTCGGACAAGCGCAGCTGCGTGACATCCGTCGCAGTCACGCGCGCAGCTCTAAAGTGCCCGCAGCGCTGGCCGCCCGGATCGCGCGGGTCACCTCGGAAGCGCAGGGCATCTGGGCCGAGGCGCGCGCCGCCGATGATGTCGCGGCCTTTGCCCCGACCCTGACCGAGGTGATCGCGTTGAAGCGCGAAGAAGGGCAGGCGCTGGCTGCTGGCGGCGATGTCTATGACGCGATGCTGGATGATTATGAACCCGGTGCGCGTGCTGCCGAGCTGGAGGCGATGTTCGGCGCATTGCGCCCCGAGCTGACGCGCCTGCGCGAAGCCGTGCGCGCCGCCGAAGCACCGCCGGTGCTAGAGGGCCGCTTTGACGCGGAGACCCAGATGAAGCTGACACGTCAGCTCGCCACCACCTTCGGCTATGATATGTCCATGGGGCGTGTCGACAAGGCCGTGCATCCGTTCTCAAGCGGGTCGGGGCTTGATGTTCGGATCACCACACGCACCAACGAGCTGGACCCGTTCAACTGTTTTTATTCCACCATCCACGAGGTCGGGCATGCCTGCTACGAGCAGGGCATCGACAAGGACTACCTTTTGACGCCGCTTGGGGCGGGTGTGTCTATGGGGGTGCACGAAAGTCAAAGCCGGATCTATGAAAACCAGCTTGGGCGCAGCCGTGCCTTTACCGGCTGGTTGTATGGTCAGATGCGCGATGCCTTCGGTGATTTTGGCGTGGCGGATGAAGAAACCTTCTACCGCATCGTGAACCGTGTCTCTGACGGCTATATCCGGACCGAGGCCGACGAGCTGCAATACAATCTGCACGTGCTTTTGCGGTTTGATCTGGAGCGCGCTTTGATGGCCGGTGATCTGCAGGTCGGTGATCTGGAAGCCGCGTGGAACGACAGGTTCGAGGCCGATTTCGGCTATGCGGTTGACCGGCCCTCGAACGGGGTGTTGCAGGATGTGCATTGGTCAGTCGGGTTGTTCGGCTATTTCCCGACATATTCCTTGGGCAACGTCTATGCCGGGTGCCTGAATACGGCGCTGCGCCGCGATGTACCGGAACTGGATGCGCAATTGGCGCAGGGCGATACCTCTGCGGCGACGGGCTGGCTGCGCGAGAATGTCCAGCGCCACGGCGGGCTTTACGCCCCGCGGGATCTGATCACGCGCGCCACCGGAGAGCAGCCGAGCGAGGCCCCCTTGCTTTCTTATTTGACGGAGAAATTCAGCACTCTATATGCATTATAGTCTGGCCGAGCCCGAAAACGGTCGGTTGAATTGCATTTACTTGATCTGATGACCCTAGCGTCAATATCAAGTTTGCTATTGCGCCTGAAATATGCGATATGATGATCAAGATTTTTGACCTTCGCAAACTGGAGAAATTATTATGACACGCTTCACAGCATTCGCCGCCGCGCTTTTGATGACTGCCGGCGCAGCTTCCGCCCAAGTTACAACCCAAGCCGCTGTTGGTGGTGATTCCGGCGTTGCCGGCTACCCAACCACAGTTGTTGGCGAAAACGGCGTTACCTACGCTTGCCAAGCACCTACCGAAATCGATGGCATCATTGCACGTCGTTGCATCGATCCAAGCGCCGCTGGTGGCGTTGGCTTTGAGGGCCTGAGCCCCGCCGCGGCCGGTGGTATCGCAGCGGTTATCGTTGCTGTCGCAGTTATCGCAAGCAACGATGACGACGCAAACGGCACAAACGGTTCCAACGGTACGTAAGCAATACAGATCTGACGATCTGAGAGTTTCGAGAACGCCCCCTCGGGGGCGTTTTTTTATGGGTTTGCAATCCGTAGCGCGCAAAGAAAAAAGCCGCCCACTCAGGAAGAGGGGCGGCTTTTAACATTCTGTTGGGCGACTTACGCCTCAGGCGTTGCGATCTCGTCGTCGCCGGTTTCATCACCTTGGTCTGCAATCCAGGCAACGCTTACCACAACTTCGCCGCGTCCGGTGTCAAAGACTTTGACGCCACCGGCACTGCGCGACCGGAAGGAAATCCCCTCTACCGGGACGCGAATCGATTGCCCTTTAGAGGTCGCGAGCATGATCTGATCATCCATCTCGACAGGGAAGGAGGCGACGATATCGCCACCGCGCATCGCTTTGTCCATTGCGGTCACACCCAGGCCACCACGCCCGCGCACGGGATAGTCGTGGCTGGAGGACAGTTTGCCCGCGCCTTTTTCGGTGATCGTTAGCAGCAGGTTCTCGGCCGCGGACATTTCGGCGTAGCGCTCTTGCGAGAAATTCGGATCGGCGGGGGCTTCGTCTTCGTCGCCTTCCGCATCATCGGCCAGACCGGCCATCGCGCGGCGCATCTTGAGGTAGGCCGTCCGCTCTTCCGAGCTGGCGTCGAAGTGACGGATGATCGACATGGAGACGACCTTGTCATCGCCGTTCAGCTTGATCCCACGCACCCCGACAGAGGCGCGGCTGTTAAAGACGCGCACATCCGTCGCAGGGAAGCGGATCGCGCGGCCCGAATTGGTCACCAGCATGACATCATCATCATTCGACGCGATGCGTGCGTTGATCAGCGTGGTGTCGGCGTGGTCGTCCTCGAACTTCATGGCGATCTTGCCGTTGCGCATGACATTGGTGAAATCCGACAGTTTGTTCCTGCGCACGGTGCCAGCGGATGTCGCGAACACGACCTGAAGGTCGTCCCATTCTTTTTCGTCGCGATCCACGGGCATAATCGCCGCGATGGAAACGCCGGTGGGGATGGGCAGGATATTAACGATCGCCTTGCCCTTTGACGTGCGCCCGCCTTGGGGCAAGCGCCAGGTCTTGAGCTTGTAGACCATGCCGTCGGTCGTGAAGAACAACAGTTGCGTATGGGTATTGGCAACGAAGAGGGTGGTGACGACGTCCTCTTCCTTCGTTTGCATGCCCGAAACACCTTTGCCGCCGCGGCGTTGGCTGCGGAAATCGACCAGTGGGGTGCGTTTGATATAGCCGCCGGAGGTTACGGTCACGACCATATCCTCGCGCGCGATCAGGTCTTCGTCGTCCATGTCGCCGGACCAGTCGACGATCTCTGTGCGGCGCGGCACGGCAAACTGGTCTTTCACCTCGGCCAGCTCGTCCGAGATAATGCCCATGATCCGTTCGCGGCTGCCCAGAATTTCAAGGTATTCCTTGATCTTCTTGGCCAGTTCTTCCAGCTCGTCGGTGACCTCTTTCACCCCGATCTGCGTCAGACGCTGCAAACGCAGTTCCAGAATGGCGCGGGCCTGTGCTTCGGACAGGTTATAGGTGCCGTCGTCATTGGCGGTATGTGTCGGATCGTCGATCAATGCGATATATTGCAGGATCTGTTCCGCGGGCCAACGGCGTGTCATCAGCTTTTCGCGCGCTTCAGCGGCATCGGCGGAGGACCGGATCGTCGCGACGACCTCGTCGATATTGGTAACGGCCACGGCCAGACCACACAGGATGTGGCTGCGTTCACGCGCTTTGCGCAGCAGATAGGCAGTGCGGCGGGCGACGACATCTTCGCGGAAATCGATGAAGGATGTCAGGAACTTGCGCAGGGTCAGCTGTTCGGGCCGGCCGCCGTTGAGCGCCAGCATGTTACAGCCGAAATAGGTCTGCATCGGGGTGAAACGGTAAAGCTGGTTCATCACCACTTCGGCCGTCGCGTCGCGCTTCAGCTCGATCACAACCCGCACGCCGTTGCGGTCAGATTCATCCTGTACATGGGCGATGCCGTCGATCTTCTTCTCGCGCACCTGCTCGGCGATCTTTTCGATCATGGTGGATTTGTTCACCTGATAGCAGATCTCGTCGATGACGATGGCGAAACGGTCTTTACGAATCTCTTCGACACGGGTCTTGGCCCGCATGATCACACTGCCGCGCCCCTCAAGATAGGCTTTGCGCGCGCCCGAACGACCCAACATGATCCCGCCGGTGGGGAAGTCGGGGCCGGGGATATATTCGATCAGCTCTTCCGAGGTCAGATCGGGGTTCTCGATCAGGGCCTGACAGGCGTCGATCACTTCGCCCAAGTTATGCGGCGGGATGTTGGTCGCCATACCAACGGCGATACCGCCCGCGCCATTGACCAGCATATTCGGGAACCGTGCTGGCAAAACAGTGGGTTCGCGTTCTTTGCCATCGTAGTTGTCGATGAAATCAACGGTTTCCTTGTCCAGATCGCCGGTCATGAAGGACGCGACCTTATCAAGGCGGGATTCCGTATAACGCATTGCCGCAGCGCTATCGCCGTCCATCGACCCAAAGTTACCCTGACCGTCAATCAGCGGCAGCGACATAGAGAAGTCCTGCGCCATGCGGACCAGAGCGTCATAAATCGCGCTGTCGCCATGCGGGTGGTAGGAGCCCATTACGTCGCCCACGGACTTTGCCGACTTGCGGTAGGCCTTATCGTGGGTAATGCCTTTCTCATACATCGAATAGATGATGCGGCGGTGAACCGGTTTCAGCCCGTCTCGCAGGTCGGGAATGGCGCGCGAAACGATGACCGACATGGCATAATCCAGATAGGATGTCCGCATCTCGTGTTCGATATTAACCGACGGGCCATCATACACGGGGCGCGTAGCCGGGATTTCGTCATCGTTTTCAGGGGTTTCTGGCGTGTCGTTCACGTAATCTGCCTAGCTCTTGCTGGTTCTATATCTTGCGGTTTTGTATAGCAGACGGGGCATATCGGGTGCAATGCCTGCGGCCTTGGCAGGCGGGGATTCACTTGCTCATCAGGCTAAGTTATTGAAATATAATGATACTAAATCCGGCGTGATTTTTGGGGCGTAACGTCAACGTCAATTGGTGGTTCAAACCCGCGCTTTTGGGGTAGGCTAAAGCAAAACGAGGGGGAGGCATCTACGTGCAACAGATATTGGTCAATCAAAACGCAATCACCGAAACCCGCATGCTCGAGGCGGAGGGAGAGCCGCTGGCACCGGGGCAGGCGCGTCTTGCGATCGAAAGCTTTGCCGTGACATCGAACAACGTGACCTATGCGGCGGCGGGTTTCGATATCGGCTATTGGCAGTTTTTCCCGACATCCGAGAACGGATGGGGGATCGTGCCCGTGTGGGGGACTGCAAAGGTTGTCGAAAGCCGCACAGATGTGCTTGAGGTCGGAACGCGCCTGTATGGCTTTTATCCAATGGCATCCGAGCTGGTGATCACACCTGAACAAGGCGCGGCCGGTCTGGTGGATGGGGCGGCGCATCGGGCGAAACTGCCCTTGATTTATAATCAGTACACGCCCGTCAAAACCGCCCCCGCATCAGAGGATCACTTGCGCGCCTTGCTGCAACCGCTGCTGGCGACGTCCTATCTGATCTACGATTGGCTGCTGGATAATGACTTCTTCGGCGCAGAGCAGATTATTGTGGGCAGCGCCTCGTCAAAAACCGGATTGGGCCTGTGCAGCTACCTCGCCGAGGCAGAGGCGCGCGGGGTCAAGATCGTGGGCCTCACATCTGCCGGGAATCGCGCGTTTGTTGAAGGTTTAGGGCATTGCGATACGGTGCTGACCTACGACCAGATCGACGCGCTGGCCCACGTCCCCTCCGTCTATGTCGATATGTCGGGCAATAGTACGGTCAAAGCCAAGCTGCACAGCACGTTGAAAAATCAGCTAAAACATTCCTCTGCGGTCGGGTTGAGCCATTGGGATCAATTTACCTCGACAGCGCCGTTGGACGGCCCCAAGCCGCAATTCTTCTTTGCGCCCTCACAGGTCGCCAAACGCCGCGAGGAATGGGGCCCCGGCAAGATCGAGGCGCAGATCACCGCCGCGTGGAAACGCATCGCGGCCAGCGCATCCGATTGGATGGAGGTGCAGGTGCATGACGGCGTGGCCGATGCGGAAGAGGTCTATGCCACCCTCGCACGGGGGGAGGCCGACCCCAAGGTCGGCGCGATCATCCGCCCCTAATGCTGTGCGTGCGCGGGGTCAGGCCGAACAGCTTGCCCCGCCCAAGACACAGAATTTGGCGCAATGAGGGTGGTTCAGGGCTACGTCTTTTTCCGCCTCTTCCAGCGAATGGCCCAGCTCGAACTCTTCGGTGTAGGGCAGCAGGGTGCAGGCCAGCACGGCAGGGGTCGCCGCACCTTTGCGCTTTACCACCATACGCGAGCTTGAACACATCACCGCGTCGGGGGATTTATCCAGGATTCCCCAGCAAGCGGTGGTGATTTCGGGCACTTCGACGGTTTCATCCATCTCAGGGAAAAGCACTGTCATCCCAGGGTCTTGCGGGTCGATGTCAAAGCTGTGTTCAGCATAGAAAGCCCCGTATCCGGCGCGGCTGTCTTCGTCTGTGGCGCCAAAAACCGACCGCCCTGCAACGGCCATGCGGATGTTATTATCGCGCAGCCATTTCATGCCGGTCACTGTCTTTTCCAGCGCGCCCGCGCCGCGCTCTGCGTCATGCAGATCGGTGCGGTAGTGATCCACGGAAATGCGCAATGTCAGCTTGCCGGGATAGGCTTCGTTCAGGCGCACCAGCCCCGCTTGCACGGATTTACGCATCATCGGGCGCATAGCGTTGGTCAGGATCAGCACGTCATATCCGGCGGCCAGCGAGGCTTCGGTGATCTCGATCATCTGCGGGTTCATGAACGGCTCGCCGCCGGTAAAGGCAATCTCTGTCACTGGCCAGTTGCGCTGCGTGATTTGCCCCAGATAATCGCGCACCTCGTCGGCGGTGATATAGACCAGCGCATCATTCGTGGGGCTGGACGCGATATAGCAGTTCACACATTCAATGTTGCACAGGGTGCCGGTGTTGAACCACAGCGTCTGCGGGTTTGTCAGGCTGACAGTCGCGCGGGGTTCGCCCTTGGCCGTCAGGGCAGGATCCTGAAATTTACCGATATTTGCGTCGACAACGTCTTTCATAGGAAACCGAGCCTCACCTGTATAAATTACTTTTCTTTGTCTATGCGAATGGTATGCGCAATAAAACCCCGTGTCATTTGGTGCACAGACTTGTGAAAAACGGAAATCTCAGTATGTTTGCGCTAACATCACATCTCGGCACCCAAACGTCGTAGCCTCGCGACAAGGAGCATCCACATGGTATCACGCGTCATTCCGGTCGATCCTTTTGATCTGGTGATTTTCGGCGGCACAGGCGATCTGGCGCGCCGCAAGATCCTGCCGGGCTTGTTCCGGCGCTTTTGTGCGGGGCAGATGCCCGAAAACGCCCGTGTCATTGGTGCCGCGCGCACAGAAATGGACCGCGCGGGCTACCAGCAGATGATCCGCGAGGCCATTGCCGAATTCAACGGTGACTTCGAGCACGAGAAGGCGCAGCTGGACGGGTTCATCGACCGGCTGGAATATGTCGCGATTGACGCGAAAGGCGAGGACGGCTGGGCCGAGCTGCAAAAGCTCATGGCCGGGACCGAACGGGTAGAGGCCTATTATTTTTCCGTCTCGCCCGCTTTGTTCGGTGATCTGGCGGAACGTCTGCAACAATGGGGCATGGCTGACGCGCAAAGCCGGATCGTCGTCGAAAAGCCCTTTGGCCGCGACCTGAAAACCGCGCAGGCGCTTAACGCCACGCTCGCCAAGTATTTCGACGAAAGCCAGATCTACCGGATCGACCACTATCTGGGTAAAGAGACGGTGCAAAACCTGATGGCTGTGCGGTTTGGCAACATGCTGTTCGAGCCGCTGTGGAACAGCCAATATGTCGATCACATCCAGATCACCGTGGCCGAAACCGTCGGCGTCGGGGGCAGGGGCGAATATTACGACAAATCAGGTGCCATGCGCGATATGGTGCAAAACCACCTGATGCAGCTTTTGTGCCTGATCGCGATGGAGCCGCCCGCGCGGTTTGACCCCGACGCGGTCCGCGATGAAAAGCTCAAGGTGATCCGCGCGCTCGACCCTGTGCTGCCGCACCACATCGCCCGCGGTCAATATCAGGCAGAACCGTGCAACGAGGCCGAACAACCCGGTTACCGTACCGCTGTGGGGGATCCACGCTCGCGCACCGAAAGCTTCGTCGCGCTGAAAACCCACATCAGTAACTGGCGGTGGGCTGGCACGCCTTTTTACCTACGCACCGGCAAACGCATGGCGGCGCGGTCCTCCGAGATCACGGTCGTCTTCAAGGAAACGCCCCATTCGATTTTTGCCGAAGACGCAGGCCGCCACCGCAATGTTCTGTCGATCCGTTTGCAGCCGAACGAAGGCATCACCCTTGGCGTGACGATCAAGGAACCGGGCCCGGGCGGCATGCGTTTGGTGGACGTGCCCTTGGATATGACATTCGCCGACGCTTTGGGGCCTGAAGGCTCCGAACAGGTAGACGCCTATGAACGTCTGATCATGGACGTGATCCGTGGCAACCAGACCCTGTTCATGCGCGGCGACGAGGTAGAGGCCGCTTGGGCCTGGACCGACCCGATCATCCAGGGCTGGGAAGCGCGCAATGACGTGCCCAAACCCTACGACAGCGGGTCCGACGGCCCGACAGATGCCAACGAACTGATGCGCCGTGACCAGCGCCAATGGCGGGAGTATTCTGCATGAGGTTGATCGAATATGCCGACCGCGAAGTCCTTGCGATGGACCTCGCCAATCTGATCGCGGGGGAGCTGAAGAACGCCCTTTTGTCCCATGACACGGTCAGCTTTGCGGTGCCGGGCGGAACAACCCCGGGGCCGATCTTTGACAGCCTCAGCGCGGCCAATCTTGATTGGGCGCGGGTGCAGGTCATGCTGGGTGACGAACGCTGGGTCGCCCCCGACCACGAGATGTCGAACGCGCGGCTCTTGCGCAATCGCTTGCTGGTGGGGCGCGCGGCCGAGGCAGCGTTCACCCCGTTCTACATCGACGGGCTGACCTCGGCCGAGGCCGCAGAAACACTGTCCCCCAAGATCGAATCCCGATTGCCGCTGTCGGTGCTGTTGCTGGGCATGGGCGCGGATATGCACACGGCCTCGCTCTTTCCGGGTTCCAACGGGCTTGAGGCGGCAATGGCCGCGGACGCGCCGGCGCTCTGCCCGATCGATGTCGACGGGCAGGACATCGGGCGTATCACCCTGTCGCGCAGGGTGCTGGAAGGCGCAATGTCAAAACATCTTGTGATCTTTGGCGATGAAAAACGCGCAGCGGTGGAACAGGCGCAAAGCCTGCCGGCCCTTCAGGCCCCCATCGGCGCAGTATTGAACGAGGCAACAGTACATTGGGCACCATGACGCATTTTGATGATTTGATCCGTATGCAGGCGGCGGTGCAAGACCGCTCTATCCTGTCGTTGTTCGACACAGCCGATCGCGCCCAGACGTTCAGCGCGCAGACCGGCGACATGTTGTTCGACTTCTCCAAAACCAACCTTGACCGCGATACGATGGATGCGCTGCTGGCGCTGATCGATGCCGCGGACGTGCCCGCGCGTCGCGATGCGATGTTCGCAGGCGAAAAGATCAACGAGACCGAAGACCGCGCGGTACTGCACACGGCGCTGCGCAATCTTGATGGCGGGGCGGTGATGGTGGATGGGGCGGATGTGATGCCCGGCGTTCATGATACGCTCGACCGGATGCGCGGTTTCGCGGATCAGATCCGCAGCAGCGACATTACGGATGTGGTGAATATCGGTATCGGCGGGTCCGATCTTGGGCCCGCGATGGCGGTGCAGGCGCTCTCGCCCTATCATGACGGGCCGCGCTGCCACTTCGTGTCGAATGTCGACGGGGCGCATATCTCGGACACGCTCCGCGGGCTTGATGCGAAAACCACATTGGTGATCGTCGCTTCCAAGACCTTCACCACGATCGAGACGATGACCAACGCCCGTACCGCACGCGCGTGGATGACAGAGAATGACGGCGATCCGGCAAAGCAGTTTGCCGCCCTGAGCACAGCGCAGGACAAGACCAGCGATTTCGGTATCGATGCGGATCAGGTCTTTGGCTTCGAAGACTGGGTCGGTGGGCGCTATTCCGTCTGGGGGCCCATCGGCCTGTCGCTGATGATCGCCATTGGCCCACGCGCCTTTGATGCGTTTCTGCGCGGCGGGCAGGCGATGGACCGTCACTTCTGCGCCGCCGCCCCGCACGAGAACATGCCCATGCTGCTGGCCTTGGTCGGCATCTGGCATAATCAGATCTGCGGCTATGCCACCCGCGCTGTGCTGCCCTATGACCAGCGGTTGGGGCAACTGCCCGATTACCTCCAGCAGCTTGAAATGGAATCCAACGGCAAGTCGACCCTGATGGACGGCACCACGGCGCCCTATCACACGGGTCCCGTCGTCTGGGGGGCTGCGGGCACCAATGGCCAGCACGCGTTCTACCAGCTGATCCACCAAGGCACCCGCGTCATTCCTTGCGAATTCCTGATCGCGGCCAATGGGCACGAGCCGGACCTGACGCACCACCACAAGCTGCTGATCGCCAATTGTCTTGCGCAATCCGAAGCATTGATGCGCGGGCGATCCTTGCAAGAAGCGTCAGAGCTGATGGCGGCAAAAGGTCTGACCGGTGCCGAGCTGGACCGTCAGGCGCGCCACCGCGTCTTCCCCGGTAACCGCCCGTCGACCACGCTCAGCTACCCTCTGCTCGACCCGTTCACCCTGGGGCAGATCATCGCGCTGTATGAACATCGCGTCTTTGTGGAAGGGGTCATCCTGGGCATCAATTCCTACGATCAATGGGGTGTGGAACTGGGCAAAGAGCTCGCCACCTCATTGCAACCCATCGTCGAGGGCGCGGCACCTGCGACCGATAAAGACGGCTCAACCGCCGCTCTTGTCGCCTTTATTGCAAAACACGCCGATTAGGATCACGGCTTCATTTTGCCAAATAAACTCCGGGGAGTGTGAGGGGCAGCGCCCCTCATCCCCAATCTCGCGCACAGCGCTGCAGTTTACCCGTTCAGCGCGATGTCATAGGTCACCCAGCCCGTGCGGGTCGCCAGCTTGTCGTAGGCCCCACGCCCGCGATAGTTATCCTCTGCTGTGATCCAGCGCAGCGTGCCCCAGCCGTTGTTTTTCGCCACCGTCTCAACCGCTTTGATCAGCGCCTGTGCGGCTCCGGACCCGCGGGCCTGCGGGCTGACAAACAGATCATCCAGAAAACAGTTCGTCGCCGCGCGCAGCTGGCTGACAAAGGGGCGGTAATGGGTAAACCCGACAAGCGCGCCGCTGGCATCCTGTGCCACGATGCAATTGCTGCCGTGAGCGGCGTCCATCAGCCAGCCAAAGACGGTTTCACGCATCTGCGGCGTCTGATCGACCTTGTAGAAAGCGGCGTAGCCGGCAAAGAGCGCTTCCCAAGCGCTGCGATCCGCGGCCTCCATCGGGCGGGTGGTGAGTGTCATAGCTTATGTTCCTTTCGATGCACGCGCGCGCGGCGATTACCCCTCGGGGCGGGCGTTTTCAGTCTGCTCAAAATATTGTTTCAAACGGTCGGGCAGGGGATACCGACCGGAGCCGTCCCGTTCCAGCAGCACCAAAATACACTCGAACGTGGCCCGCAGTTCGCGGCCTACCCAAACCTCTTGCGCCAAAGCGTAAGAGGTGTTGCGAAAGCTGGTGCAGCGGCAGGTCACGATGTAATTCTCGCGCTCCAGCATCTCTTGCAGATAGCGGATCGACCCTGACCGGATCACCACGCGCGGGCCGGGGCTGTCGATCAGCCCGCGTTCTACCAATGACTGCGTATAGCGGATGCGCAGCCGTTCGAACCATTCAAAATAGACGGTGTTATTGACGTGGTTGTTGGTGTCCAGATCAGAGAAGCGGACCTGATCTGCCATGGCCAGCGGTTGCGGTGTCGGCATACCGGCGGCGCGTTGCTGATCGGGGGAAAGGGGCGTGTGATAAATAACTGTCATGAACCCTGCGTAAGCAGCAATGAGGGCGCTTGCAAGACTGGGGTGATTTGTCCATTTTGCACCCAACGAGTAATTGGGAGGATGCGCCATGCTTGGCCAAATGATGAATAAACCGCTGCTGATTTCGAGCTTGATCGAACACGCACAACGCTTTCACGGCGAGACAGAGATTGTCTCTGTCAAGACCACCGGCGGGTTGGAGCAGACCTCTTGGGGTCAAGTCGCGCGCAACGCCCGTGCGCTGGCTTCTGCGCTGACAAATCTGGGGCTGGACCCGCAGGCGCGCTGCGGCACCATCGCTTGGAACAACCGCCGTCACCTCGAAATCTACTTTGGTGCATCGGGCGGCGGTTTCGTCTGCCACACCATTAACCCGCGTCTTTTCCCCGAACAGCTTGTCTATATCCTGAACCACGCCGAAGATAAGGTGCTGTTCATCGACAAGACGTTTGTGCCGCTGATCGCAGGCATTCAGGACAAGCTTGAACATCTTGAGCATGTCGTGCTGATGGAAGGCACCGACGAAGAAGCCGCCGCGCAACTGCCCGGGATCAAGTTCTATGACGACCTGATCGCCAGCGGCGACCCCGAGTTCATCTGGCCGGATCTGGACGAGAACACCGCCTCCAGCCTGTGCTACACTTCGGGCACCACGGGTAACCCCAAGGGCGTTCTGTATTCACACCGTTCGACCGTGTTGCACAGCTTCGGGATCAACCTGGCCGACAGCATTGCGATCACGGCCAAGGATGTGGTGCTGCCCGTCGTGCCGATGTTCCACGTCAACGCCTGGGGCGCGCCCTATGCCTGCGCTATGGTTGGCGCGGCGATGGTAATGCCCGGTCCCGGTCTGGATGGCCCGTCTCTGGTGAAACTGATCGACACCAACCATGTGTCGCTGGCGCTTGGCGTTCCAACCATCTGGCTGGGGCTGCTGAACGAGGCGGATAAGATCGGCAGCAAGCTGGAAAGCCTGCAGCGCACGGTTGTTGGCGGCTCTGCCTGCCCGCCGTCGATGATGACCGCCTTCCGCGAGAAATACGGGGTAGAGACGATCCACGCCTGGGGCATGACAGAGATGTCGCCCGTCGGCAGCATCAACCAGCTGCTGGCCAAACACACCAAGCTTCCTGCCGACGCGCAAAACAAGCTGCGCGAAAATCAGGGTCGTCCGGTCTTTGGTGTGGATCTTGAAATCCTTGATGACGACGGTAACCCCGTGGCACATGACGGCGTGACACAGGGCGATCTGGTCACCAAGGGCTACTGGATTCTCGACAGCTATTTCCGCAAGACCCGCAGCGAGACGCTGAACAAGGACGGTTGGTTCGACACGGGCGATGTGGCGACAATGGACCCTGACGGCTATGTCACGATCCGTGATCGGTCAAAAGACATCATCAAGTCGGGCGGCGAATGGATCAGCTCGGTCGAGCTTGAAAACATCGCGATCGGTCACCCGCAAATCGCGGATGCGGCCGTCATCGGGGCCCGTCACGAAAAATGGGACGAACGTCCGATCCTGATTGCGGTGAAAGCCGAAGGCCAGGACCCGAGCGAGGCAGAGATTCTGTCGATCTTCGAAGACAAGATCGCCAAATGGCAGATCCCTGATCGCGTCGTATTTACCGACGCATTGCCGCGCAACGCGACCGGCAAGGTGTTGAAACGTGATCTGCGCGAAAGCTTCGGCGAAGTGCTGATCAACGGCTGATGAATGCTTCACCGGGGCAGGCCGCTGCCCCGGTGACTGAGCTTTCTTCTGTCCCACAGTATAGAATATATGCGGGGCAGGAGCGTTATATGCGGTCTTCAGAAGGGCGCCTTATGAAGCGGAGACATTGACCTTAAACGTAGGTCTGTCGCCGACAGTGGCACCTCGTACAGACTTTTTGGGGCATGGTCGTACTGTCACGCCAGCGATGAATACCAAATTTGCACGGCACGCGCGAAAGCGCCCGGACGAGCTTCGAAAACATGTGTCACCTGAAATGTCTGCCAAAAAAACTTGGCGAAGTGTAAAAATCGATACTCGTACTGAAATCACTCGCTATCGAAATATTAACGCAATTTAAAAGTGCAATGTCTAGCGATAAATAACCTTTAAGGCTAACAGCTTACGTGCGGTAACACGTTTTAGTTGTTCTTGGTCTTGCGAGACGGGGCTGACTGATCGCCGGGCTTTGCACTCATATCTAAAGGTAATCGGCAGGTTTGGCATAAGAATATGCCGAGAAATCCGAGCACAAAAAAGCCGCGCAACGAGGCACTCGTTGCGCGGCTTTGATCTACCTTAGGTAGTGCTGGGGCTTCTCTCGCTTCATCCGCGCCCGCGATAGGGCGGCACGCCTTGATCGGGAATCCAGACGCTATTGGGGGTCTCGCCCGTTTGCCAGAACACGTCGATGGGGATGCCTCCGCGCGGATACCAATAGCCGCCGATGCGCAGCCAGCGGGGCGACAACAGCTCTACCAGACGGCGCCCGATAGAGACGGTGCAATCCTCGTGAAAGGCACCGTGGTTGCGAAATGCGCCCAGGTAAAGCTTGAGCGATTTGGATTCGACCAGATACTGATCCGGTACATAGTCAATCACTAGATGCGCAAAGTCGGGTTGGCCGGTCATCGGGCAAAGCGAGGTGAACTCGGGCGCGGTGAAGCGCACGCAATAATCGACATCGGCCTGAGGGTTCGCGACTTTCTCGAGCATCGCTTCTTCGGGCGAGGCGGGAAGCTCTGTCTTGCCGCCAAGCTGCTGCAAATCGCTGTAAATCGTTTCCATAAATCCTCCGGTGGCGGGTCAGACCCCGCGTTTGTTGCCCCATAGCAATACATGTAGTTGCGGCAGCAGGCGCGGCGTGAACCAGCGATCTGCCATGGTTTTGTCCACCAGCCACAATAGCTTATCCGCCAGCACCTGCGGATCGATAGCGACGCTGGGGTCGACCTCGTCGTTGCCCGGTTGCAGATAAAGCGGCAGTTCGGCGTAGCGGGTGGCGGCGTCGCGGGCCCAATCGTAATCCGCGTCGTCGAATATCACGATCTTCATCACCGTCTGGGCCGCCGTTTCGCCAGCTGCAACGCAACGGTCGAAAGCGGCCCAATCCACCGTCTCGCCGCTGGATGGTGGTTTCGGGCTCAGCACAAGACAATCCAGCTGCCCGAACCACGGCTTCGCGATGGAGCCTTGCGTCTCGCAGGCAAAACGGTAGCCGGCGGCATGACCCAATTGGATCAAGGGCGCGAAGTCCTGAATGGCGGGGTTGCCGCCTGACAAGGATACGGTCAGCGGCGTGTTGTCCGACAGGCGCTGCACCTCTTGCCAGACCGCGTCGGTCGACATGCTGGCCCAGTCATGGCGGAATGCCGGGTCGACCGCGTGCATGCTGTCACACCACGCGCAGCGATAGTCACAGCCGCCCGTGCGCACAAAGACGGTGGGTTCACCGATCAGCGCGCCTTCGCCCTGTATCGTGGGGCCGAACACCTCGGCGATGCGCAGCTGGCTCATGGCCGGTACTCTGCCCAGGTCTTTGGCGTCTCGCTGACTTTGACGGCGGTGGTTTCGGGCCAATGCTGCGCGCACCATTCATAGAGATGACGCGCCATATTCTCGCCGGTGGAGACAAAATCCAGCACGTCGTTGAGGTGACGGTGATCGAAAGTCTCGTCTATATAGGTCTTGAGCGGCTTCAGCTCTCCGTAGTCGCGAACGAAACCGTCGGCGTTCAGCTCTTTGGCCCGAAGCTCCACCACCACGACATAGTTATGCCCGTGCAGGCGGGCGCATTGGTGGCCATCGGGCAGATGCGACAGCTGATGTGAGGCGGAGAAATGGAACTCTTTCGTAATGGTATACATCAGGTGAGGATCTTCCGCTTGACCGCTTCGGCCCAGAAATCGGGGTCGTCATATTGGGTCGGGTCGGCAACCCCCGCCAGATCGAAAGCCTCGCGCCGTTCCACGCAGGTGCCACAGCGCCCGCAGTGATGCACGCCGCCCTTATAGCAAGACCACGTTTCGGCAAAGGGGGTGTTATGGCGCTGGCCTTCGGTCACGATATCCGCTTTTGAACGGTGCACGAAAGGCGTGTAAAGCGATACATCAGCATAGCCGTCCAGCGCCATATATTGCATGAATTCAAACGCTTGGGTGAAATCGGGGCGGCAGTCGGGGTAGATAAAGTGATCGCCCCCATGCACCGCGGTTGCGACCGCCTGATCCCCCCGTGCGGCGGCAATGCCATAGGCGACCGTCAGCATGATCGCATTCCGGTTGGGGACAACGGTGACCCGCATCGTTTCTTCGGCGTAATGCCCGTCGGGTACATCGACATCATCGGTCAGCGCGGATCCGGTCAGCGCCGCACCGATCCCGCGCATATCGATGATGTCATGGGGAACATCCAGACGTTTGGCGCAAAGCGCGGCATAGTCTAGTTCCTTGCGGTGACGTTGGCCGTAGTCGAAAGACACGAGCCCCGTCAGCTTGCGCTTGGCCGCCACCATATGAGCGAGCGACACAGAATCCAATCCGCCGGAGCAGATGACAATCGTTTTCATTTCTTAACCCTTGTTTTGATACCCGGGTAGGCTGCGACCGGGAAGGTGCCTGATAGACGAGACGATCAGGGATGCCAAGGGGGGCAATGCGGCGGATTTGGCGCGAAATGTCGCATTCGCAGCGTCACTCATAGAAAAATCTCCAGACCGGTGGGGTCTGGCGGCACGGCGCATTCGTCCCGCGAACGGGTGGGAGGTGCCCGCGCGTAGTCAGATTATACGCAAACCCGTGATCAGGCGGATTGCATCAGCAAAGCCTGGTTCTTCCATTCGGGGTCGGTGACAGCATCGACCAAAGCGGCGGCAACATCGCCACGGGCGGCCTTGGCTTTGACGTCAACGCTGTCGCCAAAGATCATATTCCGATTGCCCGCATCATCCGTCAGTGCGACGGGGCGCAGGATGGCGTATTCGAGGCCGGAGTTTTGCAGATGCACGTCGGCTTCGTGTTTGGCTTGCAGATAATGCGCAAGCTCGCTGTCTGGGTCGGGGTTGTCTGCGCCGACGCTGCTGAGCATCACAAAGCGCGAGATGCCGGCCTTGGCGGCGATATCAACCAGATCTTTGGCACCATCGCGGTCGACCTTGTCGGTCATCTCTGGCCCCGTGGACCCGCCGGATCCCGCGGCAAAGATCACCGCATCGCAGCCTTCGCAGGCGTCAGCGGTCAGATTGGTCAGGTCCCCCTTGCGCAGCACCACGTCGGAGGCCAGCGCACTGGTGTCAGAGGAATCGCGGACAAGGGCGATCGGCGTGTGACCCTGTTCGCGAAGTTGTTCAGTGACGCGGACACCGGTTTTGCCGGTCGCGCCGGCGACGAGAATATTCATGGTTGTAATCCTTGTTATACGTGTCGCGGAAAAACTGCCCGCCGCGCGGCCTTCGCGCAGCGGGCGGTCTTTTACAGCAGCGACAATAGCTTGTGGGCGGCTTCTTCCGAAGACGCCGGGTTCTGTCCGGTGACAAGCTTGCCATCGGTCACCACGAAGGATGCCCAGTCGTCACCCTTCTTATAGGTCCCACCATTGGTCTTGAGCATGTCTTCGACCAGAAAGGGGACCACATCGGTCAGGCCCACGGCCTCTTCCTCGGTATTGGTGAAACCGGTGACGGTTTTGCCGGAAACCAGCGGTTTGTCGTCGGTGCCTTTGGTGTGCTTGAACACTGCTGGCGCGTGGCAGACGGCCCCGACGGGGCGGTCGCTGGCGGCAAAGCTTTCGATCAGGTTGATGCTGGCCTTGTCTTCAGCCAGATCCCATAGCGGGCCGTGGCCGCCGGGGTAGAAGATCGCGTCAAAACCGTCGGCCGAAACGCTCGAAAGCACCTCGGTATTGGCCAGCTCTTTCTGTGCAGCGTCATCGCCCTTGAACCGTTTGGTCGCGTCGGTCTGCGCATCATCTGCATCGCTGGACGGATCAATCGGCGGCTGTCCGCCTTTGGGCGATGCCAAAGTGATCTCTGCACCAGCGTCCTTGAACACATAATAGGGGGCCGCGAACTCTTCGAGCCAGAAACCGGTTTTGTTACCAGTGTCGCCCAGCTTGTCGTGGGAGGTGAGTACCATGAGAATTTTCATGTTTTTGGGCCTTTCAATTCATTTCTTATACCGGTCAGGGCGTCATTGGGGACGCCGCAATCACGACCGCGTAGACCGTTCAACGAATGGGCGCGCCCGTTGTTCCGCGATATGTCTGACGTTTTTGTGACTGATGCGGGTGCGGGTTCTGCAATGGCGGATATGCTCTGGCACCACGGGGGCAATGCGATTAAACCCGCGGTAGTTTTTCGAGCGAAAGGTCCGGCCGGATGCATAGAGTAGAACTAGCCGAACGGCCCCACTGGCGCGACCACGCCAAAGAGGTCGGTTTTTCCTTCGCGGACATGCACGGCGAACCCTATTGGGACGAAACCTCTGTCTATGCGTTCTCGCTTGACCAGATTGAAAATGACATCGAAGACCCCGCGACCGCGCTGCATGGTATGTGCCGCGAGGCGGTGGATCACATCCTTGCCAGCGAAGAGCTGTTGGACAAACTTGCCATTCCCGAAGCGCACCGTGATCTCATTGCGAACAGCTGGAAGCAAGGCGACCCCGAGATTTATGGCCGCTTCGATCTGGCATATAACGGGCAGGGGCCTGCCAAGTTGCTGGAGTATAATGCCGATACGCCGACCTCGCTTTATGAATCGGCGGCCTTCCAGTGGCAGTGGTTGGAAGATCAGCTAGAGGCAGGCAACCTGCCCGAGGGGGCGGATCAGTTCAACGGCATCCACGAGGCGCTTGTCGCCCGTTTCGCCGACGTGTTCGAACCCGATAGCGATCTGCATTTCACCGCCGTGGCGGGCAATCCCGAAGACTACGGCACGGTAGAGGCTATGGGCTGGGCCGCGCGCGAGGCGGGGTTGGGCGCGCATTATTGCGACCTTGATAAAATCGCGCTGAGCAATGACGGGCAGTTTCTGGATGATGAGGACCGGCGCATTGCCGTCTTGTTCAAACTCTACCCGTGGGAAGACCTGCTGCGCGACGATTACGCGGACCACATCGAAGGCTCTGGCTGTCTGTTCCTTGAACCCGCATGGAAAGCGCTGCTGTCCAACAAGGGCCTGCTGCCCGTGCTGTGGGAGATGTTCGAGGATCACCCGAACCTTCTCCCTGCGTTCTTTGAACAGGATGTGGGCGAGGCGATGGCGGGGCGCGGCTCTGTCACGGGGCGTGCGGCGGATGCCTTTGACCGTGCGCGGGCAGGGCTTGCACGGGCCCATGTGCGCAAACCGATCCTGTCGCGCGAAGGTGCCTCGGTCGAGATCGTGAAATCCGGCCAGATCATCGAAAGTGCCAGCAACACGGCGTATGCCGAACACGCCCGTATCCTTCAGGCCTATGCGCCCTTGCCGCAGTTCGACGGGATGCGCCCCGTGGTCGGCGCGTGGATCATCGGGCAGACCTGTGCGGGCATCGGCCTGCGCGAGGACCGGTCGAGGATCACGCAGGATTTGTCGCGTTTCAAACCCCATTACATTGCGCCATATTCCGGTTAGCATCGTCGCCCAATCGCCGCACCACAGCAGAAAGCAGATCATCATGACAAAACGGTCAAAACGCGTCGCCATCGCGATCATCGGGGCCACCGCCTTTACACTGGCCGGTTGCCGCGACGAAAAGATTGATGCCGCTGCCTTTCCCGATGTGCAAAGCTGCAAGAACGAGTCGTCTTTTGGGGGCACATTCACCGCCGCCGATTGTGAAACCGCCTTTGCCGAGGCAGAGACGCTGCACGTGGAATCCGCACCGCGCTACAACAGTCTGGATGTCTGCGAAGAACAACACGGCGAAGGGGCCTGCGGGTCAGAGGCGCAGCAAACACAGGGCGGATCGGGCGGTATCTTTATGCCATTGCTCGCGGGCTATCTGATCGGGAACATGCTGGGCGGGCGGTCGGGTATGGCCGCAAGCCAGCCGATGTATAAGACGGCGGATGGCAAGTTCACCAATGCGGCGCGCACCAGCACCTATTCCAGCAACAAGGGGGCCGCCAAGCTCAGCACCTCGCAATTCACCCGCCCCGCGACGACCGTGGGCAAAACCCCGATGACCCGTGCGACGGCGAAATCCCGCGGCGGTTTCGGGAAGGTGGGCAGCGGTCGCACGGGCTTCGGCGGCTAAGGGTGCGGGCGTCGCACACGCAGACGTGACCGCAGCAGCCGCAACCGCAGGAACTTGATACGACGGCCATGTGTTTGCCCTTCGACGCGAATAAGCGAAGAAGGAGCAGACATGTCCAAGATCACGACAATCAATCCAGCCACCGAAGAAGAGATCCAGTCCTACGATCTGATGAGCGAGGCAGAGGCTATTCAGCGGGTCGAAGCCTGTCATGACGCGCATCTTGAATGGCGCAAACTGTCGCACAAAGAACGCGCGCCCTATCTGACCAAGATCGCCGCCAAGCTGCGCGATAACGCGGATGAACTGGCCGCTCTTATGACGCGCGAGACAGGTAAGCTGCTGAAAGATGGCAAGACCGAGGTAGAGATTTGCGCGGCCATCTTTGAATATACCGCCAAGAATGGCCCCGACGTGCTTGCGGATGAAGAGCGCACCCACGGTGCCGACGGCAAGCGCGGGGTCGTGACGTATCAGCCCATCGGCGTCATCTATTCGATCCAGCCGTGGAACTTCCCACTATACCAACCCACCCGTGTGCTTGCGGCGAACCTGATGACCGGCAACGGTTGTGTCCTGAAACACGCGAGCATCTGCACCGGCTCGGGCCTGCGCCTGCGCGAGCTTTGTATCGAGGCAGGGCTACCCGAAGACCTGTTCCAAGTGATCCTGATTGACCACGACACCAGCGACAAGCTGATCGAACACCCCAAGGTGCGAGGCGTGACAATGACGGGCAGCGATGGCGCGGGCCGTCATATCGGGTCGGTCGCCGCGAAGTCGCTGAAAAAGACCGTGCTCGAACTTGGGTCCAACGACGCCTATCTGGTGCTTGAGGATGCTGATATCGAAACAGCGGTCAAATTCTCGGTTATGGGTCGGCTCTATAACAACGGGGAAACCTGTGTATCGGCGAAACGCTTTATTGTCGCCGATAAGGTCCATGACGCCTTTGTTGATGCCTTCGTCGCCGAGATGGAAAAGATCAATATGGGTGATCCGACCGACGAAAACGTTCAGCTGGGTCCATTGTCCAGCCAAGACCAGTTCGAGACCGTGCGCGATCAGGTGAAAGAAAGCGTTGATAAAGGGGCCAAGGTGCTGTGCGGTGGCGAGGTGCCTGACCGTACGGGGGCCTATTACCCAGCGACGGTATTATCTGACCTTAAACCCGGTATGCCGGCGTTTGACGATGAAATCTTCGGGCCCGTTGCGTCGATCATCCGTGCGAAGGATGACGAAGACGCGATGCGTCTGGCGAATGACAGTCGCTACGGTCTGGGCGGCGGGATATTCTCGAAGGACGAGGATCGCGCGTTGAAGCTCGCGAAAGAGCATTTCGACACAGGCATGATCCGCATCAACTCCTTCGGAGCTGCCGATCCGAATATGCCCTTTGGCGGGGTGAAAGATTCCGGCTATGGGCGTGAGCATGGCGGATTTGGCATGAACGAATTTGCCAATGCCAAGGCGATTTTCCTGCCCTAAGCCTGCGAGGCAACGGTAAACGTGGGGCGCGCGTCGGAGATATGTCCGGCGCGCGCAACTTATTTAGGCCCGATGGTTAAGGTTTACGCAAAGTTAACAAATGCGGCGCGCGCGCCACACATCTCCAATTGTATTATGTCGGCGGAACCTCGCCCTGCCGCCGCATAGAACGATCTCTTAGACTTGGATGCTTCAGGTAATCCGCAGCTACGCTGCGCTTCAGGCGGAACAGTGCTTGCCCTTAAGTAGAACAAAGCGCACCCACATTGGCGGTATATGGTCACTGGTCGCATTCCTCGTCGCGACGGTCATCATTACCTACGCCGCTGGTCGTCTGGATCGTCTGCTGTCCGAAGCTTTCGTCTACGAAGCACGCGCTCAGACTTATCTGGACCTGCTTGAGGTGCGCGAACAGTTCGAAGAGATTATCCACCAAAGGTCCCTTGCGCTGCGCGAGCTCGCGACGTTCATCGGCGAGAACCCCTTCGCCAAGCAGGAAGAGTTTACCCAGCGGGTTCAGAATATACGTGAAATCGACGACACGGTCATCAATGTTGCTGCCGCGCCTGACCTCGTCGTGACCCTGATCCACCCGCTCGCGCCGAACATGGGCGCGCTTGGGTTAGATTACCGCACAAACGAAGACCAGTTTCCCGGCATCGAACGGATGCTGAACCTGGGCAAAGAGCTGATGACCGGCCCCGTCGATCTGGTGCAAGGCGGTAAGGGGCTGATCCTGCGCGCCCCGGTCTATTGGCCCGATCCCGACTTTGCCACCGAAGGCGATGTTGACGGCAGCAAACGCCAGCTGTGGGGGATCGTATCGCTTGTGCTGGACTATGATCAATTCCTGATCAATTCCGGCATACGTGAGGCCGAAGAACGCTATGACATCCTCATTCATGCGGCCTCTCCACAGGTTGGTACAGGGCCGCAGATGTTCACCTACGGCGATCAGAGCCTGCGGGAGGCGGATACTGTTACGTTGGAATTCGATTTCTCCTTCGAGGAATGGATGCTGGAAGCACGCACCAAGGGCGGGTGGCCCAAACACGCGCCCGATCAATGGGCCAAGCGGGCGCTCATCGCGTCGGCCGGCCTGATGCTCTTGGGCACGCTGCTTTATGTGCTGCAGGTGTCAGAGCGGCGCAAACGTGCCGAAGTCCTGCTAAGCAGCGGGATCGAGGCGCTGAACGACGGGTTTGTCATGTTCGACGCGCAGGACCGTTTACTTCTAAGCAACTCTAAATACAAAGAGATGTACGAGCTTCCCCCCGAGGTTCTCAAACCCGGAACACCTTTTGCCGAGCTGTTGCGTATCGGTGTCAAAAGCAAGCAGTTTCCCATGGGGCGCTATAATGAGGATGAATGGATCGAGCGTCGCTTGGCCATCCACCGCGAAAACAGGACATCCGAGACAGAACAACATCTGTCGGGCGGGCGCGTGATCAAAGCCTCTGACCGGCCTTTGGCAGACGGCAGCTATGTCGGCCTGCGCGTGGATGTGACCGAGCTGAGCCACGCCAAGGATGCCGCCGAAGCTGCCAGCAAGGCCAAGACGGATTTCATGGGCGTCCTCAGCCACGAGCTGCGCACGCCGCTGACGGTGATCATGGGCGTGGCGCAGCTTTCCCGCAACGCGCGTATGCTGTCGTCGTCCAAGGCGCTGCTCAAGGGCTATGAGGACGGAGAGATCAGCCACGCAGAGGCAAAACGCCTGCTGGATGAGATGTACGACCAGCTGTCCGGCCTGATGAACCGGTTGGTACAATCCGGCGAGCATCTGTTGCACCTCATCAACGAGATCCTCGACGTGGCCAAGATCGAATCCGGCAGCCTGGTGATCGAACCCAGCCGTTGTGCGGTGCAGGATATTGTCGATCCGGTGATCGAACAGCTTCGCACACTTTCAAGCAAGAAGGGGCTGGCCTTTGATGTGGTGCAAGAGGCGGATATGGTCTTTGCCGATAAGGTGCGCACGCGGCAGATCCTGTTCAACCTGATCGGCAACGCGATCAAATTCACCGACACCGGTTTCGTCCGTCTGGTGGTGAAACCCGTGGGCGATGCCGTCAGCTTCGAAGTGCATGACAGCGGTGCCGGCATCCCCGAAGCCGAACTCCAAAGCATTTTCGAGGTCTTCTATCAGGTCGATTCCACCGCCACGCGTCGGGCAGGCGGCACGGGCATGGGGCTCGCGATTTCGCGCAGTCTGGCAGAAATGCAGGGCGGCAGCCTTAGCGTGTCCAGCGTCGTCGGGCAGGGCAGCTGCTTTATCCTGACACTCCCCATCCGCGCCGCGCAAAGCCTCGAGGTAAACGCTGCCGCCTAAGGCCGCGCGAAACAGCGCGATTGTCCCGCGGATCGTAGCGCGCAGCCCCGGAGTAACCTTGTATTTCCAAATGGATTGCGGCGGTTTCAGTTTGAATACTGAAAGTTTGGTAGGCCCGGCAGGACTTGAACCCGCAACCAAAGCGTTATGAGCGCTCTGCTCTAACCAATTGAGCTACAGGCCCGCCTGCGCGGTTTGGTAAGCGGGCGGGCGCGGCGCGTCAAGGGATAGAAACGCGCAGATGTGGCTTAGGTGCATTGCACGCCTGCGCAACCTGCTATAACCCACTTTCGCAAAGGGAACAGGCAGCGGGATGCGTCATGACCAACTCCAAGAACTCGATCACCTATGCAGACGCTGGTGTGGATATTGATGCAGGCAACGCGCTGGTAGAACGTATCAAACCGGCGGCCAAACGGACAAAGCGTCCGGGCGTGATGTCGGGGCTTGGCGGTTTCGGCGCGCTGTTCGACCTCAAGGGGGCGGGCTATACCGACCCGATCCTCGTCGCTGCGACGGACGGTGTGGGCACCAAGCTGCGGATCGCGATTGATACCGGCAACGTCGATGGCGTGGGGGTCGATCTGGTCGCCATGTGCGTCAACGATCTGGTGTGCCAAGGGGCGGAGCCGCTGTTTTTCCTCGATTATTTCGCCACCGGCAAGCTTGAGACCGAACAGGCCGCGCGGATCATCGAAGGCATCGCCAAAGGCTGCGAAGGCTCTGGCTGCGCGTTGATCGGGGGCGAGACGGCAGAGATGCCTGGCATGTATTCCGAAGGTGATTTTGACCTTGCGGGCTTCTCTGTGGGCGCGATGGAACGCGGTGCGGACTTGCCCCGTGATGTGGCGGCGGGGGATGTGCTGCTGGGGCTTGCCTCGGACGGGGTGCATTCGAACGGCTATTCTCTGGTGCGTAAACTGGTCGAGATCTCTGGCCTTGGCTGGGATGCGGACTGCCCCTGGGCCGACGGAACATTGGGCGAGGTGCTGCTGACGCCGACGCGGCTTTATGTGAAACCCGCGTTGCAGGCCGTGCGGGCAGGGGGCGTGCGTGCGCTGGCCCATATCACCGGCGGCGGTCTGACGGAAAACCTGCCCCGTGTGCTGCCCGATGATCTGGGCGCGCAGATTGATCTGGACAGCTGGGAGCTGCCCGGCGTGTTCAAATGGATGGCCGATGTGGGCGCGATCTCGGAAACCGAGATGCTCAAGACCTTTAACTGCGGCGTGGGCATGATCCTTGTGGTCAAAGCGGATGAGGCCGAGGCGCTGACCAAACTGCTGCGGCAGGCGGGCGAAACGGTCTATCCGATGGGCAATGTCACCGAGACCACGGGCGTTGCCTATACCGGCAGCCTGCTGTGACCAAACGGGTTGCGATTTTCCTTTCGGGTGGCGGGTCGAACATGCGGGCGCTGGTCGAAGACATGACCGGCGACCATCCCGCGCGGCCTTGTGTGGTGGTGTCGAATGTGACGGACGCGGGTGGGATTACCTGGGCCAAAGAACGCGGCATCCCGACCGAAGTCGTGGATCACAAGCCCTTTGCAGGGGATCGCGCTGCCTTTGAAAACGAATTGACCGCGCGGCTGATGCCCCATGCGCCCGACATCATCTGTCTGGCAGGGTTTATGCGCAAACTGACCGGCGGCTTTACCGATGCTTGGGCGGGCCGGATGATCAATATCCACCCGTCTTTGCTGCCGCGCTATAAGGGGCTGCACACCCATGCCCGCGCGCTTGAGGCCGGCGATACCCAGCATGGCTGCACCGTGCACGAGGTCACGGCAGCGCTGGATGACGGGCCTATTTTGGGGCAGGCGACCATTCCCGTCATGGCCGGCGACACGCCAGAAGATCTGGCAGCGCGGGTTCTGGTGCAGGAACATCGTCTTTACCCTGCGGTGCTGCGGCGGTTTGCCAGCGGCAACCGTGATCTTTTAATGCTGGAAAGCTGACCGCGCGGCCTATTGCGCTGAAACCATGCGCTTTTCCATTGCCTGAATGGCTTCCTCTGTCCAAAGTAGCGCTATGAAAACAATCACCACCACCGCCGAGCTTGAAGCCTACTGCACAGAGGCCGCCAAGCATGATTACGTGACCGTCGATACCGAGTTTCTGCGCGAACGGACCTATTATTCCAAGCTCTGTCTGATCCAGTTGGCGATGCCCGGAACCGACGATAGCAATGCCGTTCTGGTGGACCCGCTGAGCGAGGGGCTGTCGCTTGACCCGCTGTACACGCTGTTCCGTGATACGTCGGTGGTCAAAGTCTTCCACGCCGCGCGGCAGGATCTAGAGATTTTCTTTGTCGATGCGGGCGTCTTTCCTGAACCCTTGTTCGACACACAGGTCGCGGCGATGGTGTGTGGCTTTGGCGAACAGGTGGGATATGAAACTCTGGTGCGCAAGATCGCCCATCAACCTCTTGATAAGACGTCCCGTTTTACCGACTGGTCGCGCCGCCCACTGAGTGATGCGCAGGCGAAATACGCGCTGGCCGATGTCACGCACCTGCGCCAGATCTACGAATTCCTTGCGCGTAAGCTTGAACAGACGGGCCGCGCCCGCTGGGTTCAGGAAGAGCTTGAGATCCTGACCAGCCCTGACACCTATGTCACCCCGCCGCGCGAGGCATGGCGTCGGGTCAAGACGCGCACGAATTCGCCAAAGTTCCTGGCGCTTGTGCGCGAACTGGCCGCGTTCCGCGAGGAGTACGCCCAGACCCGCAACATCCCGCGCAGCCGCGTCTATAAGGATGACGCGATGGTAGAGTTGGCCAGCAACAAACCGAAAAACCACGAGGAACTGGGCCGTGCCCGTCTGCTTCTGCGCGAGGCCCGCAAGGGCGAGATCGCGGATGGTATCCTCAAGGCGGTGGCCGCTGGCGTGAATTGCCCGCCCGGCGATATGCCGCAGCCCGATCGCAGCCGCGACAAGCTTCAGGTCAATCCGGCGCTGTCCGATCTGCTGCGTGTCTTGCTAAAGGCCAAGTCCGAAAGCGCAGGCGTTGCGGCCAAGCTGATCGCCCCCGCTGCGGATCTTGACGGGATCGCCGCAGGGCTGCGTGATGTGGCCGCACTTAAAGGGTGGCGACGCGAGGTATTCGGGGAAGATGCGCTGCGTCTGTGCAACGGCGAGATCGCTTTGACCGCGGTCGGGTCCGATCTGAAAGTGGTTGAGCTTTAAGGCTCAACTCTTTGGTTTTTATTGTTTTATTTGGGGTTAGCGGCGCGATGTCATCGCGTTGCGCAGCCCTTCGACGCGGATGGTCGTCACACCAGCCAGCGTCTGGTTGGTCAGCTTGCGGCCGGCCGTAACCTCGCGGGTGGGGGGCGTGCCGATGGCGGTCGCCTCGCTTGGTTCTACCCCTTCAAGACGGTAGGTCAGAACGCCGTCCACTGGCAGTTCGTCTTCGTTCGCGGGGGTCAGCTGCACCTCGTAAATGCCTTGGCGATCCGCGCGCCCGGTGGCGCGCACGACGGCACCGCCCGGCACCTGTTCAATCGTCAGATCGATGATCTGGTCGAAGGGGCGACCGCCATATACCACCTCTTTATTCCGCGAGGAGGAGAACAATCCGGTCCGCTGCGGGATCAAAGGGTTGGTCGAGGCTTCCTGACGGGTGATCGGTTCAGACCGCGCGGTCCCGAACCAGTTGAACGGGTTCACACGGCTGTCGCGCACGGTCGCGCAGCCTGTCAAAACAAGGGTCGATACCAGGATGGCTGAAA
Organism: Sulfitobacter pontiacus; assembly: GCF_040790665.1. NCBI lineage: Bacteria > Pseudomonadati > Pseudomonadota > Alphaproteobacteria > Rhodobacterales > Roseobacteraceae > Sulfitobacter > Sulfitobacter pontiacus. The sequence continues at coordinate 2,902,359 of NZ_CP160849.1, read as the reverse complement.
AGGTCTTGCGCATGGGGTCCGCCGTAGAAATTTCGGTAATATTTGACTAACCCATCCCAGACCCGTTGGGAAGGGGGTGGACCTTTGGCATCGTGCAACCTACCTGTTTGGCAAGCGAAAAGAGGGACGCACCGTGGCGACAGAGGCATTTGAAGAACTGGTCGAGGATTTCGAGTTTCTGGACGATTGGGAAGACCGCTATCGCCATGTGATCGATCTGGGCAAGGCGATGGAGCCGCTGACCGAAGAGCTGCGCGTGCCCGCAACCAAAGTAGATGGGTGCGCCAGTCAGGTCTGGTTGCATACGCAGTTCGAGGACGGCGTGCTCCATTTCGACGGGGCCAGCGATGCGATGATCGTTTCAGGCCTGATTGCGGTGCTTCAAAAACTGTATAACGGCGTGCCCGCGGCCGAGGTCAGCGCCATCGATGCCCGCGCAGAGATGGGGCGCCTTGGGTTGAACGAACATCTTTCAGCGCAGCGGTCGAACGGGTTGACCGCGATGATCGAACGGATTCGCGGCGAGGCTGCACAGCAGGGTTGAACGCGCGCCTGTGGGGTGTGGCGACGGCTGTGCCATTTGAGTTTATTTGGCAAAATGAAGATCAGAGCGCCTTGAGCGTGCGCGCCAGATCGCCGTAGCCGGTAAAGCGCCGTTCAAAGGCAAGGCCGAGCCTATCAGCGCATGTTTTCGCCTTGGCGGTGAGCGCGGGATCATCTGTTTGCGCCTGATACACAAGCTTTTCGTAGTTCCCGAAGTACATATCGCGCAGGTCGGGGTGCCGGTCGAGCCCCATGGGTTTGATAATGAAAGCGTCGAACTGGCGGACCAGAAAATCGGTGAGATAAAAGGTGGTAATCTCGTCCTCCGAGATCTTGGAAAAGCGGTCGTTGCCTTCGAAAAAGCTATAGCAATGCGGCCCGGCGACCATCTGCACGCCAAGTTTCTCACACTCCACCTCTAGCAATCCGCCGGTGCCGCAGTCGGCGTAGACAACGAATATATCGTTGTATTTGTCGCGGTGCTTCTCAACGGCTGCGCGGACTTCGTTGGTGATTTTTTCTGGGTAGAGATGCAGCTTGGCGGGCAGGCAGGTCAGGTCCAGATGCGACCAGCCGTTCGCCTCTTTCAGGTCGAGAATTTCCCGCGCCAGCGCCCCGCAGGCGATCAGCAGAATGCGGCCCGTCTGCGGGGCGAGCGGCAGGCCTTTTTCTGTCAGATCACGGTCCGAGGGCGGCTTCATCTCACGCTCCGTCATGCAAAAGGCCCCTCCGGTAGGGAAGGGCCTTTATGTTCTAGATCAACTGCTTACGCCTTTGCGGCGTTGTGTTTCCGCCCGACCCATTCCTTGGCGGTTTCCACCGCGACGGCGGCATCGCGGCAATAGGCATCGGCACCGATGGCCTTGCCGAATTCTTCGTTCAACGGGGCCCCGCCGACCAGCACGATATAGTCATCGCGGATGCCCTGTTCGACCATCGTGTCGATCACGACTTTCATATAGGGCATGGTCGTGGTCAGCAGCGCGGACATGCCAAGGATGTCCGGCCCTTCGGTTTCCATCGCTTCAAGATAGGCTTCGACCGAATTGTTGATGCCAAGATCGACAACCTCAAAGCCCGCGCCTTCCATCATCATCGACACAAGGTTCTTGCCGATGTCATGGATGTCCCCCTTGACCGTGCCGATCACCATCTTGCCCACGCGTGGCGCGCCGGTTTCGGCCAGCAGCGGCTTTAGGATCGCCATGCCGCCTTTCATCGCGTTCGCAGCCAGAAGCACTTCGGGGACAAAGAGGATACCGTCGCGGAAGTCGGCCCCGACGATGGTCATGCCGCCAACAAGCGCCTTGGTCAGAATATCATAGGGTGCCCAATCGCGTTCGATCAGGATATTGACCCCTTCTTCGATCTCTTCGCGCAGACCGTCATAGAGATCATCAAACATCTGCTGAACAAGTTCTTCGTCGTCCAGATCGGCAAGGATAATTTCGTCTTCATCCGACATAGTCGTTCCTCATCGGTTAACTCACCCGCGCGGGCTTGTGCCTTTTTGTCACATACACGTCGAAAGCTTCGTGCTTTTTGCGACAAACCCGGCACCGCGTGCGACGCTTTGGTTGGTGGGAAATTACGCTCAATCGTGCTGTAAAACAATGGCTTGGGCCAATATACTTGACCATGTTCCTAGTTTGTTCCAAAAGATTTGAATGGATCAGGCACAGCGCAAATACAGACTGCCCGGACGGGGCACATCCAGCAACCGCCCGGGCCGGTTCGAGCCGCTGACCGTCAGCGCTGTGGCCGATGGATGGGCGGGCGATGATGACCCTTTGCCGGTCTTGCGCACCCAAGTAAGCGTTGAAATTCCGCGCTCCGTGATCAGCTACAACCAGTCGCCGGACCTGCCGTTTGACCGGTCGATTAACCCGTATCGCGGGTGCGAACACGGTTGTGTCTATTGTTTTGCGCGGCCAAGCCATGCCTATCTGGGGTTGTCGCCGGGCCTGGATTTCGAGACGCGGCTGATCGCGCGGCCCGAGGCGCCCGAGGTGTTGAAACGAGAGTTGGCGGCGAAGAAATACCAGGTCGCCCCCATTGCGATCGGCACGAATACCGATCCCTATCAGCCGATCGAGAAAGAGCATCGGATTATGCGCGCGTTGCTAGAGGTGTTGGCAGATGCGAACCATCCCGTTGCCATTGTGACCAAGGGCAGTCTGATCGAGCGGGATATTGATATTCTGTCGGATATGGCGGCGCGCGGGCTGTGCCGCGTGGGCGTGTCGGTGACGACGCTGGATGCGACGCTTTCACGGTTGATGGAGCCGCGGGTGCCTGCACCGAAACGCCGGTTGCAGGTGATCGCACGTTTGGCAGAGGCAGGCATTCCGGTGCGGGTGATGGCGTCCCCCATGGTGCCGGCGCTGACCGATCCCGAGCTTGAGACGATTTTGGAAGCGGGGCGCGATGCGGGGGCCGTCGCGGCCAGCTGGATCATGCTGCGCTTGCCGCGCGAGGTATCGCCCTTGATGCAGGAATGGTTGGCGGCGCATTACCCTGACCGCGCGGGTCGCATCATGGCGCGGCTGCGCGAGATGCACGGGGGGAAGGAATATGACGCAAATTGGCACCGACGGATGCGCGGCGAAGGCCCCTATGCCGAGATGATTGCGCAGCGGTTTACCTTGGCGGTCAAACGGTTGGGGCTGGATACGCTATTGCCGCCGATGCGCTGCGATCTGTTCCGCCCGCCCAAACGGGCGAGCGCGCAGTTGGATCTTTTCGGGGATTAACCCCGGCGGCGGCCACGGCGTGGTGCGCGGGTGGGGCCTTCGCCATCGGTGCCATCGCTGGCCGACGAGAACGGTCCAAGGGCCTCCACGATCTGTTCCAGCGTGGGGGCGTCGCCCTTGGGCCGGCTGTCGAGAGCGGCGCGCATATGCACCAGATGTTCCGGCATGGTGCCACAGCAACCGCCGATGATCGACGCGCCGCAGTTGCGGGCCATCTCGGCGTAATCGGCCATCAGTTCGGGCGTGCCGTCATAGTGGATGTGGCCTTCGACGTATTTCGGAATGCCCGCGTTGCCTTTGGATACGATCGGCGTCGGCATGCCTTTGGAGGCGAACCCCAACACCGTGCGCAACACATCCGACGCGCCGGTGCCGCAGTTGGCCCCATAGGCCAGCGGGCCATAATCGAGGTCATGCACCATGTCGACCATCGCCTCGGATGTCATGCCCATCATGGTGCGGCCTGCGGTGTCAAAGCTCATCGTGCCGACCCAGTCGAGCCCTGCCAGCTTGAAGCCTTCAGCGGCGGCGCGGTATTCCTCGGGGGCGCTGATCGTCTCCAGCCAGCCCACATCGGCACCGCCGGCTTTCAGCCCGTCCGCGGTTTCATGGAACATCTCGACCGCCAGCGCGTGGGTGAGGGGGCCGACCGGCTCCATGATCTCGCCCGTGGGGCCGACGGAGCCTGCAACGATGACCTTGCGACCGGCCTTATCCGCGACCTCGCGCGCAAGCTCGGCGGACACGCGGCTAAGCTCATGGGCGCGTTTTTCAGCGCCATGCAGTTTCAGACGCGAGGCATTCGCGCCGAAGGAGTTGGTCAGGAAGATATCGCTGCCCGATTGCACCGCACCCTGATACAGCTTGATGATGTTTTGCGGCTGTTCGGTGTTCCACATCTCTGGCGCATCACCGGACATCAGGCCCATGTTGAACAGGTTCGTGCCAGTGGCACCATCGGCCAGCAGCGTGCCTTTTTCAGCCAGAAGATCGGTGAGGGGGTTGGACATCAAAACGCTCCGCTAAATGGGTGATTTTGCCGTTTCCCACAACGCCCCTGTTGACGCAACTTCATTATTCTCATGATCGTCATGAGCCGCCGCCATGGTTTCTGCGTGCATGACCGCCATGAGGGCAGGGCGCGCGCTTGCGTGGCAGGGGCGCTTGGACTATGTGACAGGCTAGAAATGGCTGATGGGTATTCCAACCGGCCTGTTGTCTGGAAGGGATGTGCATGGCCCGTCGCACGAAAATCTATGAAGGTACGGCGAAGATCCTGTATGAAGGACCGGAACCGGGGACCATTGTCCAGCACTTCAAAGACGACACAACCGCCTTTAACGCCGAGAAAAAAGCGGTGATCGAAGGCAAGGGCGTGCTGAACAACCGCCTGTCCGAATTCTTCATGACCGGTCTGAACAACATCGGCGTGCCGACGCATTTCATCAAACGTCTGAACATGCGCGAACAGTTGATCCGTCAGGCAGAGATTATCCCGCTCGAGATCGTCGTGCGCAACTATGCGGCGGGGGAGCTGTCCACGCGGCTTGGCATTGACGAGGGCATGCAACTGCCGCGCCCGATTGTGGAATATCACTTCAAGAACAACGACCTTGGCGATCCGCTGGTCACCGAGGAACATATCGCCGCCTTTGGCTGGGCCGGTCAGCAGGACATGGAAGACATCCTGAGCCTGTCGCTGCGGGTCAATGATTTCATGTCCGGCGTGATGATGGCCGTGGGCATCCGGCTGGTGGACTTCAAGCTTGAGGTGGGCCGGATCTACGAGGGCGATTTCCAGCGTTTGATCGTCGCCGACGAGATCAGCCCCGACAGCTGCCGTCTGTGGGATATCGAAACCGGCCAGAAACTGGACAAGGATGTGTTCCGCCGCGATCTGGGGTCGCTGACGGATGCCTATACCGAAGTCGCCCGACGTTTGGGGGTCATGCCCAAGACGTCGACACCGATGATGAAACCGACGTTGATCAACTAGGCTGGCGTCGCAGATGAGTTTATTTTGCAAAATGAAGATAGGGGACGCGTCATGAAAGCACGGGTGCATGTGATGTTGAAAAACGGTGTTCTGGATCCGCAGGGCGAGGCCGTGCGCCACGCGCTTGGGGCCATGGGCTTTGAAGGCGTCAATGGCGTGCGTCAGGGCAAGGTGATCGAGCTGGACCTGAACGAGGGCGCAACCAAGGCCGACGTCGAGGTGATGTGTGAAAAGTTGCTCGCGAACACGGTGATCGAATCCTACACAGTGGAGATGAGCTGATGCACGCAGCGGTCATCGTTTTTCCCGGCTCTAACTGTGACCGCGATCTGGCGGTGGCATTCAAGGCGGTCGGTGCCAAAGTGTCGATGGTCTGGCACAAGGACACGAGCCTGCCCGAGGGCGTCGATATCGTGGGTGTGCCCGGCGGCTTTTCCTATGGCGACTACCTGCGCTGTGGTGCCATTGCGGCAAACTCTCCGATCTGTCGCGAAGTGGCGGCCCATGCGGAGCGTGGCGGTTATGTCATCGGGATCTGCAACGGCTTTCAGGTGCTGACCGAAACCGGTCTGCTCCCCGGTGCCCTGCTGCGCAATGCGGGGCTAAAATACATCTGTCGCACCGTGCCGCTGCGCGTGGCCACGGCGGACAGCGATTACACATCGGGCTACGAGGCCGGTGCGATGATCGACATCCCGATCGCACACCATGATGGCAATTATTTTGCCGATGGCGATACAATTGCCAAACTGCATGGCGAGGATCGTGTTGCCTTTACCTATGGTGATAACCCCAACGGGTCGCAGTCCGACATCGCGGGCATCCTTTCGTCGAACCGTCGTGTGTTGGGGATGATGCCACACCCCGAACGCGCCGCGGATGCGGGGCATGGGGGCACGGACGGGGCGGCGCTCTTCCGCGCATTGGCGGGGGCTCTGGTCACAGCGTGACTTGAGTGCACCGGTGAGGACGCGTAGATTGCCGCCATGTTTCGGTCTGCGTCCTCTAGTGAAGCCCCTTTATCTGTCAGCTGGCGCGTCCGGCTGGCGGTTGCTTTGCTTTTGGTCATTGCGGTGGCCACGATTTCGGTCACCAACAAGCTGCTGACGGATCGCTTTACCGAAAGCACACGTAACCGGGCCGAGCTTCGGATCGCGCTCTACAGCGGCAACCTGCTGGCCGAGCTGCGCCAGAACGCGATTGTGCCACAGCTTTTGTCGCGCGATCCCGCCTTGATCGAGGCGCTGACCCGATCTGATTACTCCCTGTCGACCCAGCGATTGATCTCTTTTGTAGAGGAGATCGGCGCGGCGTCCTTGATGCTTTATGATATCGATGGGCGCACGGTGGCAGCGACCGACCGCAACCGGTTGGGGGCATCGCACCGGCAAGAGGCTTATTTTGTTGACGCGCTGCGATCGAATTCGACCGTGTTCAGCGTTATTCCCCGCGATACCGGCGGCTACCGGTTCTTCTATTCGCGCCGTATTCAGGAAGGCGGTACCAACCTTGGGGTGATCGCGGCCGAGGTGGATCTGCAACGGTTTGAACGGGCCTGGGCCGGTATCTCGGATGCGGTGATTGTCACTGACAGCACGGGTGACATCATCATGGCGACCGAACCGCGCTGGCGCGGTCTGACGGAAAGCGAGGCTTTGTCGAACCAGACCCCGCAAAGCGCCATCGAGCGCGCGATCAAGGCCACCGCCGACTGGACCGCATTGCCTGCCGATGCCTATCTGCAGGGCGAGGCGGTGATGCGTCTGTCGTCACGGATACCGTTTCGGGGCTGGCGGATCACGAGTTACACCACCTACGCTTCGGTCCGCGAGAAGGTGAACGGGGTACTGGCGCTTGAGGTGATGGGCTTTGCGATCCTGCTGGCGTTGACGTTTTATGCTCTCAGCCGTCGGACGGCGGGGCGCGCCGCGCTGTTTCAGCGTGAATCCGCCGAGCTGCGCGCGCTGAACGCCGCCCTTCAGCGCGAGGTGGCGGAACGCAAACGGGTGCAGCAGACTTTGGCCGTGGCCGAGCAGACGTTGGAACAATCCAGCAAGCTCGCCGCCTTGGGCGAAATGTCCGCCGCCGTCAGCCACGAGCTGAACCAGCCGCTGGCCGCGATGAAAACCTATCTGGCGGGCGCGCGTCTGTTGATGCAGCGCAACCGGCTGGAGGAAGCGTTGGCGTCATTCGGGCGCATCGACGATCTGATCGAACGCATGGGGGCCATTACGCGGCAGCTGAAAAGCTATGCGCGCAAGGGCCAGCAACAGTTTTCGCCCTTTGATATGGGGGAGGCGCTTGCCTCTGCCTTGTCGATGATGGAGCCGCAGCTACGTCAGCGTCAGGTGCAGATCAACCGTATCCTGCCCGCAGAGCCTGTTCAGGTGATGGGGGACCGCATGCGGATCGAACAAGTATTGGTCAATCTCTTGCGCAACGCATTGGATGCCACCAAATCGGAACGAAACCCGACGGTAGAGATTATACTATCAGCGGGTGAGACGGCGACGCTTACCGTGCGCGATAATGGCCCCGGGATCGAAGATCTCGATAGCCTGTTCGAGCCGTTTTACACGACCAAGCAGCCCGGCGATGGTGTCGGGTTGGGGCTTGCGATCTCGTCGGGTATTGTATCCGATCTGGGGGGCAGGCTGACAGCCCGCAACGGCCAACATGGCGGTGCGGTTTTTGAAATGCAGCTGCCCATTATGGACAGCACAGAGAAGACACAGGCGGCAGAGTAAACCAATGGCTCAGGCAATGAAAATCGCGATCGTTGATGATGAACAAGACATGCGTCAGTCGATCAGCCAGTGGCTGGCGCTTTCGGGCTATGACACAGAGACGTTCGGCAGCGCCGAGGATGCGTTGAAAACGCTGGGGCCGGATTACCCCGGTATCGTGATCTCCGACATCAAGATGCCCGGCATGGGCGGCATGCAGTTCCTGAAAAAGCTGATGGGGACCGACAGTGCGCTGCCCGTGATCATGATCACCGGCCACGGCGATGTGCCCATGGCGGTCGAGGCGATGCGCGTCGGCGCGTTCGACTTCCTTGAAAAGCCCTTTAACCCCGACCGGATGAGCGAACTGGCCAAGAAGGCCACCAACGCGCGCCGTCTGGTCATGGACAACCGCGCCCTGCGTCGGGAGCTGTCTGACGGCAGCCAGCTGATGAAAAAGCTCATCGGCGGCTCGCCCGTGATGGAACGGCTGCGCGAGGATATTTTGGATCTTGGTCAGGCCGACGGTCACGTGCTGATCGATGGTGAAACCGGTACGGGCAAGACACTGGTGGCGCATGCGCTGCATGCCGTGGGATCGCGCGCGGGCAAGAAGTTCGTGCTGGTGAGCTGCGGCGCGCTAGAGGAAGACGCGCTGAGCAAGCGTTTGTTTGGTCCGATGATGCCAGAAGACGCCCAGCTTCCCGCGATCGAGGAGGCCCGCGGCGGTACCTTGGTGCTGGAAGGTGTTGAATCGCTCAGCGAGACGCTGCAAGCCCGTCTTCTGAGTGCGATTAATGACCAAGGCACGCCTGCGGAAACGCGGATCGTTGCGATTTCGAACCTGCAAGAAGCGGGGCGCACCTCCGAAGATGCGCTGCGTTCTGACCTTTTCTATCGTCTGGCCGCCCTGCGCATCACCGTGCCGCCGCTGCGCCAACGGGGCGAGGATATTCTGACGTTGTTCACACGTTTGTCCGAAGAATTCGCGGATGAATATGGCTGCGAGACTCCGCAGGTTTCCGCGCAAGAGGCCGCGCAACTGTTGCAAGCGCCTTGGCCCGGGAACGTGCGCCAATTGATCAATGTGGCAGAACGCGCCGTGTTGCAGTCGCGTCGCGGGTCCGGTTCTATCGCATCGCTGCTGATGTCGGACCACGAAGAGATGCAGCCGGTGATGACCACCGACGGCAAGCCGCTGAAGGAATATGTAGAAGCCTTCGAGCGTATGCTGATCGACAATACCATGCGCCGGCACAAAGGGTCTATCGCCAGTGTGATGGAGGAGTTGTGCCTGCCGCGCCGGACGCTGAACGAGAAAATGGCGAAATACGGATTGCAGCGCTCGGATTACCTCTGAGCGCCGCATTTTGCAGACAGGCTCAGCCGAGCCGCGTCTCGATCAGCTCGCGTGCTGCACCAGTTTCATCGGTGTAGCAGGTCCACGACGGGCCGCCGGGGATATCGACAATATGCTGGCCCGTCTCGACGATAGGGATGGTCGTGTTGAGCGTACCGCCCGATTTGCCGGTATGTTTTTCCACGGCACGGATGCAACTGCGCTTGGACGGGCCCTCGGGGTCGCTGCCGCCGATCGTGCTCATGTCTTCGCAGGCGGCAAGCGCCAGAAACGGCAGGCACAGGGCTGCGCGCAGGGAAATATGCATTCGTATCATCCTTATCTGTCTTATTTTTGTGCATCCCGTCACAGGGCTGCGGCACGGGCATAAACCCGCTGGCAAAGCTTTTCCCATAGCACCGACGCTTGTCAAGCAAGGCGGCGGGGGGCGTGATACCGCTATCGGCCCCCGTATCTGCAAAGCCGCTAAACGCGATTTCCCATTGTCATTTGGTGCCTTCTGCCGTTAATTGTAGGTAGGACTGTTTGCCTCTTTGGATGGCAAACCAGACCCCAGACAGTTTCGATGCCTCGGTTCCCCGGCATGTGGTGACCAGGCAGACCGATTAGGCCCTTAAAAAAGGCTCAAGAACCGCTGACGATTGCGCCGTCCCTTTGGCCGGACAACCGCAGTAAATTAATGGATATGGGGGCGCGGTACGCACCACCCATGTCGGAGAAGAACCGCGATGACGCGCGCAGACGCCAAGAGCAGACAGACAGGCGGCCTTTTGGGCCCTGTTTTAGCCGCGTCACCCATCGCCCTGACAAGACATACCCTGCCTCGCAGCGCCCCACCGGGGCTGCTGTTTGCGCAGCTGTGCAAAATGGATTTATGCCTAAGAAAATGCTTATCGATGCCACCCACGCTGAGGAAACTCGCGTTGTTGTGGTTGACGGAAACAAGGTCGAAGAATTTGACTTTGAATCAGAGAATAAACGCCAGCTAGCTGGCAATATCTACCTCGCGAAAGTCACGCGGGTCGAACCTTCGTTACAGGCCGCGTTTGTGGATTATGGCGGCAACCGTCATGGTTTCCTCGCCTTTTCGGAAATTCACCCCGATTACTACCAGATCCCCGTCGCTGACCGTCTGGCGTTGATGGAGGAAGAGCGTGCCTATGCCGAAGCGCAGGCCGCCAAGGAAGACGAAGACGAAAAGCCCAAACGCCGGACACGCTCGCGCAGCCGCAGCAAGTCCAAGGCCGAAGACACCGTGTCCGATGACGCGACCGTCAGCAAAGACGCCGATGCCACCGACAGCGACCAGATCAACGGCATGCAGACCGTCGATCTGGACGATGAAGAAGGCTCCTCTCCGATGGAGCGGGTTGCCGAAACGCCTGTCGAAGAGCCAGACGGCGATGACAGCAAGGCAGAGGGTGACACTCCCAAGGCCGCCAAAGCAGATGCGAAAGACGCCGCAAAACCTGATGCCGATGATCAGGACGACAGCGACGACGCGGATGACAGCGACGATAGCCCCAAGGCTAAAGATGCGTCCTCCAAGGATGACAGCATCGAATCCGTGGCGGATGACGATGATCACGACGATCTGCGCACCGCGCGCAAGCCACGGCCCAAGCGCTATAAAATCCAGGAAGTCGTCAAGGTGCGTCAGATCCTGCTGGTGCAGGTCGTTAAAGAGGAACGTGGCAACAAAGGTGCCGCGTTGACAACCTATCTGTCGCTGGCCGGCCGCTATTGTGTGCTCATGCCCAACACCGCGCGTGGGGGCGGCATCAGCCGCAAGATCACCAACGCCGCGGACCGTAAGAAGCTGAAAGAGATCGCAAACGAAATTCAGGTGCCAAAAGGTGCCGGTCTGATCGTGCGCACCGCCGGTGCACAACGCACCAAGGCCGAGATCAAGCGCGACTACGAATACCTGCAACGCCTGTGGGAACAAATCCGCGAGCTGACGCTGAAATCCATCGCGCCCGCCAAGATCTATGAAGAAGGCGACCTGATCAAACGCTCGATCCGCGACCTTTATAACCGCGAGATTGACGAGGTGTTTGTCGAAGGTGAACGCGGTTACCGCATCGCCAAGGACTTCATGAAGATGATCATGCCGTCCCACGCCAAGAACGTGAAGCTCTATAGCGAAACACTGCCCTTGTTCGCACGCTATCAAGTCGAAAGCTACCTGTCGGGCATGTTCAACCCCACGGTACAGCTGCCTTCGGGTGGCTATATCGTGATCGGTGTGACCGAAGCGCTTGTTGCGATCGACGTGAACTCGGGCCGGGCCACCAAGGAAGGCTCCATCGAACAGACCGCGACCAAGACCAATCTTGAAGCCGCCGCCGAAGTCGCTCGTCAGTTGCGTCTGCGTGATCTGGCCGGTCTGATCGTCATCGACTTTATCGACATGGACGAGCGTCGCAATAACGCCGCCGTTGAAAAGCTGATGAAGGAAAAGCTGAAAACCGACCGTGCGCGTATTCAGGTGGGCCGTATTTCCGGCTTTGGCCTGATGGAAATGTCGCGCCAGCGTTTGCGTCCCGGTATGATCGAGGCGACGACCCAGCCTTGCCACGCCTGCCACGGCACCGGCCTGATCCGGTCGGACGACAACCTTGCGCTGTCGATCCTGCGCCAGATTGAGGAAGAGGGCACCCGCAAACGGTCGCGCGAGGTATTGATTACGGCACCCGTGGGCATCGCCAACTTCCTGATGAACCAGAAGCGCGAACATATCGCTCACATCGAAGGCCGCTATGGCATGGCCGTGCGCATCGAAGGCGACCCCGCTTTGGTCAGCCCCGATTTCTCGCTTGAAAAGTTCAAGACCGCGACACGCGTTGTCACGCCGATCGAACATGTGGTGTCAGTTGATACCTCCATCATGGACGAGGTCGATGATCTGGATGTCGATGCGGAAGCAGATGCGGACAATGCTGACAATGAACCTACCGGCAACGGCAATGGCGGGCAGAACCAGCACAATGGCTCTGACGATGACAATGATGGCGAAGGGAAACCCAAGCGCCGTCGTCGTCGCCGGCGGCGTCGGGGTGGCAAATCCAACGGGGATGATGCCGCCAACGGTGAAAACAACGGCGATAGCAACACCAACGGTGACAACGGCGATAGCGACGCGCCCGCGCAAACCGAGGCGGATACTGCTGGTGCCAAGGATGACGCGAAAACGGATGCGACTGCAGACGCCGCTTCTGATGACGCGAAACCGCAGGACAAACCCAAGCGCACCCGCAGCCGGACCCGCAAACCCAAGGCTGATGCCGCGGCAGAAGCGACCGTAGACGCGGACGCCAAGACCTCCGAGGACGCGAAACCGGCCGAGACGGCCCCCGCCGACGCGGACGCCGCCGAAGACGCGCCCAAGCCAAAACCCAAGCGGACCCGCACGCGCAAGCCCAAGGCCGCCCCTGTTGAGGCTGTCGAAGAGGCACCCGAGCCCGAGGAAACACCTGCGCCAAAAGAGCAGCCAACCCCCGAGCCCAAGCCCGAGCCTGAGGTGACACCAGACGCGCCGACGCCCGAGCCCGCAAAGGAGCCGACGCCGATCCCGACGCCTGAACCCACGCCCGCGCAGCCGTCCCAGCCCGCCGAGGTGGAGCAAACGCCGGCCCCGACCGAAGTGCCCGATAGCACCCCGACGGAAATGCCGCCCGCGCAGGAAATCCAGCCGGAGCCACCGGTCACCGAAGTACCTCAGCCCGAGGCGACCCCGCAGGCGGAGCCCGAAAAACCCGCCAAGCCCAAGCGGCGCGGCTGGTGGTCCTTGGGCGGCTAAATAGCCCCCTGCGCCGACATATAGAAACGACAAAAGGCAGACCTTCGGGTCTGCCTTTTTTTATCTGCGGTATCCGCGGTGCGTGATGCCGCGGGTCAGCTACCTTTTCCGGATCACATAGGCCTGCGGCGTTTCGTCCATCGCGGCGCTTTCAAGGCTATGACCTGCCTCGGCACAGAAATGCGGGATGTCGATGATCGCGGCGGGATCATCCGCATGCACGGTCAAAAGATCGCCAGAGTCCAATGATTGCAGGCGTTTACGGGCTTTGAGCACGGGCAGGGGGCACAAAAGCCCCGTCGCGTCGAGAAAGTTTTTATCTGTCATGATCCTCAGATAAGCCACATGTTTCAACGCGTCCACAACCTTGTGACGGAGATCACGCGCAACAGCAGGTGACGCGCCGGACAAAGCAGATTATGGCTGATGTCATGTTTGGATTTGACCTGATCGACGCGGGACTACTGCCCGCCATACTCATCGCGCTGACCGCCGGGATCATCAGCTTCCTGAGCCCCTGCGTCCTGCCCATCGTCCCCCCGTACCTCGCCTATATGAGCGGGGTGACCCTGAACGATATGTCATCGGTCGCCGCCGCGCGCCGCAAGGCTGTCATCGCGGCCCTGTTCTTTGTTATGGGGCTTAGTACGGTGTTCCTGATTCTGGGGTTCACGGCCTCGGTCTTCGGGGCGTTCTTCCTGCAAAATCAGGTTCTCTTCGCGCGGCTGTCGGGCATCGTGGTGATCATCTTTGGTCTGCATTTCCTGGGCGTCTTCCGCATTCCCTTTCTGGATCAAGAGGCGCGTCTGGATGCGGGCGACAAGGGCGGCACGTCCTTTGGGGCCTATATCCTTGGGCTGGCCTTCGCCTTCGGCTGGACACCCTGCATCGGGCCGCAGCTTGGCGCGATCCTGTCGCTCGCGGCGTCCGAAGCCTCGGTCACGCGCGGCACGCTTTTGCTGGGGGTCTATGCGGCGGGCTTGGGTATTCCCTTTTTGCTGGCGGCGATGTTCATTACCCGCGCCACCCACGTCATGAACCGGATCAAGCCCTATATGAAGCTGATCGAACGCGGCATGGGGATCTTGCTGGTGGTGGTCGGTCTGGCGCTGCTGACGGGGGCGTTTACAACCTTCTCTTTCTGGTTGCTGGAAACATTTCCTGCATTGGGATCCTTGGGTTAGGCGCCTTACTCTTGCCGGAAAACCTGTTTAAGCTGCGGCGAAATACAGGGTGAACGATGGCCGAGAACATAGAGCAGACAGTCAGGACGCGACGGGTTTTCTATATCCCGGGCTATGACCCCATTCATCCGCGCCGCTACCGCGAGCTTTACCGCAAGGAAGGCAGCGCACAGGCGCAGATCTCGGACTATCAGATCGCGTTGTCGCCCAAGAAGGGCGGCGGGAACTACGGCTGGAACGTCGCCGCGCATATCGATGGCGTTGATGTTGAGGCTCAGGTCGACGTGCTCGTCTGGTCCGACATCGTGCGCATCTCCATGAGCAATTCGATCCTCGCGACCTATGGGCAGTTGGTGCAGACGGCTTGGGTCTATATCGCGTCGGGTGCGCTTTGGCGGTTGATGAAGCTGCGCAAGGGGCCAGTGATTGCGGCGCTTTATCCGGTGGGGATGTTGCTGCTGCAATTGTTGATCGCGGCCCTCGCGGGCAAGCTGCTCTACGCGGGGCTGACCTTCTTTGGCGGGCCTGCGTGGTTCAAGGGGATCGTCGCCGCCGCTGGCGTGGGGCTGGGCTGGCAGGTGCTGCGCTGGTTCAAGAAACACGATGGCAAGCTTTTCGCCTATTACCTGATGCATGATTACGCTTTCGGGGCCGCGACGCGAGGGGCGAACCCGCCCGCGCTTGAAACGCGCATGACCGAATTCGGGGATGCCATCGCACAGGCGCTGAAGTCTGATGTGGACGAGGTGCTGGTCGTGGGCCATTCCTCCGGCGCGCATCTGGGGGTGTCGATCCTTGCCGATCTGATCCGGGCGGGCCGTGTCCCTGCTGACGGGCCTGCGCTGGCCTTTATGACCTTGGGGCAGGTGGTGCCGATGGTGTCCTTCCTGCGCGATGCCCACCGTCTGCGCGCCGATTTGCGCTTTCTGTCCCAATGCGAGGGTCTGACATGGGTCGATGTCACGGCCCCCGGCGACGGCTGTGCCTTTGCGCTTTGCGATCCGGTAGCGGTGTCGGGCGTTGCCCCCGAGGATAAACGCTGGCCGCTGGTGTTTTCCGCGGCCTTCACTCAATCGCTGACCCCAGCCCGCTGGAAAGAGCTGCGCTGGCGGTTTTTCCGGCTGCATTTCCAATACCTCTGCGCCTTTGATGCGCCCAAGGACTATGATTATTTCCAGATCACCGCCGGCCCGCATAGTCTGGCCGAACGCTATGCCGGACGGCCTGCATCCCGGTCGCGCATTGTCAAACCGGTGAATAAATTCACCTCTACCGCGCCATGATGCTGCCCCCCAAACCCGAGAGCCGCCCCGCGAAAGTGTCGCTTTGGCGCTATGCGCGGCTCTTTCGCCAAGACATCCTGTCGGCGCAGCCCGCACGGCTGTATCGGGCCTGGATGGCAGAGTTCAAGACGCCGTTCTTCCGCAGTTATCTGATCAATCAGCCCGATCTGATCCAGACCGTGCTCAAGACGCGCCCGGACGATTATCCCAAGTCAGACCGGATCGGCGAAGGATTGCGCCCGCTGCTTGGCAATTCGGTGTTCCTGACCAACGGGGCGATATGGAAACGGCAGCGGCGCATCATTGACCCCGCGTTTGAAGGGGGCCGCTTGCGCGAAACCTTCCCCGCCATCTGGGACGCGGCAGAGGCAGCGGCGGCACGGCTTGCGCCTCATGATGGCGCGCCGCTAGAGGTGGAGGCGCAGACCAGCCACGCGGCGGCGGATGTGATCTTTCGCACGTTGTTTTCTCTACCCATCGAACACCACATGGCGCGCGAGGTCTTTGACGAATTCAAAACCTATCAACGCAGCCAGCCGATCCTGAACATCGCGGCCTTTGTGCCGTTGCCCCGCTGGCTGCCACGGTTGTTCCGCCGCGACACTAAACGCAGCGCCGCCAAGATCCGGCGACTGATCACCGCACTGACGGCCGACCGGATGGAGGCGATCAAGGCGGGCACCGCCCCCGACGATCTGGCGACCAAGATCATGACCACGCCCGACCCCGAAGACGGCTCTACTTTTACCACCGATGAAATGGTCGATCAGGTCGCGATCTTCTTTCTTGCAGGGCATGAAACGAGCGCCTCGGCGCTGGCATGGGCGATGTATCTGGTGGCGACCCATCCCGACTGGCAGGACCGTCTGGCCGAAGAGGCGCAGTCAATCGATCAGTGCGATTTTGCGGTTATGGGCAAGCTCAAACAAAGCCGCGATGTCTTCCGCGAGGCACTGCGCCTTTATCCCCCCGTGCCGATGATGGTGCGCGAAGCGAGCTGCCCCGCGACGTTCCGCGACCGAACCGTGGCGCGTGGGGCACAGGTGGTGATCAGCCCGTGGCATCTGCATCGTCACGAACGCCTGTGGGACAACCCCGACGGGTTTGATCCGGCGCGATGGCACAGCGAGAACGGCAAGAAATGCCAGCGCGAGGCATATCTGCCGTTCAGCGCCGGTGCGCGGGTCTGCCCGGGGGCGGGCTTTGCCATGGTCGAAGGCCCGTTGATCCTGTCGCGTATCCTGCGCGATTACCGCATAGAGGTTGTCGGCGAAAAGCCACCTGTTCCCGTGGCACATCTGACAGTTCGTTCAAAAGACGGCATTTTGCTGCGCTTTGTCCGGCGCTAACGATATATCATCGCGGGAATAGATGCGTTAAACGAACATTCGACGGAATCAATAAGGGCCAGGATCATCATGACCACGACAGACGCACAGCGCACACAAATGGAAACAGGGCAGGGGTTTGTGGCCGCATTGGACCAGTCGGGCGGATCGACCCCCAAGGCGCTGAGCCTTTATGGCGTTGAACCTTCCGATTACTCGGGCGATGCCGAGATGTTTCAAGCCATGCACGACATGCGCGCGCGGATCATTCTGGCCGATGATTTCACCTCTGACAAAGTTCTGGGCGCGATCCTGTTTGAACGCACGATGGACAACACGATTAACGGCAAACCTGTGGCCCAACTGCTATGGGAAGACCGCGGCGTCGTGCCTTTCCTGAAGATCGACAAAGGTCTGGAAGACGAAGCAAACGGCGTGCAGTTGCTCAAACCCATGCCCGAGCTGGACGATCTGCTGAAGCGCGCGAAAGCCGCCGGTATCTTTGGCACCAAGGAACGGTCGGTCATCCAATCCGCCAACGCCGAAGGGATCGCGTCGGTTGTGGCGCAGCAATTCGCCGTCGCCAAAACCGTCTGCGCCGCCGGTCTGGTCCCGATCATCGAGCCAGAGGTGAACATCCATTCCGAGAGCAAGGCGGAAGCCGAAGACATCCTGAAATCCGAGCTCGAGAAGCACTTGGCCACGCTGTCGGCGGAGGAACTGGTGATGCTCAAGGTGACCCTGCCAGAAGTTGCGGGGCTTTATGACAGCCTTGCGGATCACCCCAATGTGCTGCGGGTCGTGGCGCTATCGGGTGGGTATTCCACCGAAGACGCCTGCGCGCGTTTGACGCAAAACCCCAAGATGATCGCCAGCTTCTCGCGTGCGCTGACCGAAGGGCTGAACGTCAAGATGTCGGATGCCGAGTTCAACACGGCACTGGGGCAGAACATCAGCAAGATCTACGACGCCTCTGTCGCCTAAATTGGAATTTTCCTAAATTCCGCGGGGGTTTTCTTGGGAAGAAAACCCCTAAACAATAATGCGGATCGGTTCCTGATTGCAAAAGATTACGAGCTGGCCCGCATTTTCCACAGCGTGATAACCGCGGCGTAGCAGTTCTTGCTCGAATGCGTAGCGGCCTACATATCTTTCGACATCCCTGACATTCCGCCGCACGACACACCCGCTGCGGGCGGCCTTCGAACTGAATAGGGCGAGCATCCAGCCCTCGGGCGACAATGGAGAATACTGTTGTTTGACCATGGGGGAAACTTACCCCCGCGAAGGTAAACGTTCCTTTAATGCACGCAGGACATAGACGCGGATCGCAGAGGCCAGCCCCGCTTCAACGCCGCGCTCTGCATCGATCTGCGCCACCAGCGCATTGATCGGCATGTCCATCTCTTGCGCAAGGTCGCGCAATTCCTGCCAGAATTCATCCTCCAGCGAGATCGACGTACGGTGACCCCGAAGGGTCACCGAATGTTTCACCGGTCGGGCGCTCATGTGTCGCGCTTATGGGCTTCCAGATTGCGCGAGATTTGCGCCAGACGGGCTTTCAAAACCTCTTTCTGGTCCTTGCTCTGGCCGAACTGTACCGCGTTTTCATCGGCACGGGCCTTGCGCGAGGCGCGGTTGCGCTCTTTCTTGACCTTGTTGAGGTTGATGGGGGCGCTCATTCTTTGGGTCCGATCATTTGCTCCGGCCGCACCACGCGGTCGAATGTTTCGGCATCGACAAAGCCCAAGGCGATTGCTTCTTCCTTGAGCGTCGTGCCGTTCTTGTGCGCCGTCTTCGCGACTTTGGTCGCGTTGTCATAGCCAATCGTGGGGGCCAACGCTGTGACCAGCATCAGGCTTTCTTTCATCAGCTTGTCGATACGTTCGACATTGGCCTGTGTGCCGACAACCATATTGTCCGTGAAGGCCGAGGCGCTGTCGCCCAAAAGCTGCATGGATTGCAGGACGTTATAGCTCATCATCGGGTTGTAGACGTTCAGCTCGAAATGCCCTTGCGAGCCGGCAAAGCCGACGGCGGCGTCATTACCCATGACATGGGCACAGACCATGGTCAGCGCTTCGGCCTGCGTCGGGTTCACCTTGCCCGGCATGATCGACGACCCGGGCTCGTTCTCGGGCAGGATCAACTCGCCCAGACCCGAACGCGGGCCGGACCCCAGTAAGCGCATGTCATTGGCGATCTTGAACAGCGATCCCGCCACGGTTTTCAGCGCACCCGAGAACATGACCATCGCGTCATGGGCGGCCAGCGATTCAAACTTGTTGGGCGCGGTGACAAAGGGCAGGCCGGTGATCTCGGCCATATGCGCGGCCACGGCTTCGGCCCAGCCTTTTTTGGTGTTCAGACCGGTGCCAACGGCAGTACCGCCTTGGGCCAGTTCATAGATGTCAGGCAGGCAGGCGTTGACCCGTTCGATCCCCTTTTTCACCTGATGCGCATAGCCCGAGAATTCCTGACCCAAGGTCAGCGGTGTCGCATCCTGGGTATGGGTCCGGCCGATCTTGATGATGTCCTTGAACTCTTCGGACTTCGCGACCAGGGCGTCGTGCAGTTTTTGCAGACCGGGCAGCAGTACATCGCGGGCCTGCATGCCGATGGCCACATGCATCGCGGTCGGGAAGGTATCGTTGGACGACTGTCCCATGTTGCAGTGGTCATTGGGGTGGACCGGATCTTTCGACCCCATCTCGCCGCCCAGCATCTCGATCGCGCGGTTCGAGATCACCTCGTTCGCGTTCATATTCGACTGGGTGCCGGAGCCGGTCTGCCAGACGACCAGCGGGAAGTTGTCGTCGAACTTACCCTCGATCACCTCGGTCGCGGCGGCGGTGATTGCATCAGCCAGCTTCTGGTCCAGATTGCCCTGGTTCAGGTTTTCCATCGCACAGGCTTTTTTCACGACGCCAAGGGCGCGGATGATCGGCACGGGCTGTTTTTCCCACCCGATGGGGAAGTTGATGATCGACCGCTGGGTCTGCGCGCCCCAGTATTTATCGGACGGCACTTCCAATGGGCCAAAGCTGTCGGTTTCTGTACGGGTATCGGCCATGAAAAGGCTCCTGATCTTGGGCTTATGTCTGATCAGGGTTTACCTCGCTGGCCGCAGCGGTGCAATGAGCCGATGGCGCTAACCTTGGCGACAAGGCAGCGCTGACCGGTCGATTACTTGCGGAAGCTGTCCAGCGATACGATTTCGGCGGCTTTGGGGGCTTCTTCCTCTACCTCAAGCTCGCTTTCGTCCTGCTGGGGCAGGTCTTCGTCCTCGTCCTGCTGGCCGGGTTCTTGCTGTTCGAACTTCAGGCCGAATTCCACCGACGGATCCACAAAGGTGCGGATCGCGTCATATGGGATATACATGGGTTCGGGCGCATCGCCAAAGTTCAACGTGACCGAGAATCCTTCCTCGGTGACCTCAAGCTTGTCGTACCAATGCTGCATGACAACGGTCATCTCGCCGGGGTAGCGGTCGGACAGCCAATCGGCCAGTTCCGCATCCGGATGAGAGGTGTCGAACGTGATAAAGAAGTGATGGTTGCCGGGCAGTCCATTGGCTGCAACGTCAAGTAATACCTGACGAATTAACCCGCGCATGGCATCGTGCATCAGATTGCCATACTCAATGCTTCGGCTCATTACTTCTCTCCGGCCTTGGTTGATGGCGATAGCATACGGCATTTCGCACCAGTGAAAAGGGGGCGCAAAAATTTATAGCAACAGGCGCCAGCAAAGGGCCAATGCAGCGCTTATCGTCATCGTCAGGACAAAGCCGAACCGCAGCCCCAGCATCAACACTCCCGCCACACCGGTCAGCACAGCGGCCAGGGGATCAAAGCTGCTCCAATCAGGAAGAGGCACGGCCAGATGCGCCATAGGCAGCACGCGTTCAAACATCACATGCAGCGCGAACCAGACCGATAGATTGGCAATCACGCCGACGACGGCGGCGGTAATCGCGCGCAAGGCCCCCGCCAGCCGCGGCTGCGCCGAGATCGCCTCCAGATACGGGCCGGCAAGGAAAATCCATAGAAAACAGGGCGTAAACGTCACCCAGAGCGCCAGAGCCCCGGCCGAGACCGCGCCCCATGGCCCCGATTGGGCAAAACCCGCCAGCAGGGCGACAAACTCCGTCACCAGAATAAGAGGGCCCGGCGTCGTCTCGGCCAGCCCCAGGGCGTCGATCATCTGTTCGGTGGTGATCCACCCGTGATCCTGCACCACGGTCTGCGCCATATAGGCCAGCACCGCATAGGCGCCGCCAAAGGTCACCACCGCGAGCTTCGAGAAGAAGAGCCCGATCTTGAGCAGGAATTCATTCCCCATACCCCAGACAAACAGCAGCGGAGACGCCCATAGCGCGACCCAAAGTCCGATGACGCCGAAGGGGCGGGCAGGGCGGTGATGTAGCCCCTCAATCTCGGCCATGCTGCCGTGCCCGGTGGCACCGAAAGCGCCCCAAAGGCCCGCACCCAGAATGATCAGCGGGAAGGGCAGGCCAAAGACGAACAAAGCCACAAAAGCCAGCGCGGCCAGCACCCATCCCGCGCGCCCGTGCAACGCCTTCCGTCCCAGATTGCGCAAGGCTTGAAAGACCACGACAATGACCGCCGCCTTGATCCCCATAAACGCGGCTTGAACCAAGGGAAGCTGGCCGAAATAGGCATAGCCAAAGGCCAGCACCAGAATGACCGCAGCCCCTGGGAGTACAAACAAAAGCCCCGCCAACAGCCCGCCAAGGGTGCCGCGCAGCCGCCATCCGGCATAGGTCGCCAGCTGCATCGCCTCTGGCCCGGGCAACAACATGCACAAGGACAGCGCGCGCAAAAACCCGTCTTCCGAAAGCCAGCGATGACGCTCGACCAACTCTTTGTGCATCAGGGCGATCTGGGCCGCTGGCCCCCCAAAGGACAGCACCCCGATCCGCCCGAACACGTGCGCCAGCAGGCCCCATTCCGGTACACTCATATCTCGCATATGCCTCTCACGATGCCCCGCGCCAGAGGTCGCAGTACCGGCCCCCGAGGTCAAGCGCCGGTGGGGCAGCGATCATGGCCCGGCCCGCATATACGCGCGGTGGCATTCAAAGGATGCAGATTGTCAGGTTAGGGGGCGCGGGTTGCTATTGCGCCAAACTATCGAAATCGTTGAACTCTTTGAACGGCACGTCCAGCATCCAAGGGAACCTTGATTTAAAGTCCTCGTCGTCGCGCCAATTCTCGACCTCTGTCCATCTTTCACCGACGCTGACACGCGAGTCGTTCACGTCGCTCAACGTCCGGATATACATGAGTTTCCGAGTGTCGCTGGTGTAGCCGAACCGTTTCGGTGCATCCATATGGCCGATGCCGAATATGTTTTTATGGTCTTTCCTGCCAACCATCGTCAGACCCAAGTTGATGAATTTAAAGCGATGTGCCCATAACTGAACCTCGTCGTCACGCAGGCCCAATGCGTACCCCTTTGGGAATGTGTAAAAATGGGGCGTGCCCTCTGCTTCGAGCGGCTCGGCTTGCGCTAGATGCGCTCTGAGCGTTGCGATGAAATCCGAAGACAGCCCGTCATCATCATCAAGGACAACCTGAGCCACGGGATCGCTCCCTGCAAATTTTGCGATTGCGTGGCGCTGAAACTTCCTCGCCGGGCCCTGCGGCGCGAATTGTATCGTGAACTTGCCAGCCCCTAAACGGTCTTCACACATATCGGTCAGCTCTGATTTTGCCCAATCGGGCATCTGATCGCTGGAAAGGATGAAATGGTGAAAGTTATCGTCCGTTTGCGACGCTAGGCTCGCCAATGCGATATTGTTGAACAGCCATAGCCGCCGCAACAGCCTGTTTTTATCGAACAGCATCGCCGCATCTTTGGAGAAGTCGCTTTGCCATCCTGACGCCCCTAGAAACGAGAACCGAGTTGAGACAAGGATTTCAGTCGATTGGGACATTGAGCGGCTTCTCTGCGTTGTGGGCGGTTAATGTATCTTATTAAAAATTATGGACTTTTTGACTGCAAGTCAAACAAACCCGAAGTGCGCGTTGAAAGTCAGGGGCAAGGGGCTTGGGTGTTCTGCCCTTCATTCTGAAGCGGACGAAGTGCTTATGCAAGCTGCCGATTGATTGCAGCACAGGCGATGACCCGCCTGATCATAAGCAGGCGAAAACTGCATATCATGCGCTTGAAGGTGGGGAATTACGGGGGGAGAGCTAAGTGCAGGTTTCTGTTGCCAGGTACCTGCGAACCCCGCCTTAGGTCGCTAAACGTAAGGACTTAAGTTTCAATAGTTCCGGTCGCTTACGCGGCCATCGCCATTGGAGCACGATTGTCATTTGCAATTGTACATTTTACGCCGATAACGGTGGCAGTCAGCCGAGATAAAGCAACATCTTTAGACGTTCGTCGATCCTATTTCGACCCCATGATCCGCAAATGACGGATGTTTGGTGGAGTCGCCGGGTACCGCCCCCGGGTCCGAACCGCTTATTACATGCGCGTTTATACCCATAGTCCCGAAGGACACCCCAGATATAAGGGGCATGATTTGCTTTGCAAGGGGAAAGCTTTGAAAACGAAAGGTGACCCGCGGCTATCGGGCCGCGTCAATCTGTTTGCTGCGGCGGGCAAAGACGGTGCGGGCGAGGGCCTGGGTCTCTTCCTCAAGCAGGGTCAGCCCTTGGGCGGCGGCACCGGCGTCGCGGGCGGCGATGGCGGTGGCGATGTCACGATGGCGCGCGACGATGGCGTCGCGGGACCATGCGGTGAAGGTGATCATGTTCATCAGCGGTTGCATCGCTTCGACCGCACCGGCGAGTTGATAGGACAGCACCGGATTGCACGCGCCATCGACCAGCGCGCGGTGAAACGCGACATCCGCCGCGCAAAAGCCCGCGTCCGACAGATCGGGGGCGGATTGCGCGGCAAGCGCGTTT
The DNA here is from genome assembly GCF_040790665.1 of Sulfitobacter pontiacus. Lineage (NCBI taxonomy): Bacteria > Pseudomonadati > Pseudomonadota > Alphaproteobacteria > Rhodobacterales > Roseobacteraceae > Sulfitobacter > Sulfitobacter pontiacus. The sequence goes on along the minus strand of NZ_CP160849.1, from coordinate 2,878,440 downwards.
TGCATCGCGTCCAAATGATGATCCTGCCTGCGTGCCGCCGACAGGGGCGCGCAGGCGCGCTCTAGCGCGAAGCGGGCCTCGCAGGCGGTCTCGAAGCTTACGTCGTTCATCGACAAAAGCAGGGTAGAGGTGGTGATCTGCTGCGCTTGGGCGGCTTCAAAGCTGATGCGATTGACGAAAGCGCCGCCCGTTGCCCCCCGTTGCGTGCGGATCAAAGATTGTGCCGCCAACCGCTTGAGTGCCTCGCGCACCGTCGCGCGCGAGACGTTGAACTGCGCCGACAGCTCCGCCTCGGAGGGGAGGCGTTCGTCCACGATCAGCACGCCCTTGATGATGGCATCACGGATGTTCGCGGCAATATGGCTGGACAGATCAGAGGCGGTTTCTGGCGTGGAATTCATATGTCTTACATTTATGGTTTGGAAAAACTTTAATTGTCTGACATTAATTTTGCAAGATGTGAGTCGGCGGGCACCCCCACTGGCGCGCAGCTTGAACCCATGGAACCGAGGGGCCAGCCCCTCGGGCTCCCCGGAGTTTACTGGCAAAATGAAGCGGGCCCTGAATAGCGGTCCGAGACAGGAGGAATGATGTTTGATGCGTTGATGGTGAATAAGGATGAGGACACCGGCAAGACCCATGCCGAGGTCACCCAGATCGACCTTGACCGTTTGCCCGAGGGGGATGTGACCGTTGCTGTCGAATATTCGACCGTGAACTACAAGGACGGGCTGTGCATCGGGCCGGGCGGCGGCTTGGTGCGCAAGTATCCCCATATTCCCGGTATCGATTTCGCAGGCACCGTGGAGGCATCGGACGATGATCGCTACAAACCCGGTGACAAGGTCGTGCTGACCGGCTGGCGTGTGGGCGAGGCCCATTGGGGCGGTTATGCGCAAAAGGCGCGTGTGAAGGCAGACTGGCTGGTGCCGCTGCCCGAGGGGCTGGATACCCGCCAAGCCATGGCCGTGGGCACGGCGGGCTTTACCGCGATGCTGTCTGTCATGGCGCTGGAGGATCACGGGCTGGTGCCAGGCAACGGGCCTGTACTGGTGACGGGTGCCGCCGGTGGCGTGGGGTCGGTCGCGGTCGCCATCCTTGCTGCATTGGGTCACGAGGTCGCCGGTGTGACGGGCCGCCCGGATACGGCGGATTATCTAAAATCGCTCGGTGCCACGCAGATCGTCGCACGGGAAGAGTTGAATGAAACCGTTAAACGTCCGCTGGAATCCGAAACCTGGGCCGGTTGCATTGATGCCGTGGGCGGCGAGATGCTGGCGCGGGTCTTGGGGCAGATGAAATACGGCGGTTCGGTCGCAGCTGTCGGGCTCGCGGGTGGGGCAGGGTTGCCGGCCACGGTGATCCCCTTCCTGCTGCGCGGTGTGAACCTGCTGGGGATCGATTCCGTCATGCAACCCTATGACAACCGTCTGCGCGCATGGCAACGGATCGGGAAAGACCTGCCACTGTCCAAGCTTGAGGATATGGTCGTGCCTGCAACGCTGAGCGATCTGCCCAAGCTGGGGGCAGACATCCTGAACGGTCAGGTGCGGGGCCGTGTTGTGGTTGATGTGAACGGCTAAACCACCGGCACGACGGCTACGATTTGTCTGGCGGCGGCCCCTTGGGGTCGCCGTTTGGCGTATTTAGGGACAGGTACGGCCTTGACCTTGCGGGGGCAGCACTAGCTTTGCATCACCTTAACGCAAAGTGTGACATGTCCGATAAAAGTCCCATCCTTCTTTGGTATCGCCGCGATCTGCGGCTTAGCGATCATCCGGCCCTATCTGCCGCTGCAAACGCGGGGCGGCCCGTGATACCCGTCTTTATCAAGGACAAGAGTGTCGACGCCCTTGGCGCGGCACCGAAATGGCGTCTGGGTTTGGGGATCGGGGCGCTGGCGGACAGTCTTGAGGGGGTGTCGAGCAGGCTGATCTTGCGTGAAGGCGATGCGCTTGAGGTATTACAGGCTCTGATCAAGGAGACGGGCGCGGGTGCCGTCTATTGGTCGCGGCTTTATGATCCGGACAGCGTGCAGCGCGACAGCAAGATCAAAGAGACCCTGTGCAACGACGGGATAGAGGCGAAATCCTTTGGGGGGCACGTTATGTTCGAACCCTGGACGGTCGAGACCAAGGCGGGCGACTGCTATAAGGTCTATACGCCGTTCTGGAACAACGTCAAAACCCGCGATGTTGAACCGCCGCTGTCCGCGCCTTCAGACCTGCCCGCGCCGGAAAGCTGGCCCGACAGTGATGCGCTGGACGGGTGGGGCTTGGGGGCTGCGATGGACCGTGGTGCCGATGTGGTACGCCGGTTTGTCTGTCTGGGTGAAAAAGCCGCGCAGTCGCGGCTGGGGGCCTTCATGGCGCATGGGGTGGCCGACTATAAGCAGACCCGTGACATTCCCGGCACCGATGGCACGTCGAACCTTTCCGAGAACCTGTCGCTGGGTGAGATTAGTCCGCATCAATGCTGGCACGCTGCACAGCGCGCGCTGCACGACGGCAAACAGGGGGCGGAGACCTTTCTGAAAGAGCTGGTGTGGCGCGAGTTTGCCTATCACCTGATGCATCACACGCCACGGATGCTGACCGATAACTGGCGCGAGGAATGGGATGCCTTCCCCTGGAACGAGGATGAACGCCGTGCCGAGGTGAAAGCCTGGAAACAGGGGCGCACGGGCGAACCCTTTGTCGATGCCGCCATGCGCGAGCTCTATGTCACCGGCCGCATGCATAACCGGGGCCGCATGATCGTCGCGAGCTATCTGACGAAACATTTGATGTGTCACTGGCGCATCGGGCAAAAGTGGTTTGAACATTGCCTAATCGACTGGGACCCCGCGAGCAATGCGATGGGGTGGCAATGGGCGGCGGGGTCGGGGCCGGACGCGTCCCCGTATTTCCGCGTGTTCAACCCCGAGACACAGCTGGATAAATTTGATAAGAATAGAGACTACGCCAGTCGCTGGATCGCCGAAGGGCGTGCCAATCCGCATAAGGACGCGCTTGCATTCTTTGATGCGATCCCGCGCAGTTGGCCCCTGTCGGCGGATGATGACTATCCCGAAAAGATCATCGCGCTGGACGAAGGGCGCGAACGAGCCCTTGAAGCCTATAAGGGGCGAAACTTTTAACCTTTATGAAACGTGGATCTCCCACGTAACACCCATAAACCAATAAGATACGCGTCCGAGCGCATACAGGAGAGCGAATGATTTTGACCAGCACCGAGGGGCAGACTGCCCTTCCACGATATTTCTCGCGTGTTTTTGCGATGGCGCAGGAAATGCAAAACGGGCAGGTCGACTTTGTTTTGCCCGACGGGCGGTGCTTTCGCGCAACCGGAAAGAACCCGTTGCCCATTGCGGAAATTCGTATCCATAACAATGACTTGTTTGCGCGTCTTATCAGGGAGGGTGATCTTGGTTTCAGCGATGCCTACCTTGACGAATGGTGGAGCACACCGGACCTGCAGGCCTTTATGGACGTGGCCCATGCGAATGAGGATATCTACGATTCATTCCCCGGCATGGGGTTGATCCGCAAATTTGAATCCCTGCGCTTCTGGTTGCAGCGCAACAGCAAGAAGCAAGCGCGTAAGAACATCAGCTATCACTATGATTTGGGGAATGATTTCTACAAATTGTGGCTTGATGACACGATGACCTATTCAAGCGCGCTTTTCGAGGACGGCTTTCAACAATCGCTAGAGGCGGCGCAGACTGCGAAATATGCCTCTATGGTGGATCAAATGGGGGTCTCGGCTGGGGACCATGTGCTGGAAATCGGCTGCGGCTGGGGCGGTTTCGCTGAATATGCAGCGAAGGAACGCGGGCTCAAGGTCACCTGCCTCACGATCAGCAAAGAGCAGTTTAACTACGCCAAAGAACGTATTGAAAACGCGGGCTTGGCCGATGTTGTTCAGTTCAAGCTTCAAGATTACCGTGACGAGCGTGGCACCTACGATGGTATTGCCAGCATCGAGATGTTCGAAGCCGTTGGGGAGCAGTACTGGCCGTCTTATTTCAATACGTTGCACGCCTGTCTTAAACCTGGATGTCAAGCAACCTTGCAGATCATCACCGTGCCGGATCGTCGCTGGAAGGTTTACAAGCGAGGCGTTGATTTCATTCAGAAATATATCTTCCCAGGGGGGATGCTGCCAAGCCCCACGGTGTTGAAGCAACAGGTTGAGAATGCCGGACTAGCCGTTGAAAAGTCTATCGAATTCGGGAAAAGTTACGACGTCACGCTGCGCCGCTGGCATACGACCTTCAATGAGAAGTGGGAAGAGATCGCGCGCATGGGCTTTGACGAACGCTTCAAGCGGATGTGGGATTTCTACCTCACCTCTTGCGCGTCTACCTTTGACAGCGGCAATTGCGATGTGACACAGATTACCGTGAAGCGTCCGGCCTGAGGGCGCATTGCTTGTAGTCTAAGGAAATCCCGATGCCGACCGCTGCCCGCCTGACAGCCGCTTTCTGCCTGGCGCTGATGGGCTTTGCCCTTTCGCGCATGATCATGCCCCTGATGCCTGAATCCACCCAGTTCGGGTATTTCATTCCCACCAATATTGCCCTCGGGCTCGCGGTCGGGTGGCGAGTCATGGGGGCCCGTGCGGGCGGTGGCGTTTCCGAAGGGATCACCATCGGGCTGACCGGTGCCGTGGTTCTGGTGTTCTGGGGGCTGTTCATCCAGGCAGGCCGCGAGATGATCGAGAATGCGATGATGCACCGCTATGGCGGTGTCGGAGAGGCGCTGGTGGGCATGATCGGTATCGGTGCCGAATACTTCCTGATCATGGCGACGGTGCCGATCATCGCGGTCGTGTTGATTGGCGGTGCCGTCAGTGGCGTGATCACAAACCTTATCGACAGCAAGTTCCCTTGAGCCGATGACAGATCTTTTCCTCTATGGGTCGTTGCGCCATGTGCCGCTTCTTGAAATCGTGATGGGGCGCGCGGCGGACCGGCTTGACATCTCGCCGGACCGTTTGCCGGATCACATCGCCTTGTCCGTGGTCGAGGGGCCGTTCCCCTGCATCGTGCCAGCGCCGGGCCAATCCACCGAAGGGGTGTTGCTGCGCGGGCTGGGGCAGAACGATCTGGACCGGTTGAATTTCTACGAGGGCAGCTTTGCCTACGACCTGCAAGAAATCACGTTGGAAAGCGGCGCAAAGGCTTTGGGCTATTTCGCGCGGCCCGATCAATGGACAACACGTGACCCGTGGTCGCTGACGCAGTGGCAGGCAGATTGGGGTGCGCTTAGCTGCTTTGCCGCGCGCGAGGTGATGGATTATTTCGGCGTCTACACCGCCGACCGCGTGGCGCAGATGTTCCCGATGATCCGGTCGCGGGCAGCGGCGCAGGTGAATGCGCTTCGGTCGAAACACGGGGCAGGGACGCTGGACGGCAAGGTCCGGATCGACCGGATTGACCGCGCCTATACCAATTATTTCGCGCTGAACGAATATCACCTCGCGCACGAGCGTTTCGACGGCACGATGACCGATGTGCTGGAGCGTGCGGTCTTCGTCGCGACCGATGCCGCCTTGGTGCTGCCCTATGATCCGGTGCGGGATCGGGTGATGCTGGTAGAGCAGCTGCGCATGGGGCCGGTGGCGCGGGGGGATCGCGCGCAGTGGCAGCTTGAACCCATCGCGGGCCGTGTTGATCCGGGCGAAAGCCCCGAAGACGCCGCGCACCGCGAAGCGCAGGAAGAAGCGGGTCTGACCCTGCGCAAGCTTGAAAAAATCGCGGAAGTCTATGCCTCTCCGGGGGATTCTACGGAATTTTTCTATATCTATCTGGGCCTTGCCGATTTGCCCGATGATAGCACCGGCGTGAACGGGCTTGAGGCCGAAAACGAGGATATCCGGTCCCATCTCATCGGCTTTGATGCGCTGATGACGATGGTAGACCAGCTTGAAGCTGCCAATGCGCCGCTGGTGATTGCCGCTTACTGGCTTGCGCGGCATCGGGAACGCTTGAGGTTGGAAGCGCCCGCCGCTACACCGGATGTAACTTGATTTAGGAGCATCCCATGCACGTCGCATCTGATCTGGCGCAGGCCATTGGCAACACCCCTCTTATTCGTCTGCGCAAGGCGAGCGAGGAAACCGGCTGCGAGATATACGGCAAGGCAGAATTCATGAACCCCGGCCAGTCGGTCAAGGACCGTGCTGCGCTGTTCATCATTCAGGATGCCATCGCGAAGGGCACGCTGAAACCCGGCGGCACGATTGTCGAAGGCACGGCAGGCAACACCGGTATCGGGTTGGCACTGGTCGGCGCATCGATGGGGTTCAAAACCGTGATCGTCATTCCTGAAACGCAAAGTCAGGAAAAGAAAGACATGCTGCGCCTTGCCGGGGCCGAGCTGGTGCAGGTGCCCGCGGCACCCTACCGCAACCCCAACAACTTTGTGCGCTACTCGGAACGGCTCGCGAATGAACTGGCGCGCACCACGAATGAAGGTGTGATCTGGGCCAACCAGTTCGACAACGTCGCCAACCGTCAGGCGCATATCGAAACCACCGGCCCCGAGATTTGGGAGCAGACCGGCGGCAAGGTTGACGGGTTCTGCTGTGCGGTAGGATCCGGCGGCACGCTGGCCGGGATCGGCATGGCGTTGCAGCCCAAAGGCGTGAAAATCGCGATTGCCGACCCGGACGGGGCCGCGCTGCATAACTATTACACCAAGGGCGAACTGGTCGCCGAAGGCGGATCAATCGCAGAAGGTATCGGTCAGGTCCGCATCACCAAGAACCTCGAAGGGTTCACGCCCGATTTCAGCTACAACGTCTCGGACGCAGAGGCGCTGCCCTATGTCTTTGACCTGCTGCAACACGAAGGGCTTTGCCTTGGGGCGTCGTCGGGTGTGAACGTCGCCGGTGCGGTGCGTCTGGCCAAGGATATGGGGCCGGGGCATACCATCGTGACGATCCTGTGCGACTTTGGCACGCGCTATCAGTCGAAACTGTTCAACCCCGACTTCCTGCGCGAAAAAGATCTGCCCGTGCCCGCTTGGCTGGACCGCGCCCCACAATCCATTCCTGGCGTCTTCGAAGACCAATGATCGCGACGCTCAGGGGGCTTCTGGCCTGCGGTCTTCTGGCGCTTTGCCTGACGACCGCGGCTTTCGCGCAGACCGACGTCGAAGAAACGGCGGAGCAATGGGATAGTGTTGCGGTCAAGGCGGAACAATCGGTTGAAGAGGCCGACACACCGACTTCCGAACTCGACAGCTTGCGCGGGCGTATCGTCAACTACCGGTCCGAGTTCGAGGCCGCGCGCTCGCTGAACGCTGAACGTATCGCCGCGCTGCGCGACCAGCTTGCCGCCTTGGGCACAGCGCCCGAGGGCGAAAATGCCGAACCCGAAGCGCCAGAGGTGGCCAAGACCCGCGCCGACATCAACCAGCAGCTGAACACCCTGCTGGCCCCCGTGCAGATCGCAGAGCGCGAGTTTCTGCGCGCAGACGGGCTGGTGCGCGAGATCGACAAGATCATTCGCGAACGCCAGACCGAACGGCTGTTACGCACCACGCCGTCGCCGCTGAACCCCGCCTATTGGGGCCCCGCGCTGGTCGAGATGCAGGATGCGTTTGCCGCTTTCTGGCAGGAAAGTGCTGAACAGGATACGGACAGCGCGCTGAATACGTTGGAAAACAACCTGCCGACCGTTTTCTTCGCGGGTATTGCAGGCTTGCTGTTGCTGTTCCGCGGCCGTGTCTGGGCGATGAAGATTGCGCATACCCTGCGCGTTCATCAGGCGCGCGGCATGGGGATCTGGCGCTTTGTCGTTTCCCTGTTGCGCATCCTGTTCCCGCTGGTGGGGCTCTACCTGCTGACCATCGCGGCACGGCAATCGGGTTTTCTGGGCGCACGCGCGACACAGGTCGTTGAATTGCTGCCGCTGATTGGCCTGCTTATCTTCGGGTTCCGCTGGGTGTCCGAACGGGTCTTTGCCCGCGAAGAAGACGAAGCGCTTTTGCCGCTGTCTGCACAGCAACGTAAATCCGCACGGCTCTACGTGAACGCGATCACCTTCGTGATGATCCTGTCGATCGTCGCGCTGACGGTGCTTGAAATCGGCGACCCCAGCTTGGCAACACGCGCGGTGGTGCAATTCCCGCTGGCGGTGCTGACCAGCCTCGCGCTGTTCCAGATCGGTCGTATCCTGCGCAGCTACCGTGAACCCGAAGAGGATACGCCAGACGCCGATGGCATGACCAAAGCGTCGTCCCATGCGCGGGTTGTACGCAGTGCCGGGCTGGGGGCTATTGCGGTCTCTGTGGTGGCACCGCTGCTGTATGCCTTTGGCTATCAGGATCTGTCGGATGCGATCCTGCGTCCCTATGTGACGACACTGGCGGTGCTGGGGCTGGTCATGGCGCTGCAACGCTTTTCTGCGGATGTCTATGGCGCGATCACGGGGCAGGGCATTGCCGCACGCGAAGCGCTGATGCCGCTGTTCTTCGGTCTGATTTTGCTGTTGTTGGCGATGCCTGTGCTTGCGCTGGTCTGGGGCGCACGGGTCGCGGACCTGACCGAGTTATGGGCCGCATTCTCGCGCGGGTTCACCATCGGGGAAAGCCAGATCTCGCCGTCGAACCTGCTGGCCTTCGCGGTGATTTTTGCGATCGGCTATCTGCTCACGCGGCTGCTGCAAGGGGCGCTGCGCAGCAATGTCCTGCCCAAGACCAAGATCGACATCGGCGGGCAGAACGCGCTGCTGTCGGGGCTGGGCTATGTCGGGATCTTTCTGGCCGCGCTGGCCGCGATTACGGGGGCGGGCATTGACCTTAGCTCTCTTGCCATCGTTGCCGGTGCGCTGTCGGTCGGTATCGGTTTCGGTCTGCAGAACATCGTCAGCAACTTCGTCTCAGGGATCATCCTGCTGATCGAACGCCCTATTTCCGAAGGTGACTGGATCGAGGTCGGTGGCAAGTCCGGATATGTACGCGATATTTCGGTACGGTCCACGCGGATCGAAACCTTTGACCGCACCGATGTCATTGTCCCGAACGCCGATCTGGTCAGCGGTACGGTGACCAACTTTACCCGTGGCAATACCGTGGGGCGGGTCATCATTTCGGTCGGGGTGGCCTATGGCACCGATACCCGCCGTGTCGAAGCGATCCTGCGCGAGATCGCGGAGGACCAGCCGCTGGTGCTTGCGAACCCCGCGCCTAATGTGCTGCTGGTGCGTTTCGGGGCCGACGCGCTGGAGTTCGAGATCCGGGCCTTCCTGCGGGACGTGAATTGGATGATGTCGGTCAAAAGCGATATCAACCACGCCATCGTCGAACGCTTTGCCGCCGAAAACATCGAGGTGCCCTTTCCCCAGCGGGACGTATGGCTGCGCACCCGCGCGGGCGAAAAACCCTCTAAGCAGGATGGAGTGGACAGTTGAACGAGCCGATCTACCTCACCAACGCCTATGCCCGCGACAGCGCCGCCAAAGTCATCGCCATCACCGACGAGGGCGGGATCGTGCTGGACCAGACGGTGTTCTATCCCACGGGCGGCGGGCAACCGGGGGACAGCGGTTGGCTGAACTGGGACAAGCAGCGCATGCCGATCGCGACAACGGTCAAGGGGCTGGACGGATCCATCATTCTGGTTCCGGCCGAACCCGAGGAAATCCCCCAGCCGGGCACCCATGTCACGCAGAAGCTGGATTGGGACCGCCGGCACCGGCATATGCGGGTGCACAGCCTGCTGCATCTGTTGTCCGTGGTCGTGCCGTTCCCCGTGGTGGGAGGGCAAATCTCTGCCACGCATGGGCGGCTCGACTTTGACCTTGCCGATGCGCCAGAGGATCGCGACGGCATCGAGGACGCGTTGGCGTCCTATATCGCGCAGGATTTGCCGATTACGGATCACTGGATCACCCAAGAGGAACTCCAAGCCGCGCCTGAACTGGTCAAGACGTTATCTGTCGCACCACCGGTCACGGCGGCCAACGTACGTCTGGTGCAAATCGGAGAGGGTGACGCATGGATCGACCTGCAGCCCTGCGGCGGTACCCACGTTGCCCGCACCGGAGAGATTGGCGCGGTACGCCTTGGCAAGATTGAGAAAAAGGGGCGCGGCACCCGCCGGATCTACGTCCATCTCGACAGCTGAACGGCGCATTGAAATCTTGTTGAAATTCGCGCGTTTTACCCCTTGCACCCCGCCTGCAGGTCACGTTAAACACCCCCTCAATGGACAGGTGGCCGAGTGGTCGAAGGCGCACGCCTGGAAAGTGTGTAGGCGGGAGACCGTCTCCAGGGTTCGAATCCCTGTCTGTCCGCCATACCCCCCTTACGATATATTCCGCCTCTACGGTGATCGGTTTCGATGCCCCGAACGGGTCGTCAGATGCCCGTTGGTTCGGGCGCGTCAATGACCGGTTACCTGAGCCTTTTCGCGGTCGCCTTTCTTGCAGCGACGATTCTACCGATGCAATCCGAAGCGGTGCTGGTCGGGCTGATGATCCATGGCCAGCACGGGGTTCTGGGGTTGCTGGCGGTTGCCACGGTGGGCAATGTCTTGGGGTCGGTGGTGAATTGGGGGCTGGGGCACGCGGTGCTGCGGTTCCAGCACAAGCGCTGGTTTCCTGCATCCCCGTCGCAAATGGCGCGGGCCGAGATGTGGTATGCGCGCTATGGCCGCTGGTCGCTGCTGGTCAGCTGGTTTCCGGTTGTTGGCGATGCGCTGACCGTCACCGCAGGGGTGCTAAGAGAGCCGCTTTGGTCCTTCGTCGCAATCGTCGGCATCGGCAAAGCATTGCGCTATGGGGTGCTGGCCTGGGTAACGCTCGTGTGGATCGGCTGAGCGAAAGAGACCGAATAGCGCGTTGTCTTGAAACGAAAAAAGCGCCCGAGGGCGCTTTGTTTCCGTGGTCGTCCTCTGGCGCTTAGCCGCCCCAGTTACGCACCTGACCGCAATCCATATGCACGAAGTTAGAGCCGGAATAGCGACCAACACCGCCACCGTTACAGGCAATCGCCGCACGTGCCATCTGGTTCACCGAACGCGATGCCAGACGCAGGTCAGCCGCCTGACCACGCATATGGAGGGAGTTCTTGGCCACACCGCGCGATCTGGAACGCAGCATCGCGTTGGTCTGCGGGCTGCGGTAGCCGGATAGAAGCATATAGGGCTCGGACACATCCAGAAGGTTATGCGACGCGGCCATAATGTCCACGGTGCGCAGGTCCATCGATTTGACGCCATCGGTACGCCAGTCACGCATGAAATAGTTCAGCTCGGATACGGCATCTTTGATGTAGTTGCCTTCGATCCAATAGATCATGTCGATGCGTTCGCCGGTCCGGCCGGAATACATCTTGATGCGACGAATATCGCCGGCCCCACGCAAAAATCCTGCTGCGTTTGCGAAGGTCGGTGCCGCTGCTACGGCTGTCGCTGCGAATGCGCCCAATACGGAGCGCCGGGTCATGCCCGAAGTGCTCTTACCAGTCATTGATTGTATGTCCCGTCTTCTGCCTTTGGTTCCATGATGTTACACGGAGTTTTCCATCGATCCCCAGATGCAACAATTTATGGCATAGCGCGATTCTTGAACCAAGTGCTGAATCGAAAAGGTTCCATCCATCAACAAATTTAGGCGAATTTTTGCGCAACCCTTAGTTGGTTGTTCATATTTGCCACAGGGGCGATGCCGATAAGCATCAATTTATCCTTAGTTTTCAGTTCACGGGCATTGTTATTGGACAAGAGCATAGGGTTCCCTGCCTATCTAGGAAATCCAAAGCTCACCGATTTCGGGGGAATCAATGACTCGTATTTTAAGCATTCAATCGCGGAAATTTCGCCGCATGGCAGGTTTTCTGGGGGCGGCTGCCACCGCTCTGACACTCTTTACCGCGCCGCAGCCCGCTTTTGCGCAGGTGACCGCGTTCAAACAGGCCGTTGCCGAAGCCGCCGCGCGGGATGAGGATATCGCCGCCTACTACCGGACCCACGGCTATGCACCGATCTGGACCGAAGCGACAGAGACACAGCGCGCCCGACGTGCCGCACTTATGTCAGCGATCCGCGCGGCTGATTTGCACGGGCTGCCCGTCGCACGCTATGACCCTCAAGGGCTGATGGAAAAGCTCAAAAACGCGCAGACCCCGCGGGATCGCGGGCTGGCCGAGGTCGAGATGACGCGCGTTTTCCTGCAATACGCCCGTGATCTGCAAACCGGTGTGCTGGTGCCGTCGCGCATTGATCCGTCCATCGTGCGCGAAGTGCCATACCGCGACCGTCAGACCTATATCACCGATTTCATCTCCTCCGATCCCACACCGTTCCTGCGCAATCTGCGCCCGCGGACGATGGAGTATAACGCCCTTATGCGTGAAAAGCTGCGGATGGAGCATTTGCTGACCCAAGGCGGTTGGGGCCCCGCGGTGCCTGCATCCTCGCTCAAGCCTGGGGCGCAAGGCACGCAAGTGGTCGCGCTGCGCAACCGGTTGATGTCGATGGGGTATCTGAAACGGTCCAACGTGATGACCTATGACGCCACTTTGCAAGAGGCGGTGCGCAGCTTTCAAAAAGATCACGGTCTGAATGAGGACGGCGTTGCCGGCTCCGGCACCATGGCCGAGATCAACAAGAGCGTCGAGACGCGGCTGCAATCCGTCATCGTCGCGATGGAGCGTGAACGCTGGCTGAACAAGGAACGCGGCGCACGTCACGTGCTGGTCAATATCCCCGCCTTCACCACGTCCGTTGTCGACAACGGGCAGGTCACCTTCGAGACACGCTCGGTCGTGGGGGCGAACCAATCGGACCGTCTGACGCCTGAATTCTCGGATGTGATGGAATATATCGTCATCAACCCGACGTGGACGGTGCCGCGGTCGATCGTGACCAAGGAATATCTGCCCTCAATGCAGCGCAACCCCAATGCCGCGGGTCATATTGATCTGATCGATAATCGTGGCCGGATCATCAGCCGTGGGTCTGTGAACTTTAGCCGTTATACAGCGCGCACCTTCCCCTATGGCATGCGCCAAAAGCCGGGGCGGACCAATGCGCTTGGGTTGGTGAAGTTCATTTTCCCCAACAAATACAACATCTACCTGCACGACACGCCCTCCAAGAGCCTGTTTGACCGCGACGTTCGTGCCTTTAGCCACGGCTGCGTGCGGCTCGCCGATCCGTTTGATTTCGCCTATACGCTGCTGGCCCCGCAAGCGGCTGATCCTGTCGCCTATTTCAAACGGCAACTGGCCACAGGCCGCGAGACTTTCGTCCATCTGGATACCGAAGTGCCGGTCCACATCATCTACCGCACCGCCTTCACCACACCGCGCGGCCATACGCAGTATCGCGCCGACATCTATGGTCGCGATGGCCGTATCTGGGATGCGCTAAGCAAGGCGGGGGTGGCATTGGGCGCGGTTCAGGGTTAACTCGTCCCTGACAAGGGGAGACCGCACATGACCTACACCATCCAACAGATCGCCGACGCGCTTGGCTTGCCAGCGGTCGGCGATACCTCCATTTCGATTGCCAAACTGGCAGAGCCGGCAGACGCGGGCCCCGACGATCTCGCGCTCGCCATGAGCCCCAAATACGCACAATCGCTGTCTGACGGATCGGCCCGCGCGGCCATGCTCTGGCCCGATGCCGATTGGCAAGAGATGGGGTTGAACGCCGCCATCTTGCCGGACCGTCCGCGCTTTGCCATGTCGGGACTGACCCGCATGATGGATCCGGGGCAGGGGTTCGGGGCTGGCATCCACCCCTCCGCCGTTATTGATGAGACTGCCGAACTGGCCGAGCACGTCTCTGTCGGGCCATTGGCGATTGTGGCGGCGGGCGCGAAAATCGGCGCTGGTTCTGTCATCGGGCCGCAGTGCTACATTGGGACAGGCGCGGTTCTGGGTAAGAACGCCTATCTGCGCGATCACGTCAGCATCGGCGCGCGGGTGCGCATCGGCGATGATTTCATCGCACAACCGGGCGCGCGGATCGGTGGCGACGGGTTTTCGTTCGTGACGGCCGAGCCCAGCACAGTGGAACAGACACGCAAGACCCTTGGTGATCGCGGCGACACAAAAGCGCAACAATGGACCCGTATTCACACCCTTGGAAGTGTGACCATCGGGAACGACGTGGAATGCGGTATGAACTGCACGGTTGACAGCGGCACCATTCGCAACACCGTGATTGGCGACGGCAGCAAGCTCGATAACCTCGTGCATCTGGGGCATAACGTTGTGGTCGGCAAAAACTGTCTGCTGTGCGGGCAGGTCGGTATCGCCGGTTCCGTGACCATCGGCGACAACGTGGTGCTGGGGGGACAGGTGGGCGTCAGCGACAATATCACCATCGGCGACGGAGTGATCGCAGGCGGCGGCACCAAGATCCTGTCCAACGCGCCCGCGGGCCGTTCGTTGCTGGGCTATCCCGCGACGGAAATGGGCAAGCAGATCGAAGGCTACAAAGCGCTGCGCCGTTTGCCGCGCTTGCTTCGCGATGTGGCGGCGTTAAAATCCCAGATGGGCACCTCCAAAGACAGTGAGACAAGCTAGGGCCGATCCATGGCCCGTTCTGACGGAGACTTAGGATGAACATCAAAGATCAGGTCATCAGCATTATCGCCGATCAAGCGTTTCTGACGCCATCGGATGTCACCATGAACAGCACGCTCGAAAGCCTTGGCATCGACAGCATGGGCATCGTCGAAAGCATCTTCGCGATTGAAGAGACATTCGACGTATCGGTGCCGTTCAACGCGAACCAGCCGGATGCTACGGGGTTCGATATCTCTAGCGTGGCCAGCATTGTCGCAGGGGTGGAACGGCTGCGCGCCGAGCAGGCCTGACGCGTGAAACGTGTCGTGATTACGGGGGCGGGCACGGTCAATCCGCTGGGATTGAACGTGCCCGAAACGCTTGCGGCCATGCGCAACGGAGTGTGTGGAATCGGGCCGCTTGATTTCCGCGACGTGGATCGGCTGTCGATCAAGATCGGCGGTCAGGTCCACGGGTTTGACGGCGAAAGCCAGTATAACCGCCAGAAGATCGCGCTTTATGACCGGTTCACCCAGTTCACCCTTGCCGCCGCGGCGGAGGCGATCCGCCAATCGGGGCTAGAGTTCAAAGGAGAGCTCTCGGCGAAATCCGGCGTGGTGCTTGGCACGGCGGGCGGCGGGGTCAGCACATGGGACGATAACTACCGTGCGGTCTATGCCGAAGGGAAGAACCGCGTGCATCCCTTTGTGGTGCCGCGCCTGATGAACAACGCCGCCGCCAGCCATGTGAGCATGGAACATCACCTCAAGGGGCCATCCTTCACCGTTTCAACCGCCTGCGCGTCCTCGAACCACGCGATGGCGCAGGCATTTTCGATGATCCGCAGCGGGATGGCACCGGCGATGGTCACGGGCGGATCTGAATCCATGATGTGCTTTGGCGGGGTCAAGGCGTGGGAAGGGCTGCGCGTGATGTCGCGCGACGCCTGCCGCCCGTTCTCGGCCAATCGCAATGGGATGGTGCAGGGCGAAGGCGCAGGCATTTTCGTGTTCGAAGAGTATGACCACGCCCGCGCCCGCGGGGCCGATATCCTGTGCGAAGTATCGGGCTTTGCCATGTCCTCTGACGCGTCGGACATTGTGATGCCGTCCAAGGCGGGTGCTGCTCGCGCGATCAAAGGCGCCTTGGACGACGCCCGGATCAATCCGGAGGAGGTGGGCTATATCAACGCCCATGGCACGGGCACGGCAGCCAATGATAAAACCGAATGTGCGGCGGTGGCGGATGTGTTCGGCACCCATGCAGACAGGCTGATGATCAGCTCGACCAAATCGATGCATGGGCATCTGATCGGCGGCACCGGCGCGGTAGAGCTTTTGGCCTGCATCATGGCCCTGCGCGACGGGGTGATCGCCCCCACCATCGGCTACGAAGAGCCCGACCCCGACTGCGCCTTGGATGTTGTGCCCAATGTGGCCCGCGATGCGCGGGTTACGGTGGCGCTGTCCAACGCCTTTGCCTTTGGCGGCATGAACGCGGTACTGGCGCTGCGCGCGATCTGACGGCTGCGATACCGCCCATGAAAAAGCCGCCCACGTCAAACGGGGCGGCTTTGTTGTCTCAACGGCCCGAGGGCCAAACATTTGCTTACCGGTCTTCAACAACCGAAGATTTGTCGAAGCTTGCGGTGAACCCGTCCAGCGACAGCGACAGTTCTACCTTCTGGTCAGGCGCCAGCGCGGGCACGATGGTGATCACGGCCTCTTTCCCGCGTTTGAACGCGGCGACATCGGCTTCGGTCAGGCCCATGCGGACGTAGCAACCAACGGGGTTACAGAAAGCGAAAGGATAGCGGCGCGCTTTGCCACCATCGACGGTCAGCGTCAGCTGCGAGGGCAGGGCCGTTTCCAAGGGCACAACCACAGTGGCACCGGCTGTCGCCTTACCGCCCGCTGGCAGGCGGAACAACGAGAATTCGGCGACAGGCGCGCCTTGGCCATCATCCATCAGCTGGTACATCTGGCAGGGGTCGACCTCTTCTTCGGTCTTGATGCAGCGCATCTCCCAGGCACCGATCACCTCTTTGGTGTAGGGCTTGCCCAGGGTCGGCTCCCCGTCGGCATCTTCACCAAGGCTCAGCTGCGACTGTACGTCGGTGCTGCTGCCGGTGGTGGTGTTTTCTTCCGTCGCGGGTGCCGCTTCAGCGGTCGGCTCCGCCGTTTCCGGGGCGTCTGTTGCTGCGGGTGTTTCCGTGGCTGCAGTCTGTGCGTAACCGGAAACGGGCATAGTCAGAGCCATCGCCGCGCAGAGAGGGAGAAGTGTGATATACTTTTTCATGCTCGTTCCAAATCAGTTAAATTCGACGCCATCTACCATGCGCCAAAGCGAATGTCAGGACGATAGCGCTGAAACTGTCGTGATTTAAGGCAAAATTTCGCCTAATTGGAACATGGATATGAGCAACTTTTGGTAAAAGACGAAGCCGTAAATAGAAAAAAGGACGCCAAGCGTCCTTTTCCCTGTTCTTCGTTCTCCCCGTCGGACTTGGCCGACTTATTGAAAGCACGTTACGAAAGCATTCGTGAACCGTCAACAGAAAATATTACAGCGGTTTCAAGCGCGTAAATCCGACCTCAAATGTAAAAAGGGCCGCACCCGAAGGCGCGGCCAAGTCTGACAGGGAGGAAGTGCCGCCAGCACGAAAAGGACATCACGACCGGCGACAAAATCACTATGGTGTGAAAAGGTTAAGTTTGTATGCTCGCCCTGCACTTTGGCTGCAGGTTATTGGCCCAAAAGGAATTAAATACGTGACAAATGATATCTTCATCGGCGGCGGTGGCGAAGACTACGCGACGAAACAGTTTCTCAACATCGGCTATGCCAACCGTCATGGATTGGTCGCGGGGGCCACAGGCACAGGCAAAACCGTCACGCTGCAAATCCTGGCCGAAGGGTTTTCCGCCGCAGGGGTTCCGGTATTTCTGTCCGACGTCAAAGGCGATCTGTCAGGTCTGGCGCAGGCAGGCTCTACCAGCCACAAGCTGCACACCCCTTTTTCAGAGCGCGCCCAGACCATCGGCTTTGACGATTTCGACTACAGCGCCTTTCCGGTCACCTTCTGGGATATGTTCGGCAAACAGGGGCATCCGGTGCGGACGACAATCTCGGAAATGGGGCCCTTGCTGCTGGCGCAGCTTCTCGATCTGACGGAGGCCCAGGAAGGTATCCTTAACATCGCCTTCCGCGTCGCTGACGAAGACGGGCTTCCGCTGCTGGACCTCAAGGATCTGCAGGCGCTGCTGGTCTGGATCGGGGAAAACGCTTCAACCCTGGCACTGCGCTACGGCAATGTGTCGTCGGCGTCGGTCGGCGCGATCCAGCGGCGCTTGCTGGTGCTGGAAAACCAAGGCGCGGCGGATCTCTTCGGAGAACCTGCGCTGGCGCTCACCGACCTGATGCGCACAGACACGGACGGGCGCGGTTTTATCAATATCCTCGCGGCCGACCAACTGATGCAGTCGCCCAAGCTCTACGCGACCTTCCTGCTGTGGTTGCTGTCAGAACTCTTCGAGGAACTGCCCGAGGTCGGCGACCCCGATAAACCCAAACTGGTGTTCTTCTTCGACGAGGCGCATCTGCTGTTTGACGACGCCCCCAAAGCGCTGGTCGACAAGGTTGAACAGGTGGCGCGGCTGATCCGCTCCAAGGGCGTGGGCGTGTATTTCATCACACAGAACCCCGCAGACGTGCCCGAAGATATCCTTGGCCAATTGGGCAACCGCATCCAGCACGCCTTGCGCGCCTTCACCGCGCGTGATCGCAAGGCGCTGCGCCTTGCCGCCGAAACCTACCGCGAGAACCCGCGTTTTGAGACCGAAGACGCGATCCGCGATGTGGGCGTGGGCGAGGCGGTGACCTCCATGCTGCAGAAAAAAGGGATCCCCGGCATCGTGGAACGCACCCTGATCCGACCCCCATCCTCGCAGCTTGGTCCGATCGATCCGGCCACCCGCGCCGCCCTGATGGCGCAAAGCCCGATGGCGGGGAAATACGACACCCGCCTTGATCGCGCCTCCGCGTTCGAAATGCTGGCCAAACGCGCCGAAGACGCCGCGAAAGAGGCAGCACAGGCCGAGGAACAAGCCGAGGCCGAAGACACATCCCCCGCCTTGCGCGAATTCAATGCAGCGCGGCGCTATGCGGGCAAACGGGTCACGCGCTCGACCTCGAAACGCACGACCAAAAGCGACGACAGCTTTGGCGGTGCCATCGCGAGTGTGGTGATCAAGGAGTTGAAAGGCACAACCGGCCGGCGCATCGTGCGCGGAATCTTGGGCGGGTTGTTCAAAGGACGCTGAACGCGCTTCCAAATGGCAATAAATCCTCGCCGAAGGCTGGCCTTATCCCGCAAGGGATAAGGCCTTTTCTTTTACTTCTCGGGGATCAACCCGCGCGGGCTGAACCGCAATACCAGCAGCAAGACCGCCCCCATCGTCATCAACCGCATATGGGCCGCGGATTCGATCAGGTGGTCTTTCAGCCAATAGCCGTCGGACATGCCTGCGGTGACCAATTGCATCAGCCACAGCCCCATGGGTTCAACCATCACCCAAAGGTACCACATCAAAAAGCCCCCCAGCACGGCCCCCAGATTGTTGCCGGACCCGCCAACGATCACCATGACCCAGATCAGGAAGGTGAAGCGCAGCGGCTGGTAGGATCCGGGCGTCAACTGGCTGTCCAGCGTGGTCATCATCGCGCCGGCAATCCCGCAGATGGCAGAGCCGAGGATGAACACCTGTAAATGCCGTGCGGTCACGTCCTTGCCCATGGCTTCGGCCGCGACCTCGTTGTCGCGGATCGCGCGCAGCATGCGGCCCCAGGGCGAATTCAGCGCCCGCTGGCTTAGCCACATCAGCACCAAGAGCACCACGGCGAACAGACACACATACAGGAATTTCACCCAAAGCGTCGATGCCTCTACCGGGTTCAGTCCGAAGCCGGCCGCCTGTTCGACAAAGCCCGCGTTATTTTGCAGGTCGATCTCATAGGGGACGGGACGCGGGATGCCAATGACGTTCTTGACGCCCCGCGACAGCCAGTCTTCGTTCTTGAGCACGGCGATGATGATCTCGGCGATGCCCAGGGTCGCGATCGCTAGGTAATCCGACCGCAGCCCAAGCGCGGTTTTCCCGATCAGCCAGGCCGCTCCGGCTGCAAACAGCCCGCCCACGGGCCAGGCGATGATCACCGGCAGGCCAAGCCCGCCAAGATAGCCGGTGGTCGCGGGGTTCACGGCCTCGACCGCGCTTACAGACGGGTCGAGCAGGGCGCGGAAGATAAAGAACCCTGCCACCAGCACCACCAGAACAACCAGCGTGCGCAGCCATCCCTTGGCCATGCGTTTCATCACCTGAACCGCCAGAATGATCGTCGCGGCCCCCATCAGCAGGGCGGTGAGGATTCCCCAGCCCCCCGCGGACCATGCGCCTTGCGTGGGGGGCATGCCGATCAGCACAGCGGCCAGACCGCCAAGGGCGACAAACCCCATGATGCCCACGTTGAACAGCCCCGCAAAGCCCCATTGCAGGTTCACGCCAAGTGCCATGATGCTGGAGATCAGCCCCATCGCGATGATCAGCAGCGCCGCGTTCCAGCTTTGCGCAAGCCCGGTCAGTACGATCAGCAGCGCGACAATGGCGAAAAGAGCGGTGTTTTTCAGTGTCTCGTTCATACCGATTGCCCCTTGAACAGACCTGTGGGTTTGAACAGCAGCACGATCAACAAGATCACGAAGCTGACGGCGAATTTATAGTCGGTGGACAAAAGCTGCACCAAGCCGTCGGGGGCCATCCCCTCGGGTGCGAGGTAGCCAAAGACCTTTTTCCACGCATAGGTGATCGTCACCTCGGAGAATGCGATAACAAAGCCCCCCGCGATGGCCCCGATCGGGCTGCCAAGACCGCCCACGATCGCGGCGGCAAAGATCGGCAGCAGCAGTTGGAAATAGGTGAAGGGTTTAAAGGACTTGTCCAAGCCGTACAGCACGCCGGCGGTGGTCGCCAGACAGGCCACAATGATCCAGGTGATCATGACCACGCGTTCAGGGTTAATGCCCGACAGCAGCGCCAGATCCTCGTTGTCAGAGTAGGCGCGCATGGATTTGCCCGAGCGTGTCTTGTTCAGGAACCAGAACAATGCGGCAACCACGATGACAGCCGTCACCACGGTCAGCCCTTGGGTCGTTTTGATCGCCAGACCTTCCTCAAGCCCCGTCATCTCTTTGAAGTCGCGGGCCGAGATGATGAAGCGTTCACCATCCAGAAACCGTTGATCCTCTGCGCCGATGATAAAGCGGGTGATGCCGTTGTAGACGAATGTCACCCCCAGCGAGACGATGACAAAGATCACCGGCTTGGCCTTCTTTTCGCGGTAGAAACTATAGACAAGCTTGTCCGTGCCAAGCAGCAACCCGATGGTGATGATGATCGCGAATGGCAGCGCCAGCAGGGCAGTCGGCAGGACCCCCAGGCTCAGCCCTAGCGACTGGAAACCCCAGGTGATCAGCACGGCGGACATCGCGCCAAGCGCCATTGTGTCGCCATGGGCAAAGTTCGAGAACCGCAAGATCCCATAGACCAGGGTCACCCCAAGCGCACCAAGCGCCAGTTGCGACCCATAGGCGATGCCCGGAACCAGCACATAGTTGGCCAAGGCGATGAAAGCGTTGAGTAAATCCATTATTTGCATGTCCCTAGATAGCTGATGACAATCGGCCCATCAGCGTAATGCACGGTATAACGGGAGGCCCCGTCGGCGGCGATGCTCAGCAGGTGGCGAGCATCAAACCCACCCCCCGTCAGGGACAGCGCCTTGACCTGTTTCGTGCCAGTCATGTCGACGGTTTCGGCGTCGCTGACCATTTGTGATTGAACCGTCAGCGCATCGGCAGAGGCTCCGCCTGCGTTGCCGGTGATGTCGGGGGTGAACTCTGTCTCGGTGCAGGGTTCGTTCTCCACACATTCCCAAGTAAAGCGGCAGGCGATCGCAATCGTCTGCTGGAACGGCTCTGCGGGGGCCGTAGCGGCTGCGGCGGTCGGGGCTGTTGCTGCGGTCGTGGCAACGCTGTCTTGCGCCAAGGCTGGCGCCGTGGTTGCCAATAGGGCCATCGGAAGGGTCCATCGCATCGCTTAACCCCCCAGAAAGGATTTGCGAACTTCGGGGTCTTCCAAAAGCTCTTTGCCCGTGCCGGTAAAGGCATTGGCCCCTTGCACCAGAACATAGCCCTTATCCGCAATCTCCAGCGCTTGGCGGGCGTTCTGTTCCACCATCAGGATCGGGATACCAGTCCGCGCGACCTCGATGATGCGGTCGAACAGTTCGTCCATCACGATGGGGGATACGCCAGCGGTGGGTTCGTCCAGCATCAGCACCTTCGGCTGCGTCATCAACGCGCGGCCCACAGCGACCTGCTGGCGTTGCCCGCCCGACAGCTCGCCCGCGGCCTGATAGCGCTTTTCCTTGAGGATCGGAAAAAGGTCATAGACCTGCGCCATCGTATCACGGAAATCATCGCGGCGGATGAACGCCCCCATCTCGAGGTTTTCTTCCACCGTCATCGAGGTAAAGATGTTCGAGGTCTGCGGCACGAACCCCATGCCTTTGGCCACACGGTCTTGCGGCGACAGCGAGGTGATGTCTTCGCCGTCCAGCCGCACATGGCCCTGCCGCACGTCGAGCATGCCAAAGACCGCCTTCATCGCCGTGGATTTACCCGCGCCATTGGGACCGACGATGACGGCGATCTCACCCTTTTCGACGGCGATGGTGCAGCCGTGCAGGATATCGGGGCCCTTGCCATAGCCGCCCGTCATCGTGTCGCCGATCAGGAAGGGGCCCGCCGGCGCGGGGTGGCTTTTGCCGCCCCCTTTGACCGGCTGCGCGGTGCCTTGCCCTTTGGGGTTCGCGATCGACAGGTCCTTATTGCCCCGGTCGCCGTATGGGTTGCTCATGTCAGTCTCTTTCATTCGGTGTCCAGGGCTGCCGCGGGGATGGGCGCGGCGCAGGATATCTCATCCGCACATGTGTCGCGCAGCATCATGGCCACCTCAAAGGACATCTTGTCCATTTCATCCAAAGGCATTGTGTCGGTGGTATCGAGATACAGCATAATCCGCGCTGATCCGACATCCGACAACATGACCGCGCTCATGGTGCGGTCGCCTTCGATCTCGTCATATTGCATGTGCCGCAGGGTCGTGCCCATCGGGGTGTCGATCCGGTCGACCTTCAGCACGTCCGGGGCAGGGCCGCCATCCGCCGCGATCCAGGCGCTATAGGTCTCGTATTGCTCTTCCAGCGTCGAGGTGCCGTCGGCGATGTCGTACCCGGGCCATTCTTCGGTGAAGTTCAGGATCACCTCGCCCAGATAGCGGGTAGAGCCGTCGCCGACCGTGTCCCAGGTTGCTTCTTCCCACGGGGTGCCCCGATCGCACATCCAGACCTGCGCCGACAGCTGCGCACAGGCCGCAGCGGCCTGCGGCAGGGCAAATCCCGCGCAGAGCGTCAATGCGGTGGCCATCCGTCTCATGCAGACACGGCCTTGTTCTTGAGCCCGGTGCCCAGATAGGCTTCGATCACCTGTTCGTTGGCCTTGATCTCGGGCAGGGTGCCTTGAGCGAGAACCTTGCCCTCGGCCATACAGATCACCGGATCACACAGACGGCCGATGAAATCCATGTCGTGTTCGATCACAACAAAGGTATAGCCGCGTTCCTTGTTCAGACGGATGATCGCGTCACCGATGGTATTGAGCAGCGTGCGGTTCACACCGGCCCCGACCTCGTCAAGGAACACGATCTTGGCGTCGACCATCATGGTGCGCCCCAGTTCCAGCAGCTTTTTCTGACCGCCGGAGATCTGACCCGCTTTCTGCTCGGCCAGATGTTCCACCGTCAGAAACTCAAGCACTTCGTCGGCTTTGGCGCGCAAGGCGCGTTCCTGATCGGCGATGCGCTTGCGCCCGAACCACGTGTTCCATAGCGTCTCGCCCGCCTGATCGCCGGGCACCATCATCAGGTTCTCGCGGCAGGTCATCGACGAAAATTCATGCGCGATCTGGAAGGTCCGCAGCAGCCCTTTGTGAAACAGCGTATGGGGGGGCAGGCCGGTGATATCCTCGCCGTCCATCGTCACGCGCCCCGAGGTCGGTTTCAACACCCCCGCGATCACGTTGAACAGCGTCGTTTTGCCAGCACCGTTCGGGCCGATCAAACCGGTGATCGTGCCTTTGCCAATGGTCAGATTGGCCCCGTCCACGGCGTGGAACCCGCCGAAATGTTTATGGATGTCGTCTACGACGATCATTTTGTAGTCTCCCCGTGCGGTGCCGAAGCCCCGTTGCAAAAACAGCCCGGTCGCAATGCACCGGGCTGTTTTCTGTCACGTCATGTGATGTTAGCGGTATTGAACCGTCGTGATCTTGCCGTCTTCGATCTTGATCTGACGGTAGCTGCCAGCGGATTCACCGGGGCCGATCAGTTCAACCGCGGTTGCGCCTTCATAATCGACTTCGCCGCCGTCCTTGAGGATTTGCAGCGCTTTGGCCAGCTCACCCGGATAGATCTTTTCGCCGGGGGCATTCGCAACCGACATGACCTGATCCTTATAGACCTGCGGATCGGAAGACCCTGCGGCCTGCATCGCCAGCATCAGCAGAGCTGCCGCGTCATAGCTTTCCGGTGCGAAGGGCGATGTGGTGTCGAAGGCACCGTCGACCAGCGCGGTGAATTTGTCAGCGCCGGGGCTATCGGTGCCGGGGTGCTGGCCGGTGGAGCCGTCCAACTCGGAACCGAAGTTGTTTTCAAGGTTCGCCGCGATCATCCCGTCGGGGAAGTGGAACGTGTCGAACGCGCCTGAATCAATCGCTGCACGCACAACGCCCGATCCACCCTGATCGACGTAGCCCGCAACCACCAGACGGTCGCCACCGGCAGAGGCCAGCGCGCCAACCTCGGCAGAGTAATCGGCCTTGCCGTCTTCATGTGCGGCAGAGATGGTAATTGTCCCACCCGCAGCTTCATAGGCCTGCTGGAACGCGTCGGCCAAACCCTTGCCGTAGTCATTGTTTGTATAGGTGACCGCGACTTCCTTGATGCCTTCTTCCATCAGCACCTCTGCCATGACCTCGCCCTGACGGGCGTCGGAGGGGGCGGTGCGGAAGAACAGACCGTCGTCTTCCATCGATGTCAAGCCGGGGGATGTGGCGGAGGGCGAGATCATCACCATCCCGTTGGGCAGCGCCGCGTTTTGCAAGATCGCGCCGGTCACGCCAGAGCAGGCCGCGCCCACGATGCCGTTGATCCCTTCGGCGATCAGGCGTTCCGCACTGGATACCGCAAGCGCGTTATCGACGCAGCCCGTGTCAGCGCGCGAGGGGGTGACTGTTGCCCCGTCCATCAGCATGCCGCTGTCGGTGACTTCTTTCATGGCCAGCTCGGCGCTGGATGCCATGATGCCGGTCAGCGATTCAATCGGGCCGGTGTAGCCAAAGATCACGCCAAGCTTCACGTCCTTGCTATGCGCGTCAGCATAGGCATTGGTGGCCAGCAATGCTGCAGCCGTTGTGGCCATAAGCATCTTTTTCATGTTTCTCTCCCTGTTGAACATGGTGTTCTGCGCCAGAGCCTATGCGGCGATTTTGGAAAAGAAAAGCGTTATCCCTAGGTAAAGTGGCGCAAGATGATGTGGATCGACGCTTTGTCTGCGCTAGGTTTGCAGGGATAGGTTGTATGAAGAGGGAAAGCCATGTTTCGCGGGGGGATGATACATCAGGCCGCACGGGCCATCGGGGCGTTGGTCATAGCCGGATCGGTCATGGGCCCGTCGGGCCTTGGCGCGCAAGAGCTGCGGATCACCCAGCAGGTGTCAGGGCTGGAGACGCCTTGGGCGCTGGCGATTTTGCCAAATGGGGACGTGCTGGTCACCGAACGCGACGGCCGCTTGCTGCGGGTCCGCGAGGGCACCAGCCAAGAGGTTACCGGCGCACCGCAGGTCGTTGACGCAGGGCAGGGCGGCTTGCTGGATATCACGCTGGCACGGGATTTTGACAGATCGCGCACTGTATTCCTGACCTATGCCAAGGCGCTTGAGGGTGGGGCCGGTACCGCGCTTGCCGCGGCAGAGCTGTCGCAGGATGGTGCGCGGCTCGAAAATCTACGCGATCTCTTTACCATGTCACGCGGGTCTGCCGCCGGTCAGCACTTTGGCAGCCGCGTGGTCGAGGCGCGCGATGGCACGCTTTTCGTCACCGTCGGAGAGCGCGGCGACCGTCCGGCGGCGCAGGATCTGGGGCAGCACAACGGCTCTGTCGTGCGGGTGAACCGTGACGGTACTGTGCCCGCCGATAACCCGTTTGTCGGGCGCGACGACGTGCTGCCGGAAATCTGGTCCTACGGGCATCGCAACCCGCAAGGGGCAGCGCTTGATCTGGAGGGCAATCTTTGGGTGTCAGAACATGGGGCGCGCGGCGGAGACGAGGTTAACGCGGTCCGCAAGGGCGCGAATTACGGATGGCCGGTGATATCCTACGGGCGTCACTACTCCGGTGCCAAGATCGGCGAAGGCACCGCGAAGAAGGGGATGGAGCAGCCCGCCTTCTACTGGGACCCGTCTATCGCGCCCTCGGGGTTGCTGGTCTATTCGGGCAAGATGTTTCCCGAGTGGCGGGGCGATATCTTCGTTGGCTCGCTCAAGTTCAATTATATCGCGCGGCTACAGGGCGATCCGCTGGCCGAGGTGGCGCAAATCTCTACCCCCGCCACGGCACGGGTGCGCGACATCATAGAGGCACCGGACGGCGCGATCTGGTTTATCTCGGTCGGGAACGGTGCGGTGTACCGGATCAGTAACGATTAGGCGACGGGCTTGGCCGCATGCGACCCGCGTTCGCGGTAAGGTGTCGTGTTATAATGCGCACGGTAGCATTTGGAAAAATGCGACGGCGAGGCAAAGCCACAGGCCAGCGCCACGTTGATCACGCTCATATCCGTTTGCATCAGCAGGTTACGCGCCTTTTGCAGGCGCAGTTCCATGTAATAGCGTTTGGGGCTGCGGTTGAGGTAGCGGCGGAACAGCCGTTCAAGCTGCCGCGTGGACATGCCGACATCGCGCGCCAATGAGGACGGGCTGATCGGCTCTTCGATATTGGCCTCCATCATCTGGATGACCTGACCCAGCTTGGGATGCCGCACGCCGATACGGGTGGGCACCGACAGACGCTGCGTGTCCTGGTCCGTGCGGATGGAGCTATAGATCAGCTGGTCGGCAACGGCATTTGCCAGATCCTCGCCCAGATCGTCGGCAATCAGCTTGAGCATCAGATCGATCGAGGATGTCCCGCCCGCTGTCGTCATCCGGTTGCCGTCCACCACAAAGACCGATTTTGTCAGGGTGACATCCTCGAAGTCTTCGCTGAAACTATCCTGATTTTCCCAGTGGATCGTGGCTTTCTTCCCGTCCAGCAATCCGGCCTTGGCCAGCGTGAAGGCGGCCGTGCACAGACCGCCGACCATCATGCCCTTGCGGGCCTCCCGGCGCAGCCATCCCAGCAGCTTCTTGGTCGTCGCCGCCTGCACGTCGATGCCGCTGCACACCACCAGCGTGTCGTCGCGGCCCAGATCGTCCAGATCGCCATCCAGCGTAAATTCCGCCCCAGCCGAACAGCGCACGCGCCCGCCATCCTCGCCGATCAGACGCCAGTCATAGGCCGGACGACCCGCCATGCGGTTGGCGATGCGCAGACATTCCACCGCCGAGGCAAAGCTGAGCATGGTAAAGTTTTCCAGCAGCACAAAGACAAAGCGCCGTGTCTTTTCAGCGTCAGGAAGAATGCGGTTGGCCAGACGGGTGTCACTCATCACGTCGCCTTTCAGGTTTGCGTTATACGTTGGGGCAAAGTGGGCGCTGCCCTCAAAAACCTGCCGAAAACCTTGCCCACGGGCGGGGGCGAAGGTCAATAGGTTGAATTTCGGTTCTGGTCACTTGGGCCAGACCTTTATATACCACAATTTCACAATGTTTGCGCCTGACACTTCGGGCGCTGCGGACTTCGGAGAAAAATGATGACCGATTGGACAAAATCAAGCTGGCGCGACAAACCGCGGATCCAGATGCCCGACTATCCTGATCAGGACGCGCTGCGCGCGGTCGAAGCTGAATTGTCCCGTTATCCATTGTTGGTCTTTGCGGGTGAAGCGCGGCGGCTGAAAAAGCATCTGGCGGCGGCGGGCCGTGGCGAGGCGTTCTTGCTTCAGGGCGGCGATTGCGCCGAAAGCTTCGAACAATTCAGCAGCGATATGATCCGCGACACCTTCAAGGTGATGTTGCAGATGGCCATCGTGCTGACCCACGGTGCCAAAGTGCCGGTGATCAAGCTGGGCCGCATGGCGGGTCAGTTCGCCAAGCCGCGTTCAGCGCCGACTGAAACCGTGGATGGGGTGGAACTGCCAAGCTACCGCGGTGACATCATCAACGAGCTCGCCTTTACCGCCGACGCCCGTATTCCCGATCCTAAAAAGATGCTGCGCGCCTACACACAGGCCGCCGCGACCCTGAACCTGATCCGCGCATTCTCGACCGGCGGCTATGCCGATGTGCATCAGGTGCACGGCTGGACTTTGGGCTTTACCGAAAGCGAAAAGGCGGAAAAATACCGCGAGATCGCGAACCGCATTTCAGACACGCTTGATTTCATGGCGGCGGCGGGTGTCACGTCCGAGACGGCGCATACCCTGCAATCGGTGGAATATTATACCAGCCACGAATCGCTGCTGCTGGAATACGAAGAGGCACTGTGCCGTCAGGACAGCCAGACCGGGAAATGGCTGGCGGGCTCGGGTCACATGATCTGGATCGGCGACCGGACACGTCAGCCCGATGGCGCGCATGTGGAATTTGCCCGCGGCGTTCAGAACCCCATCGGCCTGAAGTGTGGCCCGACGATGACCAGCGATGACCTCAAGCTGTTGATGCACAAGCTGAACCCCGAAAACGAAGAGGGTCGCCTGACCCTGATCGCGCGTTTCGGGGCCGGCAATGTCGGTGAACACCTGCCGCGTCTGATCAAGACCGTGCAGGAAGAGGGCGCGAATGTCGTCTGGACCTGTGACCCCATGCATGGCAACACGATCAAATCCTCAAGCGGCTATAAGACGCGGCCCTTTGATTCCGTGCTGCGCGAAGTGCGTGAATTCTTTGCGGTACATGGGGCCGAGGGCACCGTGCCCGGTGGTGTCCACTTTGAGATGACCGGTCAGGATGTGACAGAATGTACTGGTGGTGTCCGCGCCGTTCAGGACGAAGACCTGTCTGACCGCTACCACACTGCCTGCGACCCGCGTTTGAACGCCAGCCAGTCGCTGGAGCTTGCCTTCCTCGTGGCCGAGGAACTGTCGGCACGCCGGGCGAACCAACAGGTCAAAGCCGTCGGCTAACTGCCGCAGCTCATGCAATAAGAAAGGCCGCGCATATCGTCATGCGCGGCCTTTTTCTTTTGCGGCATCGGGGGGCGTCCCATCGGGGTTACCCCGTTTACTTCACGACCCGTAGATAGGCTGGCCGGTTGCGACCGGACCGCGCGGCAAAACGCGCGGCGGGATCGGCGAAACCTTCGGGGCAGGGCGCGCGCGTTTCCTCTGCCACATCGGCCCGTGGCGGGCGCGGGATCGGTGTCGTGGCAAGATCGCCGATCCGATACAAGCCCGGATGCTCGATGGCATTGGATGTGATCTCCAGACAGCCAAGCATCCGGTCGATCTGCCCCATGTCACTGCGCAACGGCAGCACCAGCATACGCGCCTGAACGGCCGCATCCCCCGCGGTGAGCGTCATCTCTCCGGTGGCGGGCTGTGACAGAATGTGATCCAGCCAATCACTGCAGCGGCGACGCTCGGACGGGTCGAACAGAGAGATCATCGGCATCCCGCGCAGATCCATCCCCATGGCAGTGCACAGCTGCGATCCGGCGACGCGAAACCGCGCCAGTTCAGACCGCCTGCGTTCCAGAACAAAGGCGCGATCCAGCACGGAGGTGATCTGTGCAGGGTCGATCTGTGACCGGAACGGAACCGGCTGACCACGGCAAAGCCCCTGCCAATAGGCCCGCACGTCAACCATCGCGGGTGTCGGGGGCGGCATCACGCGGCGAGAGCCGGTCTGGGGCATATCATCCAGAGGGGGAAGATGTTTCATCGGGCAGCCTTATTGCGGTCGGGACAAGAGCAGGACGGGGGGCGGCAGCAGGGCCGCGATGTATTGCCTGAGTTTAGTCAAATCAGCGGTAATTTGTAGATATAACAGCAAACTTGGTTAACAGACCGTTAAGGGGAGACCTCGTGCGGCAGAATGGCTTTTTACTTGCCCCATTTGCGACTTTCCCTTTTAAGGCGCGCAACAATCGCAATCGACAAGGACCATGCCATGATACGTTCAATGACGGGTTTCGCCTCGGCCAGTGGTGCGTCCGGCCCGCACAGTTGGGGGTGGGAATTGCGATCGGTTAATGGCAAGGGGCTCGACCTGCGCCTGCGTGTGCCCGACTGGATCGACGGGCTGGAGGCGGGCCTGCGCAAGACGCTAAGCGCCGCCATCGCCCGCGGCAATGTCACCTGCAATCTACGGATCACCCGCGAGGATGGCTCTGGCGCATTGACGGTGAACGCGGATCAGCTTGATGTCGTGCTGGACGCGCTGCACCAGATCGAAGCGCGCGCGATGGATGCGGGGATCTCGCTTGCGCCCTCCAAGGCGACCGATATCGTCACCATGCGCGGCGTGCTTGAACAGGCGACGACGGTGGATGATGTGGCCGCCCTTTGCGCGACACTGCTGGCGGAATTCCCCACGGTGCTTGCCGATTTCAACGACATGCGCGCCCGCGAAGGGGCTGCCTTGGCGCAGGTTCTTGAGGCGCAGTTGGCGCAGGTGGCAGAGTTGACAACACAGGCCGCCGCGCTGGCCGAGACGCGCAAGGACGAGATGGCACAGACGCTGCAACGCAATCTTTCGCGGGTGCTGGACAATGCCGAAGGCGTGGACGCTGACCGACTGGCGCAGGAACTGGCGCTGATCGCCGTCAAATCCGACATCACCGAAGAGATCGACCGCCTGCACGCCCATGTGGATGCGGCCCGCGCCTTGCTGGCGCAGGACGGGGCCGTGGGGCGCAAGCTGGATTTCCTGATGCAGGAGTTCAACCGCGAGGCCAATACACTGTGCGCCAAGGCACAAAACACCGCGCTGACCCAGATCGGGCTGGCCTTGAAGGCGGTGATAGATCAGATGCGCGAACAAGTGCAAAATGTGGAGTAAGACATGAGCGACAGACGCGGCCTATTGATCATCCTCAGCTCGCCCTCGGGGGCGGGTAAATCGACGCTGGCCCGCAAGCTGCGCGATTGGGATACCTCGCTTGAATTCTCTGTCTCGGCCACCACCCGCGCACCGCGTGTCGGCGAGGAAGACGGCAAGGACTATTTTTTCACCGCCGAAGATGATTTCCGCGCCATGGTGAACGATGGCGATATGCTGGAGCACGCCCGCGTCTTCAACAACTATTACGGCTCGCCCAAGGGACCGGTGCAAAAGGCGATCGACAGTGGCCGCGATGTGCTGTTCGACGTGGATTGGCAGGGCGCGCAGCAAATCAGCAACTCGACGCTCAAGCAGCACGTGCTGTCGATCTTCATCCTGCCGCCCTCGATCAAAGAGCTGCGGCGGCGTCTGGAAACCCGTGGTCAGGACGCCCCCGATACCATCGCGCTTCGAATGGAGAAAAGCTGGGACGAGATCAGCCATTGGGACGGCTACGACTACGTGCTGGTCAATGACGACCTGACCGAAACAGAGGCCAAGCTGAAGTCGATCATCACCGCCGAAAGATTGCGCCTTTCGCAGCAGCCGAAACTGGTGGATCATGTGCGCGCGCTGCAATCAGAATTCGAGGACACGAAATGACGCTTTACGCTCTGGCCGATATCACCCCGCAGGTTCACGCGGATGCATGGGTTGCCCCCGATGCCAATGTCATCGGGAATGTGACGCTCGAGGCAGATGCCTCTGTCTGGTTCGGCTGTACGCTGCGCGGCGATAACGAGCTGATCCTCGTGGGCAAGGGCAGTAATGTGCAGGAAAACTGCGTCTTTCATACGGACCCGGGATGCCCGTTGACCGTGGGGGAAAACTGTACGATCGGTCACAAGGTCATGTTGCACGGCTGCACCATCGGGGATAACTCGCTGGTCGGGATGGGGGCGACGATCCTGAACGGGGCCAAGATCGGCAAGAATTGTCTGATCGGGGCAGGGGCGTTGATCACTGAAAACAAGGTGATCCCCGACGGGTCGCTTGTGATGGGCGCACCGGGGAAGGTCGTGCGCGAGCTGGACGCGGCGGCGATTGCGGGGCTGACGGCCAGCGCGAAACACTACCAAGACAACGCGCGGCGCTTTGCCAACCAGCTTAAACCCGTCTGAGCATGGTGCTGCGCCCGCATCTGCCGGATCTGCTGGCAGCGCTGCCTTTGCCTACGCTTGCTGTTGATCGGGCCGAACGTATCGTCGCGATGAATGCGCCGGCCCAAGTTCTGCTGGGCCGTGGCGCGCTGGACCGCCATTACATCAACGTGTTGCGCCAGCCTGCGGTGGTCGATGCGGTCGAACAATGCCAACAGGATGATACCCCGCGCGAGGCGCAATATCTGGCCAGCGACAATGGCAATGACACAACCTTTCGGGTGCACGTCCGAAAGGTGACCGGCATGGATTACGTCTTGCTGAGCTTTCAAGACATCACACAGGTCACCAACGCCAGCCAGATGAGACGCGATTTCGTCGCCAACGTCAGCCACGAATTGCGCACCCCGCTGACGGCGATGATGGGGTTCATTGAAACCTTACGCGGTCCTGCGCGTGACGACGCCCCCGCACGGGACCGGTTTTTGGGGATCATGACCGGAGAGGCCGAGCGCATGAACCGGCTGGTGGGCGATCTGCTGTCGCTGTCACGCGTCGAATCGGACGAACGGGTGCGCCCGACAGATAAGGTCGATCTGCGCTATGTGCTGCAATCGACCATGCGCAACCTCAACCCCTTGGCCGTAGAGGCGAATGTGACGTTGGTCGCGACTATGGGGGACGATCCGCTGCCCCTGATGGGGGATACGGACCAGCTGTTGCAGGTGTTCACGAACCTTATTGAAAACGGCATCAAATATGGTGGCGTGGGTAAAGACGTTGAAATTTCGGTCGAGACGACCTTGCGTGACCCTTCCTTGCGCGGGCCTGCGGTGCGGGTCACCATCCGCGACCACGGGCCGGGGATCGACCCTGTGCACCTGCCGCGCCTGACCGAACGCTTCTACCGCGCCGACAGCCACCGCAGCCGCGCCCTTGGCGGGACGGGGCTGGGGCTGGCGATTGTAAAACATATCCTGAACCGGCACCGCGGACGGTTGAAAATCACCTCTGATCTGGGGGATGGGGCGCGATTCACGGTGATCTTGCCCATGGATCTGGCGTGATCGGGCGCATTTTGGTCAAAAAGAAATTACAATTTCCGTCCGTGTCATAAAACTGTAACATGACTGTCACAAAAGCTCAGTGTCGCCCGCCTATTGGTGCGGCAAGATCACCATGGGGGTGGTCAGACAAATCTAAGCTGACAGGAGACATCATGTCGCTCGTTAAACTCACCACTTCCGCGCTGGCCATTGCCGCCGTATCCGCAACCGCCGCTGCCGCGCGTGATCAGGTACAGGTTGCCGGTTCCTCCACTGTTTTGCCCTATGCGTCCATCGTAGCCGAAGCCTTTGGCGAAAACTTCGATTTCCCGACACCTGTTGTTGAATCCGGTGGCTCCTCGGCGGGTCTGAAGCGTTTTTGTGAAGGTGTTGGCGAGAACACAATCGACGTGGCAAACGCCTCGCGCCAGATCAAGAGCTCCGAAGTCGAAGCCTGCGCCGCCAACGGTGTGACCGACATCATCGAAGTCCAGATCGGCTATGACGGCATCGTGTTTGCGTCTGACATCAATGGCAACACATTCGAATTCACCCCCGAAGACTGGTACAAAGCCCTGTCCGCCGAAGTCGTTGTCGACG
Organism: Sulfitobacter pontiacus; assembly: GCF_040790665.1. Lineage (NCBI taxonomy): Bacteria > Pseudomonadati > Pseudomonadota > Alphaproteobacteria > Rhodobacterales > Roseobacteraceae > Sulfitobacter > Sulfitobacter pontiacus. The sequence continues at coordinate 2,844,786 of NZ_CP160849.1, read as the reverse complement.
GCGAGATCGTGGCGAACCCCAACAAAATGTGGTCCGACGTGAACGCCAGCTTCCCCGAGCAGCCGATCCAGGCCTACATCCCCGGCACCAAGCACGGCACACGCGAAGTTTTCGAAGAAAAAGTGATCCTGGCAGGCTGTGAAGCCACCGGCGACTTCGAAGCTTTTAAGGCCGCGAATGGCGACGACAAGAAAGCCGCTGAAAAAGCATGTATCGCGCTGCGCACCGATGGTGTTTCCGTGGACATCGACGGTGACTACACCGAAACGCTGGCGCGCATCGAAAGCAACAAAGACGGCATCGGCGTCTTCGGTCTGGCATTCTACGAGAACAACACCGACAAGCTGACCGTCGCCAACATGAGCGGCGTTGAGCCCACCGTTGAAACCATCTCGAGTGGCGACTACCCCGTATCCCGCCCGCTGTTCTTCTACGTCAAGAAAGCGCACATCGGCGTGATCCCTGGCTTGAAAGAATATGCCGAGTTCTTCGTGGCAGACGAGATTGCCGGTCCCGACGGTCCTTTGGCTGAATACGGTCTGGTCTCCGACCCAGAACTGGCGAAAACACAGTCGGTTGTTGCTGAAGAAACTGTAATGGGCAGCGGTTCCTAAAACCTGTCTGACGATCCGGAGGCGCTGCGAGGTGCCTCCGGATTTTTGCTGCCGACTGATACTTTCCAAACAATGATAGCCTGAAACAGGCTGCAACCGGGGGCCACCATGCGCGATATTTTCAATGTGGGATCTACCACGCTCTTAGTTGCCGTTGTTTTGATATTAACAGTCCTTGCCTATGGTCTGGTGCGCAGCCGGGCCATGTCGTCCGTCTCGGGCGATGCGCGCAAGCTGCACTCCCTTCCGAACTACTACGGCTATAACGCCGCCATGCTCACCGCCATTCCGGCGCTGTTTGTGCTGGCGATCTGGATGCTGGTGCAGCCGATGCTGATCCAGAACGCAGTTGTCGACATGATCCCGCAAAGCGCCGTGAACGAAGGCTCTTCGGTCAATCTCGTGATGAGCGACGTGCGCCGTGTGGCCAACGGGCTGGACGCGGCCGTGCAATCAGGCGCGCTGGATGCGCAAAGCGCCCGTGATCTGGACGTGACCGGCACCGACGTGCGCGCGCTGCTGGCGGGCACGGGCGTGGCGCTTGGGTCTGACGTGACGCCAGAGGTGCTGGCCGCCGCGCAGCGCTACCGGTCAATGGAATACACCGGCCGCTGGCTGATGATCGCGGTGATCTCTGTGTTGGCGCTGGCCGGTCTGTTCATCGCGATGCGCACCGCACGGGCCGATTTTCGCGCGCGCAATACGGTGGAACGTTTTCTGCTGGGGTTGCTGGTGCTCGCTGCGTCGCTGGCGATCCTGACCACCGTGGGGATCGTCCTGTCGATGCTGTTCGAGACGCTGAATTTCTTCCGCCTGCATCCGTGGCAGGATTTCTTTCTGGGCACCACATGGGCCCCGAACTTCCGCGGGGATAGTGATCTGTCGATCCTGCCGCTGCTCTGGGGGACGCTCTATATCTCGATCATCGCGCTGCTGGTGGCCGTGCCCATCGGCCTCTTTGCCGCGATCTACCTGTCGGAATACGCCAACAACAAAGTACGCTCTTTCGCCAAGCCTTTGCTGGAGATCCTCGCCGGTATCCCGACGATTGTTTACGGTCTGTTTGCCTTGCTGACAGTGGGTCCGTTTCTTGTGAACGTCTTTGGCCGCGGCGAGAATGGTCTGCTGGGCGTCGACTGGATGAGCGGGGCGACATCGGTCCTGACGGCGGGGCTGGTCATGGGCATCATGCTGATCCCCTTCGTTTCGTCGCTGAGCGACGATATCATCAACGCTGTGCCGCAATCGATGCGCGACGGGTCATTTGGCCTGGGCGCGACCCATTCCGAAACCATCCGCCAGGTCGTGCTGCCTGCCGCTTTGCCGGGGATCGTGGGGGCTGTGCTTCTCGCCGCGAGCCGGGCCATCGGCGAGACGATGATCGTTGTTCTGGGGGCAGGTGCCATCGCCCGCATCTCGGGCAACCCGCTGGAAGCGATGACTACCATCACCACCCGTATCGTCAGCCAGCTGACCGGGGATACCGACTTTGCCAGCCCTGAAACGCTGGTCGCCTTTGCCCTTGGTCTGACGCTGTTCGTGCTGACCCTGGGGCTGAACGTTCTGGCGCTTTATATCGTGCGCAAATACCGGGAGCAGTACGAATGACCGACATGCCCAACACCGCAACGCCGCGCCATTCGCTGCTGAAGCCCGACGCGCGCACCGTCAAACGCAACCGTGCAGAGGCCCGTTTCAAATCCTACGGTATCGCAGCCATCGCCGTGGGCCTGCTGATGCTGGCGATCTTGCTGACCACGATTATCGGACGCGGCGTAGGGGCCTTTCAGCAGACGTTCCTGACGCTGAACGTGCAACTGCTTGAGGAAAAGCTGGACAAGAACGGCAACCGGAATCTGGACGAGATCAAGAAGGTATCGACCTTCGGCTACGCGCCGCTGATGGCCGCCGCGCTTGAGGCCAAGGTGGCCGAGACCGGGATTACCACGGACCTAAAGCCCAAGGATATGGCGGGCATCCTGTCCAAGGATGCGGCGGCACAGCTGCGTGACTTTGTGCTGGATAACCCCGAGCTCATTGGCACCGCGGTTGAATTCAAATTCCTGACCAACAGCCGCGTTGATGGCTATATGAAAGGCCGCGTCACGCGCGACAGCATCGCCAACGACAAAAGCATCAGCGCAGAGCAGCTTGATCTGGTGGACGCCCTTGTCGCAGATGGGGCGCTGGAAAAACGCTTTAACCTCGATTTCATCACAGGTGCCGATGCGTCTGACGCACGACCCGAGGCGGCGGGCATGGGGGTCTCGATGCTTGGCTCGCTCTTTATGATGCTGGTGGTGCTGGCGCTGGCGCTGCCCATCGGGGTCGCCGCGTCGATCTACCTTGAAGAATTCGCCCCCAAGAACCTGCTCACCGATATCATCGAGGTGAACATTTCTAACCTCGCGGCGGTGCCCTCGATTGTCTTTGGTATTCTGGGTCTCGCGGTTTTCATCAACTATATGCACCTGCCAAACTCGGCCCCGCTGGTGGGCGGGCTGGTGCTGACGCTGATGACGCTTCCGACGATCATCATCTCGACCCGCGCCTCGCTGAAATCTGTCCCGCCCAGCATCCGTGACGCGGCACTGGGGGTAGGGGCGTCGAAGATGCAATCGGTGTTCCACCACGTGCTGCCCTTGGCTGCTCCGGGTATCCTCACTGGCACAATCATCGGTCTGGCGCAGGCACTTGGTGAAACGGCCCCGCTGTTGTTGATCGGGATGGTCGGCTTCATCGCCTCGAACCCGCCCGACGGCATCGCATCGGGGCTGATGGATCCGAACTCCGCCATGCCGGCGCAGATCTACGAATGGGCCAAACGCGCCGATCCCGCGTTCTATGAACGCGCCTGGGGCGGTATCATCATCTTGCTGGTCTTTTTGATCACCATGAATGCCATCGCCGTAATGCTGCGGCGCCGGTTCGAGCGGCGCTGGTAAGAATGAAAGGCAAGGCTATGAAAGACAACGTAATTTCGGAGACGGACGTGACAACGAACCAAACAAAAATCGCCGCCCGCAACGTGCAGGTTTTCTACGGGGACACCCACGCGATCAAGGATGTCTCTGTCGATATCCAAGACAAAACCGTCACCGCCTTTATCGGACCATCGGGCTGTGGGAAATCGACTTTCCTGCGGTGTATCAACCGGATGAACGACACGATTGATATCTGCACCGTCAAAGGCGATATCCTGATCGATGGCGAAGACATCTATGACAGCGCGGTCGATCCGGTGCAGCTGCGCGCCAAGGTCGGCATGGTGTTCCAGAAGCCGAACCCGTTCCCCAAATCGATCTACGACAATGTCGCCTACGGCCCCCGCATCCACGGTCTGGCCCGCAACAAGTCCGAGCTTGACGATATCGTTGAACGCGCCCTGAAACGCGGTGCCATCTGGAACGAGGTCAAGGACCGTCTGCACGCGCCCGGCACCGGCCTTTCTGGCGGGCAGCAGCAGCGTCTGTGCATCGCCCGTGCCGTTGCGACCGAACCCGAAGTGCTGCTAATGGACGAACCCTGTTCCGCGCTTGACCCGATCGCCACCGCGCAGGTCGAAGAGCTGATCGACGAGCTGCGTCAGGACTATTCGGTCGTGATCGTCACACACTCCATGCAGCAGGCCGCACGGGTGAGCCAGAAAACAGCGTTCTTCCACCTTGGCAATCTGGTGGAGTTCGGCGAGACCGACAAGATTTTCACGTCGCCCGAAGACCCTCGGACGGAAAGCTACATCACTGGCCGGATTGGATAAGTATCATGCAAGATCAACACATTGTCTCTGCCTTTGACCGTGACCTCGAAAGCGTTCAGGCACAGATCATGAAAATGGGTGGCATGGTCGAAGATGCCATTCGCCTTGCCGCACAATCGCTTGAAACCCGCGACGAAGAGCTGGCCGATCAGGTCCGCGGCGGGGACAAGGCGATTGACGCGCTCGAAGAGCTGATCAACGAACGCGCCGCCCGCATCATCGCCCTGCGCGCACCCACAGCCGTGGACCTGCGTCTGATCCTGAGCGTGATCAAGATCAGCGCCAGCCTGGAACGTATTGGCGACTATGCGAAAAACATGGCCAAGCGTAATTCAGTGCTCGCGCAGCTTCCTGCAGTTGCCGATAGCGCCGGTGCCATCCGCCGCATGTGTAAAACCGTTGAATCCATGCTCAAGGACGCGCTGGATTCCTATGTGCAGCGCGACGCAGAACTGGCGAGGGACGTGATCGCACGCGATGAAGACGTCGATCAGATGTATAACGCGCTGTTCCGTGAATTCCTCACCTTCATGATGGAAGACCCGCGCAACATTACATCGTGTATGCACCTGCATTTCATCGCGAAAAACGTGGAACGCATGGGCGATCTGGTCACATCGATCGCGGAACAGGTCGTCTATCTGGTGACCGGCACCCACCCGGACGAGGACCGCCCAAAGGCGGATAACACCTCCACCAAGCTGAAGGGGTAGAACCATGTCGGCGGCGCAGCCCCAGATCCTGTTGGTGGAAGACGAACCCGCACAGCGCGAAATTCTGGCGTATAACCTTGAATCCGAAGGGTTTGACGTAAGGCGGGCCGAGAATGGTGAAGAAGCGATCCTGCTGGTGGCAGAGGCGCTGCCGGACCTGATTATTCTGGATTGGATGATGCCGCTGCTCAGCGGCATCGAGGTGTGCCGGCAGCTCAAGACCCGCGAAGATACGCGTAATATCCCCGTGATCATGCTCTCGGCGCGGTCAGAAGAGGTGGACACCGTGCGCGGGCTAGAGACGGGGGCGGATGATTACGTCGTCAAACCCTATTCCATGCGCGAGCTCATGGCCCGTGTGCGCACCCAATTGCGCCGTGTGCGCCCGGCATCCTCGGGCGCGGCGCTTAGCTATGCCGATATCACGCTGGACACGGAACGCCACCGCGTGAACCGCGCCGCGAACGAGCTGAAACTGGGCCCGACAGAATACCGGCTGCTGGTCACCCTGTTAGAGCGTCCGGGCCGTGTGTTTAGCCGCGATCAGCTGCTGGATCACGTCTGGGGCCGCGATATTTATGTCGACACGCGCACCGTGGATGTGCACATCGCGCGGCTGCGCAAGGCGCTGACATCTCACGGTGGCGATGACCCAATCCGCACGGTGCGCGGTGCAGGTTATGCATTAGGGTAGGGCGCTTACCCGTTGAATTTAATGACTTCTTGGCGTTGATCTCCTAAGCCTTCGATGCCCAGTTCAACGACATCGCCCGGTTGCAGGTACACCGGCGGCTTAAAGCCCATGCCAACGCCGGGCGGTGTGCCGGTGGCGATCACGTCTCCGGGCAGTAAGGTCATGAAACGGCTGAGAAAAGAGATAATCTCGGCCACCGAGAAGACCATCGTGCGGGTATTGCCCGTCTGGCGACGGGTGCCGTTCACATCAAGCCATAGATCAAGGTTCTGCGGGTCCGGCACCTCGTCTGCGGTCACCAGATACGGGCCGATGGGCGCGAAGCTGTCGCAGGACTTGCCCTTGACCCACTGACCGCCGAATTCGATCTGAAAAGCGCGCTCTGACACGTCGTTGAAAGTCGCATAACCCGCCACATGGGACAGCGCGTCGGCCTCGGACACATGCTGTGCCTTGGTACCGATCACGACCGCAAGTTCAACTTCCCAATCGGTTTTCTCGGAATCCTTGGGGATGATGATCGGATCGTTGGCACCGGTGGCCGCGCAGAGTTTGCTAAACAGGATCGGGTGATCGGGCACTTCCATGCCAGCTTCTGCCGCGTGGTCTGAGTAATTCAGCCCGATACACAGAATACGACGTATGTCATTGATCACAGGCGCAAACCGGCCCGTGATGACAGGCAAGGCCGTAACGTCCACATCGCGCAGCTGGTCCAGCGCTGCGGGTGCCATTGTGGCAAGCTCGATATCCGTCAGATGCTGCGTCAGATCGCGCGCGGCACCATCTGCGTCAATCATCGCAGGTTTTATCCCGTCAGGGGTTTCGATACGGCAGAGTTTCATTAGCTAATCCTGTGTTTGTGAGGGGTGCGCATGCGCCTGATTTGATTCTCATAATCAGTATTATGTAAATAATTGGTACGCTTTGGGCGATGATTTACTGTTAAAGTGCGTCATAAAGCACTGAAAAGTAGTATAAAAAGACGCTTCTTCATCCAGTTTATCCATTCTCCCATCCGCGTGGCTTCTTGCTTTACCCCGTTGTTCTGCGTGCCATAATCCACATGCGCCAAGCCGATGCAACTGTAAGCGATCGGCGCTTTGGCGGCTGCTGAACGAAAGGAAGAATATGACGCTCAAGATGTCTTCGGCGGATATGGTCGCCGCTGCCCGTGCACGTATCCGCGAGATCGAAACGCCTGATTTGATGGCCATGCTGAAGGATCCGGATGTTGTTGTCGTTGACCTGCGCGATATCCGTGAACGCCAGCGCAGCGGCTATATCCCCGGCAGCTTTCACGCACCGCGCGGCATGATCGAATTCTGGGTCGACCCTGACAGCCCGTACTTCAAAGAGATCTTCGGTCAGGACAAGACCTTTGTCTTTCACTGCGCCTCTGGCTGGCGATCGGCGATCACCACGGCGACGCTGCAAGACATGGGCTTTGACGCGGCGCATCTGCGCGAAGGCTTTTCGACATGGGAAAAGCACGGTGGTCCGGTCGAATACCCTGAAAAGAAAGACTAACGACGCCGTGGTGCCTGTGCTACGTCTGCGCCACCACATCGTAACAACAAGGCCATCGCTATGACATCCATTCTGATCCTGAACGGTCCGAACCTGAACCTGCTGGGCACGCGCCAGCCCGAGGTCTATGGTAAGACGACTTTGGCCGATGTCGAGGCGCTGTGCCGCGAGAAAGCGAAGACGCTTGGGTTTGATGTGGCGTTTGAACAGTCCAACCACGAAGGCGCGCTGATCGATCTGATCCACGCGGCCAAAGGCAAACATGCCGGGATCGTGCTGAATGCCGGTGCCTATACCCATACGTCGATTGCGTTGATGGATGCGATCGCTTCAGTCGAGCTGCCGGTTGTCGAGGTGCACCTGAGCAACATCCACGCGCGCGAGGAATTCCGGCACCGGTCTTACATCGCGCCTGTGGCTCTGGGTCAGATCTGCGGGTTTGGCGCGCAGGGTTATCTGATGGCCCTGGATGCGCTGAAAGCTCACCTAAAGGATTAGGTTTTATCGCTTAGTATCTGATTTATAATAAAAAAGGGCGAAGGTGCCGATGCGCCCTCGCCCTTTCTCTCATCTGCTGTGTGACAGCTTAGCCTTTGGCGGCTTTTGCAACTTCTGCTGCGAAGTCTTCTTTAACGACTTCGATGCCTTCGCCAACTTCAAGACGGACGAAACCGGTGATGGTCGCGCCAGCTTCTTCTGCGGCTTTGCCGACGGTCAGGTCAGGGTTCACAACGAATGCCTGGTTCAGCAGTGTCACTTCGGACATGTATTTCTGCATGCGGCCGGTGATCATTTTCTCGATCACAGCTTCCGGCTTGCCGGACTCGCGTGCGATGTCCATTTGAACCTGCTTTTCTTTTTCAACAACTGCCGGGTCCAGATCCGCTTCGGACAAGGACGCAGGGTTCACAGCGGCGATGTGCATCGCGATCTGTTTGCCCAGCTCTTCGTTGCCGCCGGTCATTGCGACCAGAACACCGATTTTGCCCATGCCGGGTGCTACAGCGTTGTGCACATAGGACACGACCTGATCCCCATCGATGGACTGCATGCGGCGCACCGACATGTTCTCGCCGATTTTCGCAATGGCATCGGTGATCACGGTGGAAACGGGCTTGCCGCCCATGTCAGCCGCGTTCAGCGCGTCAACGTCGGACACACCGGTAGCAACATCTGCGATGCCGGAAACCATTTTCTGGAAGTCGGCGTTTTTGCCAACGAAGTCGGTTTCGGAGTTCACTTCGACAGCAACACCGTGGCCGCCTTCGACTTTAACGGCAACAAGGCCCTCGGCTGCGGTGCGGCCGGATTTCTTGGCTGCTTTCGCCAGACCCTTGGTGCGCAGCCAGTCAACGGCTGCTTCCATGTCGCCATCTGTTTCAGTCAACGCTTTTTTCGCGTCCATCATGCCGGCACCGGTTGTGTCGCGCAGTTCTTTGACCATGGATGCTGTGATTGCCATCGCTTTGGTTCTCCTTGAATTGGGATAAATTGAGGGGCAGAGCGTTCTGCACCACTGTCTCAATCATGTAATGGTTGTCTAATCGCAAGGCCGCAGTCAAGCCTTGATGCAAAAGCACGGCCTATCGAAATGCCTTTAGAGCATTTCGGCCTCCGGTTCTTGCTCAGTTCGCTCTCAGCACGTTTATGTTATCGAGGTCATGCGTGTGTCCGGGGCATGGTTGTCTCCGCGGTCAGCACTTGGCTGCCGCATTTTGGGTTCCGCAGGTGAAGCCTTCCATTGTTTTGCACGCAGTCTGTAATAGCTGCTGCCACGTCTTTCGGATTGGCCTGACCTCCGTCCACGACAGGGACGCCTCCTCGCATCAAGTTATGATGCGCTGAGCTCGGTGTGCGAGGGACAATGCATTAGGCGAGTTCCTCGCGCGTTGGAATAAAGGTTTGACCGGTCTTCAGCATGGAATGCATGATGACGGCGAGTTTGCGAGCAACGGCGACCGCCGCCCGCTTGAAGCCAAGGCGTTCGCGCAATTGAAGCCCCCAGGTTTTTAGATCACTGACCGTTTCGGCTCGTGTCCTCGTAAGCAACGAGGTCGCAGCCTCGTAGAGGAGCCCACGCAATCGTTGATCCCCCCTTCGAGAGATGTGGCCGTTAAAATCCATCTCTCCCGATTGGTATCGGCGTGTAGTGAGGCCAAGCCATGCGCCGACAGATCGGGACTTCGGAAAGTTCTTCGGGTCTTCGATAGCGGCCACATAGGAAACTGCTGTGATCGCCCCAACGCCTGGTATCGTCATGAGCAAACGCGTGCTTTGGCACTGTCGCGCCGCCAACAAGAGCTGGCGGCTGAGCGTAGACGCCCGCTCCCTGACAGCTTGCCAAGCTTCAAGCAGCGGATAGATGATCCCTTTCAACTCGACGTGTCCGTCCAGTAGATCGTTAACCTTTTCTATGAACACCCGGCCTTTGCTCTTGGGCACGACAAGACCGAAAGTCTTCATCAAACCACGGATCTGATTGGTCAATTGTGTCGTGATGGCCAAGAGTTGGGTGCGGGCTGCAACCAATGACCGGATCAGCATCGCTTCGAACGACTTGACCCTGACAGCCTTATAGAAGCCGGTTTCGGCAAGTTTGGCCAATCCCTCAGCATCGTTTGCATCGGTCTTGTTCAGCGTCTCACCCAGAATTTTCTGAGCATGCCGCGCCTCAATGCAGATCGCCCGGAGTCCTTCCCCCGTTAAGGCATGAAAGAACCAAGTGGCGAGTGGGCCAGTTTCGAAAACGACGCTCAGGGGGTCGTCCGCATGCTTCCGAACCGCCTGCGCAATAATTCCCGGGTCGGAGGGACATTTCCCGCGCCATATTCTTTTGCCGTCTTCTCGGATTGAGATCGCGGTATCCTTCAACGAAACGTCAAGCCCTATGTACTGGCCCATGCTCAATCTCCATCTGTTGCTTCGAACAAGACCCTTTCGGATCACGCTCTGGATCATACCGGAGAAAAAACATTTCGATGCCATGACGAAACGCGGAGTGACAGAGCGATTACCCCATGTTTTGTGACAGGCAGAGGGTAACATGCCCCCTGCCCGTCTCTTTCGCGTCGCTTACGACTTGGCGTCGGCCAGCGTTTCCTTCTTGGATTCGATATCCAGAGGTGCGTCTTTTGCCATTGCGTCGTTCGAAACTGTTTCTTCCGAAGCGTTGCCAACTTCGACACCACCGTCGATCAGGGCTTCTTCTTCGGGCGCTTCTTCCATCGCACCGATATCAACACCTGCGGCACCCAGCTGCGCGGACATACCGTCAAGTGCGGCACGTGCGGCCAGATCGCAATACATGTGGATCGCGCGGGCGGCGTCGTCGTTGCCCGGGATGATGTAGTCGATCCCGTCGGGGGAGCAGTTGGTGTCGACAACAGCGATAACCGGGATGCCCAGTTTGTTCGCTTCGGCCACGGCCAGTGCTTCCTTTTTCACGTCGATGACGAAGATCAGGTCAGGGCGACCGCCCATTTCACGGATCCCACCCAGCGATGCTTCCAGCTTCGCTTGGTCACGTTCCATGCCAAGACGCTCTTTCTTGGTCAGACCGGAAAAGCCGCGCTCGGACTGTTCGTCGATGGACTTCAGGCGCTGGATGGATTTGGAAACGGTCTGCCAGTTTGTCAGCGTGCCGCCCAACCAACGGTGGTTCATGTAGTACTGTGCGCATTTCTCTGCGGCTTCGGCGATCGGCTGTGCAGCCTGACGCTTGGTGCCAACGAAAAGAATGCTGCCGCCTTTGGCGACGGTGTCACGGATGACTTGCAGTGCCTGGTCCAGCATTGGAACAGTCTGTGTCAGGTCCATGATGTGGATGCCGTTACGCGCGCCATAGATGAACGGACCCATGCGGGGGTTCCAGCGCTGTGTTTGGTGACCAAAGTGTACGCCTGCTTCAAGCAGTTGGCGCATGGAGAACTCAGGAAGAGCCATGTCTTTATACCTTTCCGGTTTTGCCTCGTCGGGGGTCTCGATCCCGGAATGGGACCAACCGGCGGACGTTCAAGGATTTCTCCCTCAAAGGCCCAACCCCGACTGCGGGTTTAAGTGACGCGCGTATAGTCCGGATTTTCACGCTTCGCAAGGTCCAAGGCGCATGTTTTAGCCATTGGGGCCTTATATCAGCGCAATTCAGTGGGGTTTGGGGCTGCAAGCCCCGCCGAGGGATGGGCCGCGCGCACCTGCGCTTCACAGGCTTGGGCCAAGGCTTTGCGGTTCTCGAAATCGGCGACGGCCAGAGGCGTGTGATAGATCGTTGTCACCTGCCCCTGCCGCAGGGACGCCAAGGTGCGCAGCAGATGCCCGCCAAAGCTCATATCGCCCCACCAACCATAAAACCGTGGGTCGGTCCCATCGGGAGCGGTATAGAGCACCGTCACAGGCTGCACCCAGATCACGTCGCGCAGTTCGGGGGCGAAGAAGGACTGGAACAGCGTGGTTTTGAACGGCAAGACTTGCAGGCCATCGGTGCTGGTGCCTTCGGGGAAGAACAACAGCCGGTGGTTGTCGAGCAAGCGACGTTGGAACACCTCGGTCTGTTTGCGCGCGTGTTTCGGATTGCGTTCGATGAACAACGTGCCGGTCGCCTTGGCGAGCCAGCCAATGCCGGGCCAGCTGGCGACTTCGGACTTGGACACAAAGTATATCCGCTGCGCCGCGTTCAAGCTGAAGATATCAAGCCAGCTGGTGTGATTGGCGACGACAGCGCCCCTGTGGCGCATCGGGGTGCCGATAACCGCGCGGCGTAACCCCATGATCCAGAATGCGATTTTGCAGACAATCTGGGTGATATGCGGGGTCACGGGGCGGCCCTGCCCATATAGCGGGCGCTCTATCAAGCGGATCGCGAGCAGGATCACCAGCCCCACAAGAACCACCGTCGCCAGCGTCATGCCACGCAGCAGCATCAGCACCCAGCCAAGCGGCCCGACGGATACCGGTGTCGGGTGGTCGGCGCTGTCCCAGGCCGCGCTCATCCTTGCTGTCCGCTGTAGATCTTGGCCTGCCGTTCGCTGAGCCGGGCGGTGTCGAGCATCAAAAGCACATCCGTCGTGTTGAAGTCATGATCGATAAAGGCCCCCTCGCCCACACATCCGCCAAGCCGCAGATAGGCTTTGATCAGGCTGGGCATCTGCACCATCGCCTGACGCCGGTTCAAGATGTCGGCGGGGATCAGGTTCATCTCCTGGCGTGCCTTTGGCAAGGCGGTGACGCGCAGATCGGGCGGCGCGAGGTAGGTGTGATGCAGCAGCGACAGGGGCTGCGCCAATGCCTCGGCCTGGGTGCCATGAAAGCTCGCGACGCCAAAAAGGATCTCAATCCCGTGTTCCGCCACGTAAGAGGCAAGCCCCGCCCAAAGCTGGTGCATCGCGATGCCGCCGCGATAGGACGGATGCAGACAGGACCGCCCCAGCTCGAGTATCTCGCGGCCGGAGGATTTGAGCGCGGTCAGATCATATTCGTTTTCCGAATAGAACCCGCCTGCCCGATCCGCCATATCGCGGCGGATCAGCCGGTACACGCCAACGGTTTGCTGGGTTTTGCGATCAATAAGCAGCAGATGGTCCACGAAATCGTCGTATTGATCGACCTCTCGCCGGTTTTCGTGATCCACCAAAGGCCCGCCCGCCCCCAGCTCGGTGACAAAAACGTCATACCGCAGCCGCTGCGCCGCATGAAGATCCGCTTGGGTGCGCGCCAGACGGACTTCGAACTCTGCCGCTTTTGCAATGATCATGGGCTGGTTTCGTCTCCGGTCGCAATCACGCGGATAAATAGGCAGTTGCCGCCCGTTGCGCAATGCTTGCCCCACGTCGCGGTGGTTTTCGGCGAAAAATTAACGATTTGCTAACGAAGAGCCTTCATCAAAGACGGGGGTGAGCATCACCCGATGACTATCGACCACGATCTTGCCCTCGCTGCGGAAGTTTACCGTGACCTTGCCGCTGATATTGCTTTGCACCTGCCCCACGCCCCAATCGGGATGTGCGGGGTGGCGTACAAGCATTCCGGGTGTCAGTATCGCATTCAGGTCTTCCAAGCGTGCGTCCTTTCTGCGGCGCGGTGTGGGGGGCAGCTATTTAGGGCCAGCTATTTAGGGCCAGCTAATTGGGGGGTGTCCCATGGTAGAAACCGACACTGATCTTGCCGCCTTGATCGGCAGCCGCATCTACCATGACTTGATATCGCCGGTGGGCGCAATCAACAATGGGCTTGAGCTGCTTTTGATGTCGGGCATGAATATGAGCCCCGAAGTCGCGCTGATCGATGAAAGCGTGCGCAACGCCAGTGCGCGGCTGCGGTTCTTTCGCGTGGCTTTCGGCGCGGGCGACGCGCAGCCTGTCCCTGCCCAAGAAACAAGCGGTATCCTGCGTGATCTATATGCTCAGTCCAAATGGCAGGTATCCTGGCCCGACGGCGTTGCCGCGCCGCGCAACGCGCTGCGGATGGTGTTCCTGGGCCTGCTATGTCTGGAAACGGGGATGCCCTACGGTGGGCAGATCACCATAGATCACCGCGACGGGGGCTGGGACATAACCGGCACGGCCGACCGGCTAAGCATCTACGCCGCGCTTTGGGGCGTGTTGGCGGGGCAGTCTCGGGCAGAGCGTTTAACTGCTTCGCAGGTCCAGTTCGGGCTGTTGCCCGCCATCGTGAAAGACAGCGGGCAACAGTTAACATCCATCGTGACAGAAACGACCATCACCCTTGGGATCACGGCTTAGCTGCGCACGGCCCCATCGCCACGCACCAGATATTTGAAGCTGGTCAGCTGCTCGGCACCGACAGGCCCGCGCGCGTGCATTTTGCCGGTGGCGATCCCGATTTCGGCACCCATCCCAAACTCTCCACCATCGGCGAATTGGGTGGAAGCATTGTGCATCAGGATCGCAGAATCCAGCCGCGTCATGAATTTGGTCGCCGCCGCATCGTCTTCGGTGATGATGCAATCGGTGTGGTTCGAGCCGTAGGTGCGAATATGGGTGATCGCATCGTCGATGCTGCCCACGGTTTTCGCCGCGATGATCATATCAAGGTATTCGTGACCCCAATCATCCGCCGTGGCCGGCACGGTGCCTTCAATCTCGGTTAGCTCGCCGTCGGCGCGCACTTCGACGCCAGCGTCCAGCAGCGCCTTGATCACGCCCTTGCCAATCGTCCGCGCCACTTTTTCATGGATCAGCAGACATTCAGCCGAGCCGCAGATGCCGGTGCGGCGGGTCTTGGCGTTCAGAACAACCTTCAACACTTTCTCGGGGTCGGCGTTTTCATCGATATAGATGTGCACGATGCCTTCGAGGTGCGCAAAGACCGGCACCCGCGCTTCGCGCTGCACCAGACCGACCAGCCCCTTGCCGCCGCGCGGGACGATCACATCAATCGTGTCGGTCATGGTCAGCATCTCGCTCACCGCGGCGCGGTCGCGCGTGGGCACCAGCTGGATTGAATCCGCAGGCAGATCAGCGGCTTTGAGCCCCTGTTGCAAGGCGGCATGGATCGCGCGCGAGGAATGGAAGCTTTCGGAGCCGCCCCGCAGGATCACGGCATTACCCGCCTTGAGGCAAAGAGCACCGGCATCCGCGGTCACATTCGGGCGCGATTCATAGATCACGCCGATAACACCCAAAGGCGTGCGCACGCGCTGGATGTTCAGCCCCGTCGGCTGATCCCATTCGGTCAGCACCTGCCCCACGGGATCATCCTGTGCGGCGATGCTGCGGAGGCTGTCGGCGATGGCGCTGATGCGCGCATCATCCAGCAAGAGCCGATCCATCATCGCGTCAGAGAGACCCTTGTCGCGGCCAAACTCCAGATCTTTGGCGTTCGCGTCCAGAATATCGGCGCTGCTGGCCATCAGCGCGTCGGCGGCTTTTTCAAGCGCGGTCTGCTTTTGGTCGGCACTGGCAAAGCCCAATGTCGCGGCGGCGGCTTTGGCGCGCGCGCCAATATCCGCCATCAACGCGGGAATGTCGTCTGTCTGTGTCATATCCAAGGTCATAACCTAATTACTGCTTTTTTGTCATTTCGGGTTGCCCTCTACCTAAAGCCTTCGGCGAGGATTTTAAACCATTTGGAGGTCAGGAAAGCGCAAGATCGTCCCGATGGATCAAAGCAGCACGCCCCGGCGCGCCCAGAATGGCCTCGATCTCCGAGGATTGACGACCTTTGATCAGCTCTGCCTCTGCGGAGGTATAGCGTGTCAGCCCGTGCCCGATCGGGCGCCCATCTGGGGCCAGCAGCGCGACGGAGTCGCCGCGCCCGAAGGGACCGGAAACAGCGGTGACACCGGCGGGCAAAAGCGACTTGCCCTTGGACATGGCAGCCACCGCACCGGCATCCAATGTGACGCTGCCGCGCGGTTTGATTGCCGTAATCCATTGTTTGCGCGCGGTTTGGGGGTCGGATTGCGCGGTGAACCAAGTGGCGTTGGCCCCGTTTTCAAGGGTCAGCAGAGGCCGCAACGGTGATCCTTCGGAGATGGCCATGGCGCAGCCCGCGGCGGTCGCGGTTTTCGCGGCCATCAGCTTTGTCTTCATGCCGCCCTTGGACAGGCCAGAGCCCGCGTCGCCCGCCTGCGCCTCTATCTCTGGGGTGATCGTGTCGATCACCTCATAGCGGATGGCATCGGGGTCGTCATTGGGGTTGGCAGAATAGAAACCATCCACATCCGACAGCAGGATCAACCGGTCTGCCGCCACGGTCACGGCGATCTGCGCCGCGAGCCGGTCATTGTCGCCAAAGCGAATCTCGTCCGTGGCGACGGTGTCATTCTCGTTGACGATGGGTACCGCGCCCATGGACAACAGCTGTTCCATCGTGGCGCGGCTGTTTAGATACCGCCGACGATCGGCGCTGTCTTCTAGGGTGACAAGCACCTGCGCGGCGGTGATCCCATAGGGTTCGAGCGCCTCTTCATAGGCGCGGGCGAGACGGATTTGCCCCACCGCCGCCGCGGCTTGGGATTGTTCCAGCGCAAGCGTGGTTGGCGGCAGCCCAAGCACACCCCGCCCCAAAGCGATGGAGCCCGAAGACACCAGCACCACATCCTTGCCCTGCCCCTTGAGCCACGCCACATCCTGCGCGAGACTTTGCAGCCAATCGCGGCGCAGTTGGCCGGTGGCCCGATCGACGAGCAGCGCCGAGCCGATTTTTACAACGATACGGGTGCCGTCGCTTAGGGTTGCCAAGGTGCCTCTTCTTCATCTTCGGACCGGAAACGCAGCCGGTCGTCGTCAATCTGGCCACGCAAAGCCCGCAGCACCTCGGTGACGCCTTCTCGGGCCACGCCAGACATCATCATGACCTCTGTGCCGCAGGCTTTTTCCAATTCCTCGCGGGCGGTTACGCGATCATCTTCATCCAGTGCATCAATTTTATTCAGCACGGTGATCCGCGGTTTATCCGCCAGCTCGCCGCCGTAGGCTTCGAGTTCGTTGATGATGGTCTGGTAATCTTCGGCAATGGTGTTCGACGTGCCATCAATCAGGTGGAGCAGTACCGCGCAGCGTTCGACATGGCCCAGAAACAGATCGCCCAGACCGCGCCCTTCGGACGCGCCTTCGATCAGGCCGGGGATATCGGCGACGACGAATTCGGTATTATCCACCCCCACAACGCCCAGATTCGGGTGCAGTGTGGTAAACGGGTAATCCGCAATCTTCGGCCGCGCGTTCGATGTCGCGGCAAGGAAGGTCGATTTACCCGCGTTCGGCAGGCCGAGCAGACCCACATCCGCGATCAGCTTGAGACGCAGCCACAGGGTGCGGTCCACGCCTTCCTGTCCGGGATTGGCACGGCGCGGTGCCTGGTTCGTCGCGGATTTAAAATGCAGGTTCCCCCAGCCGCCGTTGCCGCCCCGCGCCAGTTCGACCCGCTGGCCAAGCTCTGTCATATCTGCCAGCACGGTTTCCTGATCCTCATCAAGGATCTCGGTACCCACGGGGACGCGCAGGATGATGTCATCGCCGTCCTTGCCGGTGCGCTGCTTGCCCATGCCGGGCTGGCCGTTCTTGGCAAAGAAGTGCTGCTGGTAGCGGAAGTCGATCAGCGTGTTCAGCCCGTCGACGGCTTCGGCCCAGACCGATCCGCCCGAACCGCCGTCCCCGCCATCGGGACCACCGTATTCAATGTATTTTTCGCGCCGGAAAGACACGCAACCGCCCCCGCCTGCGCCAGAGCGGATATAGACTTTGCACAGGTCAAGAAACTTCATCAAAAGGGCCTTTCGGGGCACGTGTGGTCATAGTTTATGGCTATACGTCCAGGTTGGTACGCAGGTCTCGCGCGCCAGACAATAGGTTTCCGCATTGCCAAGATAGCGGAAGCCCGCATTTGTCAACACTTTGGCAGAGGCAGGGTTGTCGCGAAACACCGAGGCGAACATATTTTTGTTGCGCAGCGGGTTGGCCTGCACCAGCGCCTGCACGGCCTCGGACGCGAGATGCGTGTTCCAGAACGCAGGAGCGACCCAATAGCCGACTTCGGATTGATCGCGGTCCATCCGGATCAGGGAAATCACGCCCATCACCTCGGAGCCGCCGGTTTTCAGCCCATCCATGACCCATACATCTTCTGTCCGGGGGGTGCTGGTGGCGCGGGTGATGAAGCTTTCGATCACGCCGGGCGGTAGCGGGTGCGGGATGGATGCGGTGCGCATCGCAACCCGTGGATCGCTGGCATAATGTTCGATCATCCCACGATCTGACATGCGCACAGGGCGCAGATCAAACCGTTCTGTTTCAATCACTTGCTGTTGCGACACTGTTAAATCTTCCATCGTTATGTCCCTCCTCCGAACAGCACGAACAAGACAGAGGCCACCGTCAAAGCGGCCAAGGTCCACATCAAATACTTCTCCCAAACGGTGCCGGCGACCGTCTTTGCGATCCCCGCACCGGCCAGCGTCCACAAGGGGTGCAGCACGATCTGGCATCCCAGCAGCACGGCGGCCACCGTGGCCGTCGCCGCCAGCGCAGGCGTCCCAGGCGCGATGAAGGCCGTGAAGCTGCCCACGATCATCGCCCAAGCCTTGGGGTTCAGCGGGTGGACGATCAGCCCGGCCAGAAAGCCCGGCGCAGCCTCGGTTCGTGCGCCCTGCCCCAACCGCAGGTTCGCAACCTTCCACGCCAGCCAGATGATATAGGCGGCAGAGGCGAATTTCAGCGCGACGAAAACCGCCGGCGCGCGGTCGGCCAGTTGCATCAACCCGAAACCCACTGGCCAGATCACCAGCTGTTTGCCAAGGGCCACGCCCGCGACAAAAGGCACTGCCGCGCGAAAGCCGAAGCGCGCGCCCGTGGCCATCAGCGCCATATTCGCCGGTCCGGGTGTGCCGATCTGGCTTGCCGCGAAGACGATAAAGGATGTCAGGGCGACGCTCATGACTGGCTCTTCTTTTTGCGCTTTTGCCGCGGCTTGGCGTCATAGACGGGCGGAACGTAATCGGGTTTGATCAGCCCGAACAACAGGTTGTCGTGCCATTCGCCCCCCAGAAAAGACGACTGCCGCGCGCGCCCTTCGGGGGCAAAGCCGACTTTGGTGAAACAGGCCGCAGCGCGTTCGTTGATGTCGAGCACACGGGCAGAGAGGCGGTGCAGCGCCAGCGGGCCAAAGGCGTGGGCCGCAAGCAGATGCAGCGCGCGTGTCCCCAACCCCTTGCCCAGTTTCTTGGGGGCGAGAATGCCGATCGCGACATCGGCGCTGGCGTCCCACGGACGCAGACTGTGCAGGCGCAGCGCACCGATCATCTTGCCGCGATGTTCGATGACCCAGGCCAGCGGTTCAACCAGCTGCGTTTCATACCAACGTTCGGCCAGCGCCTTGGTCATCACCGGCACGGCGTTCAGCTCTACCCCGAACATGTGGTGGATTTCGGGCGTGTTTCCGAGCTTGAACCGGGCGTCGATGTCACGGTGTTCGGGCGCGCGCAGACGGATGATGCCATCGCTCAGCTCGGGGCGGTTTGATCGTGACATAACGGCCCCTCCCTTCCTGGGTGAACACTGGGCGATAAAATGGAAAAGGGACCGGCGTTTCCGCCGATCCCTAAATTTTCAAACCTCTCGGGTGCGGCTTATTCTGCGGCTTCTGCCGCTGGCAGGACCGAGATAAACGTACGGTTCTTCAGCCCCTTGTGGAACTGGACCTTGCCGTCAACGGTTGCGAAGATCGTGTGATCCTTGCCCATGCCAACGCCTTCAGCGGGCCAGTACTTTGTACCGCGCTGACGCACCAGAATGTTGCCGGGAATGACAGCTTCGCCGCCATATTTTTTCACGCCAAGACGACGACCTGCTGAGTCGCGGCCGTTACGGGATGAGCCGCCTGCTTTTTTATGTGCCATTGGTGTCTCTCCTTAGCCTTTTGCGAGTTCTTTGGCCTGTGCGATCCAGTCTTCACGACCGACGCGACCTTTGAACGACAGTTTCTCTTCGATAGCTTCGACGTCAGCGTCTGTCCAAGCAGCGATCTGTGCGAAGGTTGTGATGCCTTCACCGTTCAGCTTGCCAACGATGACGGGGCCAACACCGGAGATCTTGCTCAGATCGTCGGCACCTTCGGCTGCGGGTGCAGCTTTAGCCTTCTTCGCCTTGGCAGGCTTGGCCGATTTCTCTTCGGCCTGGTTGTTCTTCACGCGCTTGGCCATTTCGGCCTGATCGGTTTTGTTCAGCGCATAACGCTCTTCCATGGCTGTCACGGCAGCAGCGCTGACGGAACCGGTGCCGATGGCCGCTTTGACGTCGGATTTATCCGCGCCGGACGACAGGATCTCGCCGATCTTGACCAGTGTCAGCTTTTGACGGTGGCCTTTGGTGCGCTTGGAAGAGTGCTTCCGGCGGCGCTTGACGAAGTGAATGACTTTCTCGCCCTTGATCTGATCGACGACCTCGGCTTGAACGCCGGCCCCTGCGACCAAAGGAGCACCCAGCTTGGGGGAATCGCCGCCCAGCATGAGAACTTCGTTGAATTGGACTGTTTCGCCCGCGTCAGCAGCCAAACGTTCTACCCGCAGCATATCGCCGGATTGAACTTTGTACTGCTTGCCGCCTGTCTTGATGACCGCAAACATGCGTCTTCCTTTACTGTTTCCGCATCCTGTGGTCCCCGTTCGGGAGTTTGTCGGGCCTTGGCCCACCTCGGACAGCGCATCCCGTTTCGGGATGTTCATGAAATAACAAAGGCACCCGAAACGGGCACCCTTAGGTTGAGGCTTGCCGTATGATGCACCGCCCCCCTGATGTCAAGGGCCAGCACGGGCCACGCAGGACTTATCGCAAAGGCGGTGCGGCTGGCTATAATTCCTCGGCCACCATGTTCAACGCAACTGCGCGACCAAGGGCATAGGACACGTCTTCGTATGCGGTGCCAAAGCCCTCGAACAGCGCTGTATTCAGGCTGCGCCCCGCATCGCTTTGCGCAAAGACGATATAGCGGTCAAGCTCTGCATCCTCCAGCGGAGAATACGCCAGCAGCAGATAGCCATAAAGCCAGCCGCGCGTGTCTTGCGCGATTTCTTCTTGCTGTTGCGCCACGTCGGCCAGCATCTCGGCCTCTGTCATCTGCAGCGCGTTGCCATCTGCCATCCCGCGCATGAATTGAAAGTTGGAATTCATCGCGGCGGTGACATTGCGATCGATCATATCGCCACTGTCGATCAATGTGGCGATCTGCGCCAGACGTGGGTCGTCGCTGCCCTCAAGGTCATGGAACCCTGCGCGGGCGGCGTCTTCCACCTCGGGGTCGGTGATGGCGGCGCGTGCCTCGTTCTCGAGCGTGATGATCCTTGCGCCGGTGCCTTGCGCGAAAAAGGCAATGACATCCTCGCGGGTCTGCCCTTGCAACCCCGCATCCAATGCCCCGCGCAGGGTTTCGACGATCCGTTCGGGGTTGTAGATGGCACGCACCTGCAGCGCCCACCCCGCGCCGCCCTGCCCGCCGAGCATATCGCGATCAAGCGTTTCCGCGTTCTCCAACCCCTCGCGCTGCAAAATTTCGGCCAGTTCGCCAAGACGCAGGACATCCACCAGCACGGTTGACCGCGCGTCGGCCCAAAGCGGCAGCGCCAGCATCCACAGGCCAGCAGCAAGAACAAAGGCGCGCATGGTTACAGGTCCTGACTGGGTTGCATGGTGCCAAGCCGCTGTGCGACCTCTTCAAACCGGTTCGCCATGATCTCGAACTGCACGGCGTTCATCAGCGCGTAGACCTCCTGCATCTGCGGATCTTCCAGCGCCTTGGCATAGACCAGCACCTCTTCATCGGAAAACGCCTGATAGGTATAGGCCGCCCCCGCCAGCGCATTCTCTTTGATAGAGGCGCGCATCTCGGGCTCTTGCGCGCGCATCGCTTCGCGCAGGTCGGGTTCTTCCATCTGTAATTCGATCACGCCCGCGCCCGCCGCTGCCATCAGGAACCGGATCTGCACCTCTTGCAGCGCCTTGATCGAGCTCTCCTCGACATCGCTCGCCCCGTTCAGACGCGCCAACAGATCCACACGCGGAGAATCGATCCCGCGCAGCCCGTTCAGGATCGCATCGCCCGCCTCTGCTTTCGCGGCATCGTCTTCCTCCATATGCGACGCGTTTTCGGCGGCCACCAGGCGTTGGCCCAGATCACTGGCGTAGAAATCCGAGGCATGTTCCAGCGCATCATCGCTGAGCGCCTGCGCCAGAATACCGGCGCCCATGTCCAGCATCAAATCCGTCTCGAATACCTCGCGCACTAGACGCGACCATTCAGAGCCGAAGGCATCCGCATCAATCCCCAGCATTTGCGGCGCGGAATCAGCAGACAGCCGGATGCTTTCAAGGGCGACATCAAACCCTGTGACTTCCAGAAATGCATCGACCCTTTCCCTGTCGGCGGCCCGTGCCATCGGTGCAATCAGCGATACCATGACCGCCAATCCAAAACATAAAGTTAACGGCAAACGGGACAGTCGGCGCATCAGGGCATTCCTTTCAAGTTGATCCACCCCAAGAGCTTAGGCGAAATCCATCTGTCAGCAATGAAATTCCCCGTGTCCGCGAAAACTGGCCTAGCCCCCCTTGCCACCCCGCAAAATCCATCCTAAACGGACGCACCACACCGATGCGGAGAGGTGCCGGAGTGGTCGAACGGGGCGGTCTCGAAAACCGTTGAGCCTTCACGGGTTCCCAGGGTTCGAATCCCTGTCTCTCCGCCATTTCACCCTGACAGTTTAGGCCCACCTCTTGCGGGACAAACCATCGTCTTGGTCGCACGCCCCTGTGGGGCGGTGCGCTGTCAAAATCCGCGATCAGGGTCGTGATGCTGCACCCGCCCGCGTTAAAAATCCCCCGGCGCGCATTGCAGGCAGGCAAGCCCCTCGGCACGCCATGCGTCAACGACCGAACTGCGATCATCGATGACCAGCCAGGGGGCCAGCCCGTCCGCTTGCATTTGCGCCAGCGCTTGGCGTTTGACGTCGGGATCGCTCGCGGCGTCCTGATCCTTGGCGCGCAGGTAAACGCCGTCGAAGGGCAGATCGTGTTTGTGCAGCCATGCGATCGTGTGTTCCGCCCAACCGTCAGGGCGGCCCGAGCAGATGACGATCGTCTCGCCGCTTTGCTTCAGGCGGCGCATCAGTTTGGCGATGGGTGCAATCAGCGGGGCGTCGGCCATCGCCATGTGGAAGGCATCCCATTGCTTCTCGACGCCATGCACCAGATGACCCAGCTTTGCCGCGTCGAACTCGGCCAGAGTGCCGTCGACGTCGAATACCACGCAAGGTGTCAGGGGGGCGGATGTCATAGCTCTTTCTCCTCAAGAAGTGTGCCCGACCGCTGAAACAGGATCGGGATGGCGTTTGGCGGGCGTGTGCCCGCGTCATGGGGTGTCCACAGCACGCGCGCGGCGCGGATGATACCGGAATGGCAGACCAGCACCGGCAGGTGGCCGGCGGGTGTGGCGGCACAGGCCGCGTGGATCGCGCCTGCGACACGATCAAGCATGGCGGGCCAGCTTTCGCCGCCGTCGGGGGTGTCTTCGCGTATGGGTTGCTGCGACAGCGGCTGCCCCTCGAACGCCCCCCAGTCGCGTTCGCGCAACGCGGAAATCACGGTAAAACCGCGCTGCGGAAAGGCGAGCTTGCAGGTTTCTCGCGCCCGTGCGGCGGGGCTGGCGAAAAGCGTGACCGGCTGCGGCCAGCGACGACGGGCCAGCGCGCGCGCCTGATCGCGGCCGCGGGCGGTCAGCGCTACATCGGTCACCCCTGCGATGATGCTTTGCGCATTGGCGGTCGTCTCCCCGTGGCGGATCAGGCAAAAGTCCGAGGGCGGAAGCGCGGCCACCCTCACAGGCGCACCGGATCATGCATGAAAACCTCGACGCCCAGATCCTCGATCAAATAGTCTTCTGGCTGTGTGCAGAAGGCTGGCGCAAAGCGTTTCGCGCCAAGCCGTTCCAGCATACGCACCTGATCACGCAGCGGCGGATGTACGTTCCAGCGTTGGAAATATCCCCCCGGCACGCTGCAGATCCCGCGGGCATGGGCGGTCATATGGCCGGTAAAGACCACATGCGCGTCGCGCCCCAAACGGCCGCTTTCATGCCAGGCGCGCACATAGCCCCAGGCGGAACCGCCATCGGCATTGGGGGTGTCGCAGACCAGAAAACGCGCCTCGTCCAGCGGGCCGCGCGCCAGCAGCGGGGCGATCTCTGCCGCATCCACGCCAAGCGTGCCGCTGCGCAGACCCGTCGCCAGCACCGCCTGACATTCAGGGTCCAGCATGACGCTGGCGTGACCATAGCGCCGGATCAGGTGCAAGGCCATTTCGCCCGCCCTGCCCGATGGCGGCACCGGCAAAAGCACCTGCCCTTCAAGCCTGTCCAGCAAGGCGTCAAGTGCTGCAAATCTTTCGGTCTGGGGCACATCGTCAAGCTGGTAGGAACAGTCCAGGATCGCCGTTGCCGCGGGGGGCGGAAGATCCAGCGGGAACCAGTCGGATTCCTCGGACCAATCGCCCGAATAGAACAGCCCCTCGCCCAAGGCGAAATGCATCCAGACACCGCCCATGGCGTGCCCGTTGCGCCCCGTGGTCAGCTGCACGCCGTCGATCACGGATACCCCCTGTTCGGGCAGCAGGTTGACCTTGGCGGCAGGGGGCAGCGCCTTGGCGGTTTGCGCGGTGGCATAGATCGGCAGCCCCGCCTCTACCGCATAAATCGCCCCGCCGATGTGGTCGATATGGTCGTGGGTGATAAAGACCGCATCCGCGCCCTTCAGCCAGCGCGGGTCAAAATGGGCGTGGGCCTCGGGGCCAAAGCCGCAGTCCAGCAGCCAGCGCCGATTGCCCGTGTTCAATTGCATGCATGCGGGGCCTTTGTCCCCGATGCCGGAAAGTACTCTTACGCTTTGCATTTAATCCTCGGAGAATGCCCATGGGGTGGTGATCGTCAGGCCAAGCTGCATGCCGACATCAAACCGTGCCCGTGTTTCAGCCAGCAGACGCGTGCCGCAGTCCGCGACGGTTTCCAGAAGGTATTTGCCGCCCAGATAGGTCACCCGCGCCACTTTGGCGCGCAGGTCGCCGGTTTCGCTGATGGTCAGGTTTTCGGGGCGCAGGCAGACATGGCTTGGCAGGTCATCCCCGCTTTGCACGGCGATCCGCGTCCCCAGAACATGGCCGTGCAGGGCGCTATCGCTCTTTTCGAACCCGCGCATGGGCACCACCGTGCCGCGCCCGACGAATTCGGCGACAAAGCGGTTCTTGGGGCGTTCATACAGCGTTTGGGGCGTGTCGAACTGCTGGATGCGGCCCTTGTCCATCACGGCGATCCGGTCGGCCATGGCCATCGCCTCTGACTGATCGTGGGTGACATAGACCATCGTCGCGCCGGTGCGCTTGTGAAAGTCGGTGAACACCGTTTGCATTGATGCCCGCAGCGCCACATCAAGGTTGGCCAGCGGTTCGTCCAGCAGCACCGCATCGGGGTGCGACACCAGACAGCGCGCCAAAGCGACCCGCTGACGCTGCCCGCCCGACAGGTCGGAGGGCATCCGGTCGGCATAGTCCGTCAGCCCCGTCGCCTGTAACGCCTGATCGGTCTGCGCGGTGATCTCGACCTTGGAAAAACGCCGGATCTCCAGCGGATAGGACACATTGCGCCGCACGTTCATATGGGGCCAAAGCGCGTAGGACTGGAACACGAAACCGATGTTACGATCCTCGGGCGGGACCATGCGGTTGCCGGCCACATGCGCGACCTCGCGCGGGCCGATGGAAATCTGCCCCGTCGTCGGCATCTCGAACCCCGCAAGCAGGCGCAGCAGCGTGGTCTTGCCGCAGCCCGACGGCCCCAACAGGGCGACGAATTCGCCATCCTTGAACGTGGTGGTGATGTCATGCAGCGCGGGGGCTCCGGCGAATGATTTGCCAAGCGCGGACAGGCTTATGTCTGCCATGGGACTACTCCTTTGGGGAAACGTCGGGACATCAGCTGCACCAGCACCATCAGCGCCATAACCACCAGTACGATGGTCATCGCCAGCGCGCTGGCCATTGCGGTCTCGCCGCTGTCGTCCAGATTGAAAATGACCACGCCCAACGTCTCGGTCCCCGAGGACCAGAGCAGCGCGGAAACCGTGAGCTCGTTAAACGCGGTGAGAAACACAAGGATCGCCCCTGCCGCCGCCGCCGGTGCCGAGAGCGGCACGATCACATCGCGCAGCCGCTGGAACAGCGATGCTCCCACCGATTGCGCGGCTTCGCCCATGGCAGGATCTAACTGCTCGAGGCTCGCTTGCACGGGGCGGAACATCACCGCAAAGAACCGCGCCAGATAGGCCAGGAAGATGATCCAGATCGTGCCGTAAAGCGTCGCATCGGTGAACGGCAGCTTGATCAGCAGCAGGATCATCGCAATCGACAGCACCACTCCGGGCAGGGCATAGGGCAGATCCAGCAGGCTGTCGAACAGCCGCGACAGCCGCGTCGGGTTCCGCTCCATCAGCCACGCCAGCGGCAGGCAGAGCAGCATGAGCACAACCGCCGCGCCGATCGCCAGACCAAAGGAGTTCGCAAAGGCCCGCGTCGTGACCGGTTGGCGCAGCAGGACCTCGGTCCACGCCTGAAGGGTTACGGTGTCAAGCCGCAGTGGCACGCCATAGGCAGGCACCAGCGACGTCGCCAACAGGCCGAACATGGGCAGCACAAGGATCGTGCAGACCACGGCCCATAGCAACACCTCGACCGGCAGACGCGCCGCCCCGAGCGGGATCGCCAAGGGGCGCGACGTGGCCCCCACCAGATAGACCCGTTGGCGCGATTGGAAGAACCGTTGCGTCAGGATGCCCGTTACAGCTACCGCACCGATCAGCATGGCAAGGATCGATACCTCGGCCAGCACGCTGGTGCCCATGCCCGCCAGCTTTTGGTAAACCAGTGTCGGCAGGGTTCCGTAGCCCGCCGGAATACCCAGCATCGCGGGGATGCCAAAGTTGCCAAGAGCGGTGACAAAGGTGATTGCCGTTCCCGCGGCCAAACTGGGCAGGGTCAGGGGCATGACCACCTGCCACCACGTGCGCAGCCCCCGCGCGCCACTGATGCGCGCCGCCTCTACCACCTCTTGCGGGATGGCGCGCAGACCTGCACGCAGGGTCAGGAAAATGATCGACATATGCTGGATGCCCAGCAACAAAATGATACCTTGCGCCGAATAAAGCGGCTGCGGTGAGCCCAGTGGCGGGGCCATCCCCAAGGTCTTGAGCAACACAGACGACGGCCCCATAATCTGGGTCCACGACAGCGCGGTGATCTGGGGCGGGATCATCATCGGGATCATCAGGCAGAAGACCAGCGCCGCCTTGGCGCGCAGATCGGTCAGCGCTACCAGAAACGCAAAGGCAGCCCCCAGAACCACCGAGACCAGGGTGCCAAACCCTGCGGTCACCAGCGAATGCTTCAGCGCGCTCAGCGTCGATGGCTGGCGCAGCACCTCGCCCGCGAGCGACAGGCCAACCGCGCCCTGATCCGTCACCCCTTCCACAAACAGGCGCAGCACCGGCGCAAGGGTCAGGCTGATCGCCACAATCAAAATGGTAGAGAGCAGCCACCCCTCGGACCGGCTGCCCCCGTTTTTTGTCAGAACGCCCATTACTCGGCGCCAAACAGCTCTGTGAATTTGGCCTTGTTGGCTTCGGCGTCCTTCAACGCGGTCGCGGGATCGAAATCCATCAGTTTGATGTCTTCGCGCGCAGGGAAACCGGCGGGCACGCCCATGCCGTCGCGTGCGGGGATATAGCCCATCTCAAGCACCACATCCTGACCTTCCGCGCTGAGCAGGAAATCGACGAACTTCTGTGCGCCTTCGACGTTCTTGGCGGTCGACATGATCGCCACAGGCTCGGTCACATAGGATACGCCTTCGGTGGGGAAGACGAATTCGACAGGCGACCCTTCGGCCTTGTTGCGGATCGCGAGGAAGTCGACGACCATGCCATAAGGTTTCTCGCCCGAGGCCACGGCCTTGAACGTGCCGCCGTTGCCGCCTTGGGCGCGGGCGTCGTTTTCCGCCAATTGTTCGTAATAGCCCCAGCCAAGGCTGTCATCGCCGGTCAGGGTTGCCAGATGGATCAGAGCCGCGCCGGAATACAGCGGGGATGGCATGGCCACCTGCCCTTTCAGGGCCGCATCGCTCAGGTCGTTCCACGAGGTCGGAGCTGTCTCGACGCCGGTGTTATAGACGATGCCTGTCGTGATCAGCTTGGTCGAGTGATAGAAGCCGTCGGCAGAATAAAGCGCGCTGTCATAGTTGGCAGCTTCGGGCGATTGGTAGGCGGTGAGCAGACCGTCTTGGGCCATACCTTCCAGTGTTACGGTGTCAGCAATCAGCAGCACGTCGGGCTGCGGGTTGCCTGCCTCGATCTCGGCGCGCAGACGGGCCATCAGTTTGGTCGTGCCGTCGCGGACCCATTCGACATCGGTGTCGGGGTTGGCGGCTTTGAAGGCGTCCACAGTCTGCTGTGCATCTGCATTGGGCTGCGAGGTGTAAAGTGTGATTGTATCTGCAAGGGCCGTGCTGGCCATCAGGGCAAAAGCGGTGGTGGTGAGGATGGTTTTCATGGGGCTCTCCTGAAAAGGTAGCTTTCGTACGAAAGCATTTCACGCTCGCCTTATTCCCATCTTACGCTACAGATTTATGACATTTACGTAACAGATTTAATTATATTGCGCCGTGGACGGGGTCACTCTAGGGTCCGGCTAACCTTGAGTTGTTTTCGAAGGAAAATAGATGGCGCGACCTACTCTGACCGACCGGCGCGACAGGATCATTGCGCTGCTGTCGCAGAACGACGCTTTGTCCGCTGCCGAACTATCGCAGCGTCTGGACGTTTCGGTGCAGACCATCCGCGCCGACCTGCGCGAGCTTGATGATGCGGCACTGGTGCAACGGCGGAAGGGTAAAGTGCAGCTGCGCCAGCAAAGCGAGAATATCGGCTACCTGCCCCGTGAAACCATCGCGCGACAGGAAAAGCAGCGCATCGCCTTGGCGGTCAAGAACCTGATCCCCGATGGCGCACGGGTGGCGCTTGGGACGGGGACGACGGTTGAGCATTGCGCGCGGTTTCTGTCGTCGCACAAAGACCTATTCGTCGCGACCAATAGCATCCACGCGGTGTGCGCCCTGCAGAATGCCGCGGGCGTGATGGTGGAGCTGGCGGGCGGCAATGTACGGATGCGCGATCTGGATCTGATCGGCGCTGCAGCGCTGGCGTTTTTCGCGGGTTACCGCATGGATTACGCGGTGTTCAGCTGTGGCGGGCTGTCGGGGTCGGGCGCGGTGATGGACTATAACTCGGACGAGGTGCTGGCGCGCAAGGCGATTGCGGGCTGCGCCAAGACGACGATCCTGGTGGCCGATCAGGGCAAGGCGGAGTTGGACCTTGCCTGCCAGCACGCGGAGATCTGGGCTTATGATTACCTTGTCACAGGGGCCGCGCTGTCGCCCGATCTGCTGTCCCGCGCCGCCGCCCATGGGTGCACGGTGATCAAGGTCTGATCCCTACCCCGTGACACGCCGTAGAAAGGATTGGGTGCGCGGGTCTTTGGGCGCATCAAGCAGTTCTGCCGGTGGGCCCTGTTCGACAATCCGCCCCTCGTCCATAAAGACGATCCGATCCGCAATCTCGCGCGCGAACTGGATCTCGTGGGTCACGATCAGCATGGTCTGTCGTTTCTCGGCCACGCGCCGCATGAGGTCGAGCACCTCTCCCACCCATTCGGGGTCCAGCGCCGAGGTCGGTTCGTCAAACAGCATCAGATCCGCATCCAGCGCCATCGCGCGGCCGATGCCCACCCGTTGCTGCTGGCCGCCCGACAGTGCTGCGGGGTAGCTGTCGGCTTTCTCGAACAGACCGGTTTCGCGCAGTGTCGCATCGGCACGGGCGTTAGCCTCGGCCTTGCTATAACCCTGAACTGTAATCAGCGCCTGAGTGATATTCTCGCGCGCTGTCTTGTTGGCAAACAGCGCGTAGTTCTGGAACACGAAGGACGTGCGCCGCCGCAGCGCCAGAATATCCGCGCGTTTCGCCGTAGCTGCATCGACAGACATATCGCCAATGCGGATAATGCCCGCGTCAGGCGCATCAAGAAAGTTCAGGCAGCGCAGCAAGGTGGACTTCCCCGTGCCCGACGGCCCGATGATCACCACCCGTTCGCCTTGGGCGATATCAAGCGAGATGTCTTTCAGCACGGCGGTGCTGCCAAAGGATTTGGTCAGGCCGGATATGGTGATCCCGTCCCCCGTCGCCCTGCCCGTCTCTGGAATGCTCTGTGTAATGGTCATCGCGCATGTGCCTTGTTCAGATAGACCTCTAGGTGACGCTGTGCGAAGGCCAATGTCTCTACCATGACCCAATAGATCGCGGCGACGACGAGAAAGGCTTCGAAGTAGAGGAAGCTGCCCGCCGCCTCTTTCTGGGTCGCCCCCATCAGTTCGGTCACCCCGAGGGTAAAGGCCAGCGAGGTGCCTTTGATCATATCGATAAAGTAGTTCACCAAAGTCGGTGCCGCGACCCGCGAGGCCTGTGGCAGAATAATCTGGCGCATCATCTGGCCTTGGGTCATGCCAACGGCCTGCGCGGCCTCCCACTGGCTGCGGTCCACACCCAGAATGGCGGCGCGGATGCTTTCCGCCATATAGGCCGAGAAATGCAGAGTCAGCCCCATGATGGTCGCGGTGACGCCGTCGATCTTGCCCAGAAAGCTCAGGACTTGCGGCAGGCCGTAGTAGAACAGGAACAACTGCACCAACAACGGCGTGCCGCGAAAGAAGCTGATGAACAGCCGCACAAAAACGTCGAGGACCGGAACCCGAATCACCCGTTCAACCGCGAGCACAGAGGCCAGCACCAATGCGCAGACCATGCCCACAAACGCCATGAACAGCGTCAGCGGGACATAGCCCAGCAACACGGGCAGCAAGCCCCACATATATTCGAAATCCAGTCCCCGCATCTTGTGTTACTCGGCTGTTGTGATGTCAGAGCCGAACCATTTTTCCGAAATCTCGGTCAGGGTGCCGTCTTCTTTCAGCTTGGTGATCGCGGCGTCGAAGCGGTCACGCAGGGCCTGACCTTCGTCATCGTTGCGGAAGGGCAGCGCGTTGCGGATCTCGCTAAAGGGTTTGCCCGCAAGCGCCAGCGGCAGCGGGCTTTCCGCGATCAGCTGGGCCGAAGAAACGCGGTCCATTACAAAGGCATCCACGCGACCAAGGGCCGTGTCTTGCGCAATGTTGCTTTCATAGGTGCGAATGTCGATCTCGCCCGCGTTCGGCAGCTCGTTCAGCAGTTCCTCGAAGTTGGAGCCGAGGTTGACCGCAACGGTCTTCCCGCTCAGATCCTCGACACTGCCGATGGTGTCTTCGTTGCCCTCTTTCACCACGACCTGCGCCCCGTCAAAGACATAGGGCTGCGAAAAGGCGAATTTCGCCTCGCGTTCGGGGGTGATGGTGATCTGGTTGGCGATCGTGTCGATGCGGCCAGATTCCAGCGCGCCGATCAGGCCGGAAAAGGACATGGTGACAAAGTTAACTTCGTCGCCGGTTTCCTTGGCGACGGCGTTGATGAAATCGACCTCGAAACCTTGAAGCTCGTCAAGCTTCACGAAGGTAAAGGGAAAGTACCCGCCCGACATGCCGACATTCAGCGTCTCTGCCTGAGCAGCACTGACGCCGGTAGCAAGGGCGATTGCGGTGAGTGTGGCGTGTTTGATCATGATATTCTCCGTTACGTCTAAGGGGGAGGTAACATGACGCAGCCGCGCTTCAATGGCGCAGCGTCAAGCAAGTCCGCGGTGGTGTCATTCATCCTTGGTCAGGAATAAAATTCTGGCAAGGACTTTGATCGCGAAACGCTGTTTCGGGGGCCGCAGCGGCGGAAGGGGCTTTGGGGGAAGATATCAAGCGAATTAGCGCGCAATTGGGGGAATCACCAGCGCCGGATTTCACCGCATAAGCATCTGATCGTACAAAATAAAACCGCCGCAAAGTGGGAGGACTTTGCGGCGGGGAAACTCTTGTGGCTTTTGGCGTCGTGGTTAGCGCAGGGCAACCGCTTGCGAGGCAATATGGCGGATCTCGCCACGTGCAACACCGATATCTGCCAGATCCCGGTCATTCATCGCCGACAGCTCGCGGAAGGTCTGGCGTTTGGCGCGTTGGTCAGCGCTGTAGGCACGGAATGCATCAAGCGACTGGCGCAGCTTGGGCATCAGACCCGCAACAGGTGCGGCGGTATATGTGGATGTATAGCTCATTTCTTATTCTCTCTTTCACGTCTATGCGGCGGCCTATCCACCGCATTCGGTTTGGTATGTTCCGTCAGCGAAGCGCTGGCGGTTTAGGCTGCTGCCGTGCCGCGGGGTGCGGTGCGGAACAGGCCGGTAAACTTGCGCGATGCTTTGGCAACAGCGGCAGAGATATAGGCACTGCGCAGCGCGTTGGCTTCGGCAAGAAGACGGTCGACTTCGACCGGAGTGGCGGTTTTGTATGTAGCTTCGGTTTTCATTTTCCAGCTTTCCATTTCAGGGCTTCAATGCCCGTGACCGTCATATGTGCGCGGTGCAGCAAAGGTGCAAACCATAGTGGATATGCGGAAAACGCATGGCTTAAATGGCACAGTTTCGCCCCAAAACCGCCCATATCCGGCCCCGAAACCGGCAGTTTTCGACTTCACCGTGAACGAAAGGGCCGCCCGAACGTTGGTAGCCCCTGAAACGGAGAGACCAACACAAGCCGGAGAAGACCCATGACCAAGCAATCGCCGCAGCCGCAACAATCCGCCCCACCCAAACCCGCGCCGGAAAAACCCCAGCCGGTGATATTTACGGATTACGCCAGCATCTGAAAGTGACAGGCGGCAAGCTGCGGTATAAACAGCCCGGTATGACTGACCCTGTTTCTTCCATCCGCAATCTTGGCCCCGCGTTCGAGGAAAGCTGCGCCCGTGCTGGCATCCACTCTGCGCAAGAGCTGCGCGATCTTGGTGCCGATGCAGCCTACGAGAAGTTGCTGCAAAATGGTCAGCGCCCCCACTTCATCGGGTACTATGTTCTGGTGATGGGGCTTCAGGGGCGCCCGTGGAACGACTGCAAGGGGGAAGAAAAGAAAGCCCTGCGGGTCAAGTTCGACGCGATCAAGGCCCGTGCCCATGATACCGGACGATCTGAATTCGAACGCATGATGAACCTGATCGGTGTGCGCGAGGCGTAACGCGTCTCTGCGAAACCTGAAGGCGGCAGCGGAACGGCACTGCGCCCATAAGCGTTGGGTCGCTAACGTAGCCCCAACAGGACACCCTGCCCCATGCCACATACCCCCGATGTTCAACACGACCTTGACCGGCTGCGTGGCCTTGCCCGTACGATGGATAGCGCCCTACGGGTGCCTGTTCTCGGCATTCGGCTGGGCTGGGACAGCATCCTTGGCCTGATACCGGGCGTTGGCGACGTTCTGGCATTGGCACCGGCGGGCTATATCTTGAAGGAAGCGCATCGCATGGGCGCAAGCCGCTCGGTTCTCGCGCGTATGGGGGCGAATGTGGGCATCGACCTTGCGATCGGTGCGATCCCCCTGATCGGTGACATCTTTGACGTGGGCTGGAAGGCAAACATCCGCAACGTCGATCTGTTGCACCGTCATCTTGAGCAAACGGCACCGATGAAAACCGTGAGCCCTGTGGACGGTGAGCTGTCGTCACACCATCCGACCCTGAAGGGCTGAACAGATCGGCCGCCGATATGTGATCCCCGTTGCATGAAAAAAGGGCCGCAGTTGCCTGCGACCCTTTTCATCTGTCCAAACCTGTGAAGGCTTAGCCAACCAGTTCCAGACCGGAGAAGAAATACGCGATTTCGACTGCGGCTGTTTCAGGTGCGTCGGACCCGTGAACGGAGTTTTCGCCAACGGATTCGGCGAATTCTGCGCGGATCGTGCCTTCGGCTGCGTCTGCTGGGTTGGTTGCGCCCATCACTTCGCGGTTTTTCGCGATGGCACCTTCGCCTTCGAGAACCTGAACAACAACAGGCTCGGACGCCATGAATTCGCACAGTTCGTCATAGAAAGGACGCTCGGCGTGCACGGCATAGAAAACGCCGGCTTGTGCCTTTGTCATGTGAATACGCTTTTGTGCGACGATGCGCAGGCCGGCTTCTTCGAATTTGGCGTTGATTTTGCCGGTCAGGTTGCGGCGTGTTGCGTCTGGTTTGATGATCGAGAATGTGCGCTCAAGGGCCATGATAGCTCTCCTAGGTGGGGTTGATTTGGCCGCTCCCTAGCATGGGTCATGCCCCGTGAAAAGCCGCGATTGACGCGGGGCCAGACATGGTTCACACCGCGTCCATGTTAAGCATTTCAGAAATCAACTATTCCGTCGAAGGCCGTCCCTTGTTCGAGGAAGCCAGCGCGGTCATCCCCGAAGGCCACAAAGTGGGTCTGGTCGGGCAAAACGGTGCGGGTAAAACCACGCTGTTCAAAATCATTCGCGGAGAGCTGTCGCTGGACGCGGGCGACATCAGCCTGCCCTCGCGCGCCAAGATCGGGGGCATCGCCCAAGAGGTCCCGTCCTCTGACGTGTCGCTGATCGATACGGTGCTGGCCGCCGATGTCGAACGCGCCGCCTTGATGCACGAGGCAGAGACAACGGATGATCCCGCGCGCATCGCCGAGGTGCAGACCCGCCTTGCCGATATCGACGCCTGGTCCGCCGAAGGCCGTGCCGCCGCGATCCTCAAGGGGCTCGGCTTTGACGACCATGATCAGCAGCAGCCCTGTTCGGCCTACTCGGGCGGGTGGCGGATGCGCGTGGCGCTGGCGGGCGTTCTGTTCGCGCAGCCAGATTTGCTGCTGTTGGACGAACCGACCAACTACCTTGATCTTGAAGGCGCGTTGTGGCTGGAAAACTACCTGTCGAAATACCCGCACACGGTGATCATCATCAGCCACGACCGTGGTCTGTTGAACCGTGCCGTCGGTGGTATCCTGCACCTCGAAGACCGTAAGCTCACGTATTATCAGGGTAATTACGACCAATTCGCGAAAATGCGGGCCGAAAAGCGCGCGCAGCTGACAGCGCAGGCGAAAAAGCAGCAAGCGCATAAGGCGCATATGCAGGCGTTCGTTGATCGCTTTAAGGCCAAGGCCTCCAAGGCGAAACAGGCGCAGTCGCGGATGAAGGCCATCGAGAAGATGGTGACAATCACGCCGCCGGAAGAAGCCGCGCGCAAGGTCTTTACCTTCCCGCAACCCGATGAGCTTTCGCCGCCCATCATCAGTATCGAAGGCGGATCGACCGGCTATACCGAAGGCCAGCCCGTGCTGTCGCGCCTGAACCTGCGGATCGACCAAGACGACCGCATCGCGCTGTTGGGCAAAAACGGTCAGGGTAAATCTACCCTGTCAAAGCTGCTCTCCAACCGTTTGGTGTTGTTCGAGGGCAAGGCGATCAACTCCAGCAAGCTGCGCATCGGGTTCTTTGCACAGCATCAGGTGGATGAATTGATCGTCCATGAAACGCCGCTGCAGCATATGATCAGCGCGCGCCCCGGTGTGATGCAATCCAAGCTGCGCGCACAGCTGGCGGGGTTCGGTCTGGGGCCGGATCAGGCCGATACCGAAGTGGGGCGTTTGTCGGGTGGGCAAAAGGCGCGTCTGTCGCTGCTGCTCGCCACATTGGACGCACCGCATCTGCTGATCCTCGATGAGCCGACCAACCACCTTGATATCGAATCGCGCGAAGCGCTGGTCGAGGCGTTGACGCGCTATTCCGGCGCTGTGATCCTTGTCAGCCACGATATGCACCTTTTGTCGATGGTCGCGGACCGTCTGTGGCTGGTGTCGAATGGCACGGTCAAACCTTATGAGGATGACCTCGAAGCCTATCGCAAGATGCTGCTGACTGTGGAAAAGCCCGTCAGCAAGAACCCCAAACCGGTCAAGGAAGCGCCAAAACCCAAACGCGCCAACCGCGAAGATATCCTTGCCCTGCGCGCCGAAGTGCGCACGGCCGAGGCGCGGGTGACCAAGATCAACGACATGCGCGACAAGCTTGCGAAAAAGCTCGCGGACCCTGCCCTTTACGAAAAGGACAAAGTCGGCGAACTTGAGGTCTGGAACAAGAAATACGCCGAGGTCATGGCCGCGCTTGAACGGGCGGAAGCGATCTGGATGGGCGCGTTGGAAAAACTGGAAACCGCGTCGGCGTAATGCCAGCGCGGCGCAAGGGATAAGGACGGGGCTGGCCCCGGTGACGGTTTATGATGGCACTTGATCTGGCATTCATGATCACCGCGTTCGCGACGATGATCGTGATCATTGACCCCTTTGCGATTGGCCCGATGTTTCTGGCCCTGACCCCCGGCATGACCCCGCGCCAGCGCCGGTTGATTGCGTGGCGGTCGGTTGTCATCGCGGGGCTGCTGCTGCTGGTCTTTGCTGCGTTTGGCGAGGCTGTGCTCGGCTTTATCGGGATCTCCATGCCCGCCTTTCGTGTCGCGGGGGGCGTGCTGCTGTTTCTGACCGCGCTTGATATGTTGTTCGACCGCCGCACG
The DNA here is from genome assembly GCF_040790665.1 of Sulfitobacter pontiacus. Classification (NCBI taxonomy): domain Bacteria; kingdom Pseudomonadati; phylum Pseudomonadota; class Alphaproteobacteria; order Rhodobacterales; family Roseobacteraceae; genus Sulfitobacter; species Sulfitobacter pontiacus. The sequence continues at coordinate 2,808,400 of NZ_CP160849.1, read as the reverse complement.
AAACGCCGTGAGGGCCATGCCGAGGCGGATGACGATCACGACGACCCTTCGGTTTTTCCGCTAGCCATTCCCTTGATCGCGGGCCCCGGCTCTATCGCGTCGGTGATCCTGCTGACGGGCGAGAAACCGGGCCTTGAAGGGCTGGTGACCGTCGTCGCGATCACTTTTGCCGTTCTGATCATCATGGGCATCACGATGCAGGCCAGCGGCTACCTTGAAAACGCTTTGGGCAAGGTCGGGATCAACGTGATCACGCGGCTTTTGGGTATGCTGCTTGCCGCGCTGTCGGTGCAATTCGTGCTCGACGGGCTCAGCGCCTTTGGTTTCGGGCCGGGTCCGGGCTGACTTTTCCGCGACCTGCCCCCATATCTTTGGAGAATTGCCAAAGGATATACGATGCCGGACATTGAAACAGGACGTTTGATCTATCTGATCGTGCTCATGGCGATGGTCGCGGGCTGGTTCTTTATGCAAAGCCGTCAGGGCTGGAACAAGACGCTGCAACAGGTCGCGGTCTGGGCCATGATCTTTACCGGTGTCGCCGCGGGCTACGGCCTGTGGGAGGATATCAACCGGCAAGGCGACATCCCGCGCCAAGCCTATGAGGCCAGCACCGGCAGCGTCACCCTGCCACGCGCCCGCGACGGGCATTATTATCTGACGGCGACGATCAACGGCACGCCGCTCCGCTTTGTGGTGGACACCGGTGCGACAGATATGGTGCTGACCCGCGCCGATGCCGAAGCCGCAGGGCTCTCGCCCGATAGCCTGAACTATCTGGGCCGTGCCAGCACCGCCAATGGCGAAGTGCGCACTGCCTATGTGCGGCTGGACGAGGTTGAACTGGGCGGGGTGCGCGATACCGATGTGCCCGCGGTCGTGAACGAAGGCGAGATGCGGCAATCCTTGCTGGGGATGGGCTATCTGCAACGCTGGGGCCGGATCGAGATCACCAACGGAGAGTTGATCCTCACCCGGTAAAGCGTGGCGTAACGCCTTTAGGTCTCTGCCTTTTTCTCCCAACGACCCGATTCCTCGGACCAGTATTGCGCAGAGGCTCCTGCGGCTTTCAGCGATTTCCACTGGTCCCGCGCGACGTTCAAGGCGTGGTCGTCCAGCCCGTCGAACAGGATGCACACCCGATCCAGCGCTGCGACTTCCTGGGCCGACACAGCCGCGCCGTGGATCGAGAACACGCAGCTTGCGTTATTCGGCGCGTGGGTGTCCGTGGTCAGCAAAACCGGCTGTTCGGCATCATGGGGGCCACCGGCCAGACCATGAGGCAGAAAGCCATCCTCGGGCCCGCGCCACAGGGCGACGTCAAGCTGTTCCAGCAAGGATTGATCGGTGCCGCGTACCGCCACACGCCAGCCCGCGCCTTGGGCCTTGCCCAAAAGCATGGTCAGCGTTTCGACCAGCGGTCGCTGGGTCAGATGGTAGAAATACGCGGCACCCATCAGGTTTACTCTGTCTCGTAGAGGTTTGAAATCAATCGGTTCAACGCGGCAACGCCCCAGCCCGTGGCCCCGACGGGTGCCAGCGCTGTCTCGGATTTGACGGAAGCCACACCGGCGATATCAAGGTGAATCCACGGCGTGCCGTCCTTGATGAACCGTTGCAGGAATTGCGCCGCAGTGATCGACCCGGCGGGCCGCCCGCCGATGTTTTTCATGTCGGCGATGCGGCTTTTCAGCAGCTTGTCATACCCCGCGCCCAAGGGCATCCGCCACGCGCCCTCACCCTCGGTTTGCGCGGCCTTGAGGAAGGCGTTGCACAGCGTATCGTCGTTCGAGAAAACCCCGGCATTGTCATGACCCAGGCCGATGATAATCGCGCCGGTCAGCGTGGCCAAATCGATCACGCCCGCGGGGTTGAACCGTTCTTGCGCATACCAAAGCACATCACAAAGCACCAAACGGCCTTCGGCGTCGGTATTGATCACCTCGACCGTGTCGCCCTTCATCGTCTTGATCACGTCACCGGGGCGGGTTGCCGTGCTGGATGGCATGTTCTCTACGATCCCGACCAGCCCGACAACATTGGCCTTGGCCTTACGCAGGGCAAGGCTGCGCATCACGCCCGAGACAACGCCTGCGCCGCCCATGTCCATTGTCATGTCTTCCATGCCCGCGCCCGGTTTCAGGCTGATGCCGCCGGTGTCGAACACCACGCCCTTGCCGACCAGCGCCAGCGGGGCCGCGTCTTTCTCGCCGCCGTTCCATTTCATAACCACGACGTAGGACGGGCTGGCCGACCCCTGCCCGACGCTGAGCAAGGTGCGCATCCCCAGCTCTTCCAGCTTGGCTTCGTCCAGCACTTCGACTTCAAGGCCGATTGACTCCATCTCGGCCAGACGGTCGGCGAATTCGGTGGTGGTCAGGATGTTCGCGGGTTCATTCGTCAGGTCGCGGGTCATAAAGGCACCGTCGGCGATGGCCAGCAGGGGCGCGGCAGCGGCTTCGACCTCTTCGGGTTTGGAATTCATGATCACGACCTGCCCCTTGCGTGGCTTGCCGTTGCTTTTGCGATCCTCGAACGTGTAGTCGCGCATGGCCAGTCCAAAGCAAAGCTCGGCCGCTTTGCGCAAACCGCCCGTCAATACCAGCAGATCCGCATCGCCGCGCCGTTTCGCAAGCGCCGCACCGGCTGCGCGCAGGGCTTCCTGATCGGCGTTATTCGCCAATTGCACCACATCCACGGCCTCGGCCGCCATGCCGGTGGGAAACCCAAGGCTGACCGCATCGCCCGCTGACAATTTCGTGAAGCTGTCGCTGGCCACCAGACGTTCCAGCGCGCCCTTGGTCAGCTTGTTGATGCGCCGCGCGGAGGGGTTGAGCTTGCCATCCGCGCCCACAGTCACAGCCACACGGCCCGTGTGACCCGCGATCTGGTCAATATCGGTTTCGGTAAATGTCATCGGCGTCAATGCGGTCATCAGGTGAACCCCTTTTGTCTGAATTTCGCTTAGACGTATCCTGCGTGCGCCGTTAAGGCCAGATAGCAGTTTTCGTGGGCGGAAATTTACTTTATCGTTGGGCGAAAGTTCACCCGTGTTGATACCCAAGGGATGCAGATTGGCCAAGTTCGACCGCTATATGTTGTCCCAGTTCCTGATTTTGTTCAGTTTCTTCGCGTTGATCCTGGTGGCGATTTTCTGGATCAACCGCGCCGTGGTGCTGTTTGACCGGCTGATCGGCGACGGCCAGACGGCACTGGTGTTTCTTGAATTTACCGTGCTGGGGCTGCCCAAGCTGATCACCACCGTGCTGCCGATCGCGACCTTTGCGGGGTCGGTCTATGTGATCAACCGGATGACCAGCGAATCCGAGCTGACGGTGCTGCAGGCGACGGGCACCAGCCCTTGGCGTCTGGCGCGGCCCGTGTTCGTCTATGGCCTATGCGTCGCGATCATGATGTCGGTGCTGACCCATCTGCTGTTGCCCCTTTCCAATGGCCAGCTGTCTGAACGCGAGGCCGAGATTTCGCAGAATGTCACCGCTCGGCTGCTGACCGAAGGCACATTCCTGCATCCGACCTCTAAGGTCACGTTCTATACCCGCGTGATCGACGCCGACGGGGTGTTGCGTGATGTGTTCCTGTCGGACCGGCGCAACCCCGACGAGGGCGTGATCTATACCGCGTCCGAAGCCTATCTGATCCGCAATGGCGATGGTACGACGCTGATCATGGTCGATGGCATGGCGCAACGGCTTGAGATGGCCGGCAAACGCCTGTCGACCGCCAAGTTCCGCGATTTTTCGTTCGATATATCTGCCTTGGTCAGCAGCGACAAACCCCGCACCCAATCCATCGGCGCCATAACCACGGCAGAGATGTTTGCCCAGTGGGATCAGCTTGAGACGATCACCAAATCCAGCGCGGGCGAGATCGCAGAAGAGCTGACGGCGCGCTTTGCCTCGGCGGCGTTTTGTATGATCGCCGCGATGATCGGCTATGCGACACTGGTGCTCGGAGGGTTTTCACGCTTCGGAGTCTGGCGCGAGATCGTGATCGCCTTTGGTCTGCTCATCGCGCTTGACGGGTTGCGCGGCACTTTGGTTGATACGGTGCGCGACGATGCCAGCCGGTGGCCGCTGCTGTTCCTGCCCAGCCTGATTGGCGCTGTGATTGTGATCGGGATGATCTGGCAAACGGCCCATCCGGGCTGGACCAAACGGATGGGCAAGCAAAGGGGCGTCGCATGATCCTGCATCTCTATTTCGCGCGCCGCTTTATTATGGGGTTTATCCTCATTTCCGCTGTGCTGTTCTCTCTGCTCGTGTTGGTGGATATGGTCGATCAGGCGCGCCGGTTCAGCAGCTACGATATCGGCTGGCTGCGGCTCTTCGGGATGACGTTGTTAAACACGCCCGAGACCATGAACCTGATCCTGCCGCTGATCATGATCCTTGCGACTGTGGTGTTGTTTTTGTCGCTGGCACGTTCGTCAGAATTGGTGGTGACCCGTGCCGCCGGCCGGTCAGCGCTCAGCGCGTTGCAGGCCCCGATCTGGGTGGCGTTCATCATTGGCGTGATGGCTGTGGGCATGTTGAACCCCATCGTTGCGGCGACCGCCAAACGTTACATCCAGCTCAGCGATAGCATTCGCGCGGGCGGGACCTCTGTCCTGTCGGTCAGCGACGAAGGGCTGTGGCTGCGCCAAGGCAGCGACGAGGGGCAGACCGTGATCCGCGCATGGCGGTCAAACAAGGACGCCTCGGTGCTTTATGATGTCACATTCCTCAGCTACGCCCCCGAGGGCGGTCCCGCACGGCGGATCGAAGCGGACAGCGCCGCGCTGGAAGATGGCATCTGGACGCTAACCGATGCGAAGTCATGGCCGCTCGAAGTGGGGGTGAACGCCGAAGGCGCGGCAGAGACATTTGACACGCTCACCCTGCCCTCGACCCTGACGCTCGACCGTATCCGCGACAGCATCACCGATCCCGGTGCCGTCTCGATCTATGATCTGCCCGATTACATCAAGCAGCTTGAACTGGCAGGCTTCAGCCCGCGTCGCCACAAGGTCTGGCTGCAGACCGAACTGGCGCGCCCGTTCTTTCTGGTTGCGATGGTTCTGGTTGCGAGCGCGTTTACCATGCGCCATACGAGGTTCGGAGGCACGGGCGTCGCGGTGCTGGCCTCTGTTCTGATGGGGTTCGGCTTGTATTTTATTCGCAGTTTTGCGCAAATTCTGGGGGAGAACGGGCAGATTCCGGTTCTTCTTGCGGCTTGGGCTCCGCCTGTCGCGTCCATTCTTCTGGCGCTTGGTCTTCTACTTCATTCAGAGGATGGCTGACATGCGCCGTTTGCTCCTGACCCTTCTTGTCGCCCTTGGTCTGCCCGCTGCCGCGCAAGACAGCGAACGTCCTGCCGTTCTGGTGGCCGATGACCTGTTCATCACCCGTGATCGGGAACTGGTCGCCCAAGGTAACGTAGAGGCGTTTCAAGGCACGACCCGCATCCGTGCCTCTGCGATCCGCTACAATGACGAAACCGGTGCCTTGGTGATCGAAGGGCCGATTGTGCTGAACGACGGTGATGGCACCGTCATTCTCGCGGATGCGGCAGAGCTGGATCAGGGGTTGCAGAACGGTCTGCTGCGCGGCGCACGTATGGTACTGAACCAGCAGGTGCAGATGGCCGCCGTCCAGATCGACCGTGTCGAGGGGCGCTATAGCCAGCTGTACAAGACCGCCGTGACCTCATGCAAAACCTGCAATGACGGCGAGCTGCCCCTCTGGCAGATCCGCGCGCGCCGCGTGGTGCATGATACCGAGGCGAAGCAACTCTATTTCGATGACGCGACTTTTCATATCCGGTCGGTGCCGGTGTTCTACCTGCCCCGTTTGCGGCTGCCCGACCCGACGCTGGACCGCGCGGACGGGTTTTTGGCCCCATCCATTCGCACCACGTCGCTGTTGGGCACGGGGCTGAAGCTGCCTTATTTCATCACCTTGGGTGAAAGTCGCGACCTGACCCTGACGCCCTATCTGTCGTCCTCGACCCGCACGCTTGAATTCCGCTATCGGCAGGCGTTCACCAATGGTGATATCGAGTTTAACGGGGCCTACACCCGCGATGACCAGCTGCCAGATGAGACCCGCGGCTATCTGTTCGGTGAAGGCAGCTTTGAGCTTGAGCGCGGCTACAAGCTGAGCTTCACGATCGAGGCCGTCAGCGACAGCTCTTACTTTACCGAATACGGCTATTCGGACGAGGACCGTTTGCGCAGTGACCTCACACTTTCACGCGCGCGACGTGACAGCTTTGTGCGTACCAGCCTTTACAACTTTGAAACCCTGCGCCCCGGAGAGTTGAACAGCACCCTGCCCACAGTCGTGATCGACGGCGAGTTCGAACGGCGCTTTTTCCCCAAGGCATGGGGGGGCGAGCTGCGGTTCGGGCTGGAGGCGCATAGCCATTGGCGATCTTCTGATGTGGATGTGATTGGCCGCGATGTATCGCGTATCAACGGGTCGCTTAAATATCTGCGTCGCTTCACCCATCGCTCCGGCTTGGTCACCGATGCGCAGGTCGGCACGACGTTCAATTTCTTCGACATCACCCAAGACGATACCTTTGCGCAGAACCACAGCGACATCGCGCCCTTCGCAGCGGTCGGTCTAAGCTACCCGATGGCACGCCGCGAGGCTGGTGGTGCGTCGCAGGTGCTGACGCCCGTGGTGCAGCTGGGGTGGACCGATGGCAGCCGGCTCGACATTCCGAACGAGGAAAGCACCCGCGTGGAATTCGATCAGGGCAATATCCTGTCGCTCTCGCGCTTTCCGCGCCCCGACCGGCGCGAACGCGGCACAACGGCAGCGGTGGCGGTGAACTGGTCGCGCTTTGACCCCAATGGCTGGGACACCTATGTCGCGGTCGGTCAGGTGTTCCGCAGCATCAGCGACCCTGCCTTCACCGATACGTCCGGCCTGTCTGGCGTGCGCTCTGATGTGCTGCTGGCGGGGCAGATCAAGAATAACGCCGGTCTTTCGCTGACCGCGCGGACCTTGGTCGACTCCGATTTCGACATCTCCAAGGCGGAACTGCGCGGCGGGTGGAGCTTTGGCAAAACCACCGTCGAAGGCACCTATGTCTGGCTTGAGGCGGATACTGCCGAAGACCGGACCGAAGCGATTTCCGAGGTGTCGCTTGACGGCAGCTACGACATCAACAAGCAATGGTCCGCCAGCGCTGACGTGCGCTATGACGTGCAAAACAGTACAGCGGCGACGGCGGGGCTTGGCCTGACCTACAATAATGAATGTGTGAGCGTCGACCTTTCGGTGCGCCGCCGCTATACCTCCTCAACAAGTGTTGAGCCCTCTACCGATATCGGGTTTAACATCGGCCTGCGGGGCTTCTCGGCCTCCAACGGAACAGAAAGATATGAGCGATCATGTGGGAAATAAGTAAGATGAACCTGAACCGTCTGACACGAAGCATCGCCGTCCTTGGGCTGGGTCTGATGACCGCCGCCCCCGTTTCGGCGCAGAACCTCTTTGCGCCCGTCGCCAAGGTGAATGAATCCGTTGTAACCGAATTCGAAGTCCAGCAGCGCCAGCGCTTTCTCGAGGTGTTGAACGCACCGGGGGCGACCCGCGAAGGGGCGCTGACCTCGCTGATCGACGAACGCCTGCGCAACGAAGCCGTGGCCGAAGCGGGCATCGAACTGACGCCGCAGGGCATCGAAGACAGCCTTGCAGAATTCGCCTCGCGCGCGGATCTGAGCACCGAAGAATTTACCCAGGCCCTTGGTCAATCCGGCGTCTCGCGCGAAACGTTTCGCGATTTCGTTGTAAACTCGGTCGGGTGGCGTGAACTGGTGCGTGCCCGCTATGCCAGCCGCGTGCAGATCACCGACGCTGAAATCAACCGCGCTTTGGGCGAAACCCAAGGCAGCGGTGTGCGCGTTCTCGTGTCCGAGATCATCATTCCCGCCCCGCCTCAGCAAGCCGCACGGGTGAACGCGCTGGCTGAACAAATCTCGCAATCCAAATCAACGGCTGAGTTTTCGAACTACGCCAGCCGCTATTCCGCGACCGCTTCGCGCGGGCGTGGTGGTCGGCTGCCGTGGCAGAACCTGACGGACCTGCCGCCAAGCCTGCAGCCGCTGATCCTGAACCTCGCACCGGGCGAGGTTACCGACCCGCTGCCGATCCCCAACGCCGTGGCGCTGTTCCAACTGCGCGACATCGAGGAAACCAGCGTCGCCGCGCCGACCTATTCCGAGATTGAATACGCAGCCTATTACATCCCCGGTGGCCGCACAGAACCCGCGCTGGCACAGGCGGCGCAGATCCGTGGCCGCATCGATACCTGCGATGACCTTTACGGCATCGCCAAAGGCCAGCCCGCCGAAGTGTTGGAGCGTGTGAAAAAGGCCCCCTCGGACATCCCGCAGGACGTGGCGATTGAACTCTCCAAGCTCGACACGGGCGAGGTTTCGACCACGCTGACCCGTGCCAATGGTCAGACGCTGATGCTGCTGATGATGTGTGGGCGTACCGCCGCCGCCAATGCATCTGCCTCGCGCGAGGATGTGACCAATGCGCTGCGCCAGGAACGGCTGACGGGCTATGCCGAACAGCTGCTGGAGCAATTGCGGGCCGACGCGCGCATCGTTCGCAAATGACCCAAGCCAAGACGGGCTCGGCCGACAAGCCGGTTGTGATCTCTTGCGGCGAACCCTCTGGCATCGGGCCAGAAGTCGCCGCACGGGCCTGGGCGATGCTGGCAGGCGAAGTGCCGCTCGCCTGGATCGGTGATCCGCGCCACCTGCCCCAAGACATTCCCCATTGCATTATCGACAGCCCGTCGGACGCGCTTGCCGCGGGCAGCGACGCCTTGCCTGTGCTGCGCCACGACTTTGCCGCCGGTGCCGTCGCGGGCAAGCCTGACCCCGCCAATGCGCAGGGGGTGATCGACGTGATCGCACGCGGTGTTGACCTTGTGCGCAGCGGGGCCGCATCTGCGCTGACCACCGCGCCCATTCACAAAAAGGCGCTGAAAGACGGGGCCGGTTTTGCCTATCCGGGCCACACCGAATACCTTGCCGCGCTGGCTGGTGGAAGCGATGTGGTGATGATGCTTGCCTCTGACCAACTGCGGGTGGTGCCGGCCACGATCCATATCGCGCTGGATCAGGTCCCCAATGTGCTGACCCCTGCCCATCTGCGCCGCGTGATAGAGATTACGGCGGCGGGGCTTCGCTCTCAATTCGGGATCAAGGCCCCCAGGATCGCCATCGCAGGTCTGAACCCCCATGCGGGCGAAGGCGGCACGATGGGCCGTCAGGAAGCAGATTGGATGACGGCGCTGGTCACCCGGATGCAGGGCGAAGGCTATGACCTGAGCGGCCCGCACCCTGCCGATACGATGTTCCACGCCACGGCACGGGCGCGCTATGACGCGGCGATTGCCATGTATCATGATCAGGCGCTGATCCCGATCAAGACGCTGGATTTCGACCGCGGCGTCAATGTGACCCTCGGTCTGCCGTTCATCCGCACCTCGCCTGATCACGGCACCGCCTTTGACATCGCGGGTCAGGGCATCGCCAACCCCACCAGCATGGTCGAGGCCCTGCGCATGGCCTATCGCATGGCGCAATCATGACCCCGCGCCCCCGGAACCCTTCTGCTTCACAGGTCCAAGAATGAGCACAATCGACAACCTGCCGCCCCTGCGCGAGGTGATCAATACCCATGACCTGAAGGCGCGCAAATCGCTGGGCCAGAACTTTCTGCTCGACCTGAACCTCACCGCCAAGATCGCGCGACAAGCGGGCGATATGACCGAATGTGATGTGCTTGAAATCGGGCCGGGCCCCGGGGGGTTGACGCGCGGGTTGCTGTCCGAAGGTGCGCGTCGCGTGCTGGCGATCGAGAAAGACAAACGCTGCCTGCCCGCTTTGGCCGAGATCGCCGAGGCCTATCCCGACCGTCTGACGGTGATCGAAGGCGACGCCCTTGAAATCGACCCGTTGGCCCACCTGACTCCGCCGATCCGTATTGCGGCGAACCTGCCTTATAACGTGGGGACAGAGCTGCTGGTGCGTTGGCTAACCCCGAAGGAATGGCCACCCTTCTGGCAAAGCCTGACGTTGATGTTCCAGCGCGAGGTGGCAGAGCGGATCGTGGCCAAGCCCGGCTCCAAGGCCTATGGCCGTCTGGCGCTGCTTGCACAGTGGCGGGCCGATGCGCGTATCGTGCTGAACCTGCCACCAGAGGCGTTTACCCCGCCGCCCAAAGTCTCCTCTGCTGTGGTGCATCTGACGGCCCTGCCCGAACCCCGCTTTCCGGCGGATCCTGATGTGTTGAACCGCGTTGTGGCGGCCGCCTTTAATCAGCGGCGCAAAATGCTACGCTCGGCCCTCAAAGGAACTGCACCGGATATCGAGGATCGTTTGCTTGCGGCCGGATTGAAACCGACGGAGCGCGCCGAACAGGTGCCGCTGGAAGGCTTCTGCGCGCTGGCCCGCGAAATCGCCAAGGGCTAAGGGCTAAGGCCACCATAACACACTCACCGTCCGAAACGCAAAAGGCCCCGCAATCGCGGGGCCTTTGTTACGATGTGAAAGCGTTTACTCAGCCGCTTCGGGCTGGTCGCCACTGTTGTCCTTGGCCGGTTCGCTCGCCTCTGCCTTGGGGGCAGGTTTGCGGCGCGGCGCGCGTCGGGGCTTGGGCTTGTTCTCGGGCGTGTCCACCAGATTGTCCTCTGCCGCACTGCCGTCTTGCGTATCATCGCCATCCGACTTGGGCGCGCTGTCCGACTTGGGGGCATTATCATTCTGGTTGTTGCTGCGGCTGCGGCGGCGCTTGGGGGCATCGCCCTTGGCGTTGTCCTGCTGGGGCGCATCGGATTTGTCGCCCGTATCTGCTTGCGTGGCAGGTTGATCCGCAGTGTTCTGACCGGCTTGGGCAGCTTCGCGTTCCTGGCGCTCTACCCGCTCGCGGTCCCGCTCTGCCTGACGTTCGCGGTTCTCGCGTTCTTGCTGATCGCGACGCTGGTCAATCTCGCGTTGTGCGTCGGACAGCATGCGCAGGTAATGTTCGGCGTGCTGCTGGAAGTTCTCTGCCGCCACGCGGTCGTTGCTCAGCTGGGCATCACGCGCCAACTGGTTGTATTTCTCGATAATCTGCTGCGGCGTGCCGCGGACCTTGCCTTCGGGGCCAGAACTGTCGAAAACGCGGTTAACGACGTTGCCACCTTGCGGCTGACGGTTGCGATTATTCTTGGACCGGGACCGTGATCTGGAAGATTTCATGTAATCAGTTCAGCCTTGTTATGCTGGGCTTCGGAATAAGCTGCCGGACGCAGTCGCGTCCCTGAAAAGCTAGCTTTACGCTCTGTTGGGCTTAACGCCGCGCGGGACCGCCCAAAAGGCATCCACCGCTGCAACATCCTTGAATAAGCACGGCAAATGATTTGGAGCAAGTGGAAATTGGCGAAAAACACCCCCAAATGACAAGTTTTGGCGTGTTTATGCTGGCGTATCGGCCCAAAGGACACGGTCGCGCCCGCCCAGATCGGGCAAGATGCGCACCCGGCCCCAACCGGCTGCCTCAAAGATCGCTTTCACATCGGCACCCTGTTGCCAGCCGATTTCTGCCAGAACGCGGCCTGTGGGCGTCAGATATCCCTGTGCCTGCGCCGCGATGATACGGTAAACACTCAACCCGTCCTGCCCGTCGGTCAATGCCATCTCGGGTTCATGCAAGCGCAGTTCGGGCGAGACATCCGCCATCTCGCTTTGGGCCAGATATGGCGGGTTGGAAACGATCAGATCGAACCGCCCCTCGGCCGCGCTGAACCAATCCGATTGCTTGATCTCCGCGCGTGCCTGCACCCCGTGCAACACCGCATTGGCGCTGGCCTGCAGACAGGCAGCTTCGGACAGATCAAGGCCCACGCCGCGTGCATCTTGCTGTTCGGCCAGAAGCGTCACCAGAATACAGCCCGATCCGGTGCCCAGATCAAGCACCCGTTCAAAGGGCTCGGACAGCGCCAGTTCAATAAGGGATTCGGTCTCGGGCCGCGGGTCCAGCACATCGCGGCTGACCTTGAAGTCGCGCCCGTAAAACGCCCGCTGCCCTACCAGATGCGAGACCGGCACGCGCACCGCCCGCAAGGCGATCAGCTTTTCGTAGCGTTCGGCAATATCCGGCGCGATTTCCTCGGGCGCGATCAACGTCACCCGCGCCGCATCGACTGACGCCGCATGCGCCAGCAAGATCCGCGCATCTCGTGCGGGGTCAGGCACGCCCGCCGCGCGCAATCGCGCTGTGGCGGCGACCATGGCTTGCGCGGCGGTTGGCGCGCTCACTGCCCCATCTCGGCCAGCAGCTGCGCCTGCGCATCCGCGGTCAACGCATCGACAATCTCGTCCAGATCGCCCTGCATCACGGCTTCAAGCCGGTAGAGGGTGAGGTTGATCCGGTGGTCGGTCAGGCGCCCTTGCGGGAAGTTATAGGTCCGGATCCGTTCAGACCGGTCCCCCGACCCCACCTGCGCCGCACGGCTGGCCGATCGTTCACTGTCCACCCGCTGACGCTCCATATCATAAAGCCGCGCTTTCAGCACCTGCATCGCGATCTCGCGGTTGCGGTGCTGCGATTTCTCGGAAGACGTCACCACCAGCCCCGTCGGCAGGTGAGTGATGCGCACGGCAGAATCGGTGGTGTTCACGTGTTGCCCGCCCGCCCCTGAACTGCGCATCGTATCGATCCGCAGATCATTGGCGTTGATGTGAATATCCACATCCTCTGCCTCTGGCAGAACGGCGACAGTCGCGGCAGAGGTATGGATACGCCCGCCGCTTTCGGTAGAGGGCACACGCTGCACGCGGTGCACACCGGATTCGTATTTCAAACGGGCAAAGACATTCTCGCCCTTGATATGGGCCACGACCTCTTTGACGCCGCCAAGCTCGGTGAACTGTTGTTCGATCAGCTCGACCTTCCAGCCCCGCGCCTCGGCATAGCGTTGATACATGCGCAGCAGATCGGCGGCGAAAAGTGCTGCCTCATCCCCGCCGGTCCCTGGGCGGATCTCCAGCATCGCGGGCTTTTTATCGGCCTCGTCCCGCGGCAGCAGCGCCAATTGCAAATCAGCCTCCGCTTGTGGCAAGGCGGCCTTCAGGCGCGGCAGCTCTTCCTCGGCTAGCTCCGCCATCTCGGGGTCTTTCAGCATGGCGCGGGCCTCGTCCATGTCTTGCAGCAACTGGCGATAGGCGTCGATCTGTTCGACCACGGGGCGCAGATCGGCGTATTCCTTGGCCAGCTTGGCAAAATCCGCCCCGTCAGAGCCAGCAGACATCGACGCCTCCAGAAACTGGAAACGTTGGGTGATTTGGGCAAGGCGGTCCATGGGGATCATACCGCTGGATGTCGCTGATGAAGCGGCTATGGTCAAGACCCAGCCTGTGCTATGATGCCCCTATGAAACGCATTTCGCTGGTTTTCAGTCTGATCTGCCTTGCCCCGTCGCTTGCGGCGGACCCTGCGCCCTCGGGGCGCAAAACGGTTGAGTGCTATTGCACCGACCGCGACGGCCAGCGGGTCGAGCTGGGGCAAACGATCTGCCTCGATGTCAACGGTCGCCGCTTTGCCGCGCAATGCCAGATGTCGCTGAATGTGCCCATGTGGCGCGATATCGGCGAGGCCTGCCCCGGCCTCGCACAGCGCCTAGACCCCGGCTTGGGCCAGAACCCGCTTCAAACGCTTGCCGTTCACACCCATATCTGACCGGCCAAAGCGCAACCGCCCATAGACCACCGCGCGGCTTTGATCCGCCCCGTCAACGGGGGTGACCGCGACGCTGGTGTAATCGGGAAAACCCCAGAAGCCCGATCGTGTGACATAAAGCGCCTGACCTGCGTTGTTTTCGATCCGCCGGGTGCGCGGCAATGACAACATCGCGTCGTCAAACCGGTTCAAGAACGCTGTGCCATCGCCTTCAACCTCGCGCACGGCCATAAGGCCCCCCTCCGACGGGTAATCACCGGGGGCCTTGTCGACCGCGCCCAATTCCCAGCGGGCCGCGGGGCCGGGTGCAAGACGGATGTACGCCTGCAAAGCGACGAAAATCGCCAGTGCGATCCAGAAAAATGCCATCATTATCTTTACCTTCATTTTGCAAAATAAACTCCCCGCGGAGCGTCCTGCCGTCGCAAACTGCGCCGCCAGTGGTTATTTGCTGGCCTTGGTCTGCCGCATATTCCACCCCAGCAGGCACAGGATCTCGGTCGCCACATGGGCCCCCGCGATCGCTGTCGCACCGGTCGTGTCAAAAGGCGGAGAGACTTCAACGATGTCGCCGCCCACGATATTGATCCCCGCCAGATCCCGCATCATGATCGCCGCCTGTGCTGATGTGAGCCCGCCCCATACAGGCGTACCTGTGCCCGGCGCAAAGGCCGGATCAAGCGCATCGATATCGAATGTAAGATAGCAAGGACGGTCGCCAAGTACCTGTTTTATTTTGGCAACGGCTGCCTGCGGCCCCTTCTCGTGGACCTCGCGCGCGTCGATGGTGGTCACGCCAAGCGTATCGGGGTTGGTCGTGCGGATGCCCACCTGAACCGAGGTTTTCGGATCAACGATGCCCGATTTCACCGCCTTGTAGAACATGGTGCCGTGGTCGATCCGCTCCATATCATCGTCAGGCCATGTATCCGAATGCGCATCGATCTGTAACAGACTGATAGGACCGTATTTTTCAGCATAGGCCTTGAGGATCGGGAAACTGATGTAGTGATCTCCGCCCAGGGTCACACTTGCTGCACCTGCGTCCAGTATCCCTTTGATATGGCTTGTTAAAGCGGCAGGAAACTGGCTTGTGTGACCATAGTCGAACGCCAGATCGCCATAGTCGGCGATGGCAAACTCGCTGAGCACGTCGAAATCCCAGCCATAGGGCGGATCGTAGGGCTGCAAGGAAGACGCTTCGCGGATCGCGCGCGGGCCCAGACGGGTGCCGGTACGGTTGGTCACGGCCTGATCAAAGGGCACGCCGGTCACGGCGATGTCCACGCCGCGCAGGTCTTTGGTATAGCGCCGCCGCAGAAAGGACGTGGCCCCGCCAAAGGCGTTCTCGAAGCTCGGCCCTTTTAGATCTTCGCGGGTAAAGGCTTGATCAACCTGATTTTTCGCGTCTTCCAAACCCATGTTACTTGGCTCCTAATGGTTGGGCCCGCTCGACGATGCGGGCAAAAAAGGATGCACCCACGGGCGCGATCTCATCGTCGAAGTTATAGGCGGCGTGGTGCAGCCCTGCGGTGTCACCCTGCCCGATGAACAAATAGGCACCGGGGCGTTTTTCCAGCATATAACTGAAATCCTCGGCCCCCATCTCGCGGCCATTATCGGCAATAACGCGGTCCGCGCCCGCAATCTCGGTGGCAACGGCGGCGGCAAATCCGGCCTCTTCCGGGGTGTTCACCGTGGCGGGGTAGCCCTTTTCATATTCCAGTGTCGCGCTGACATCATAGCTGGCGGCCTGCCCGGCGACGATCTGCTCCATCCGGCGGATCACCATGGCCTGCACCTCTTTGTCAAAGCTGCGTACCGTGCCGTTGATATAGGCCGTTTCGGGGATCACGTTGTCGGTGGTGCCCGTGTGGATCTGCGTGACTGAAACGACAAGATCATCCTGCGCATAGTGGTTGCGGCTGACGATGGTCTGCAATGCTGTCGCAATGCCACAGGCGGCAACGACCGGATCTCGGGTAAGATGCGGTGTGGCACCATGACCACCCAAACCCTTGATGTGGATGTGAAATTCATCGACCGCCGCCATCATCGCGCCGGGGGATGTGTAAAAGCCCCCTTTCTCAAAGCCGGGCGCATTGTGCAGCGCATAGACCTGACCGATGTCGAAGCGATCAAGGATCCCTTCCTCGACCATCACTTCGGCCCCACCGCCGGTTTCTTCGGCAGGTTGGAAGATCAGCGCCACGCGGCCCGCGAAATTGCGCGTTTCCGCCAGATATTTCGCCGCCCCCAGCAGCATCGTTGTATGCCCGTCGTGCCCGCAGGCGTGCATCTTGCCTGCGTGGGTGCTGGCATAGTCCAGCCCAGTTTCCTCGGGGATCGGCAGCGCATCCATATCGGCGCGCAATCCGATGGTCGGCCCCTCGGCCTGACCGTTGATAATGGCGACGATGCCCGTGGAGGCAAAGCCTTCGTGCAGTTCATCCACGCCGAAGTCGCGCAGACGTTCCGCCACGAAAGCCGCGGTCTTGAAGCAGTCATTCCCCAGTTCCGGGATCGTGTGCAGATATCTGCGCCATTCTGTCATCTGGGGGGCATAATCCGCGATACGGTTCACGACGAGCATTACTGGACTCCTGTGGGGATGTTGGTCAGGTTGCATCTGACATCAGACACATGGGGGCTGCAATGGCCGAGACAAGAAATGATGCGTTGATCCACGATCGCGACGCCGGGATCGAACGCTTGCTGGAAATCATGCGCCGCCTGCGTGACCCGCAAACCGGATGCCCTTGGGATATCGAACAGGATTTCGACACCATCGCCCCCTATACCATTGAAGAAGCGTATGAAGTCGCCGATGCGATCGAGCGGCGCGACTGGCCCGAGCTTGAGGGAGAGTTGGGCGATCTGCTGCTCCAGACCGTGTATCACACGGCCATGGGCGAAGAGCACGGGCGGTTCAGCTTTCAGACGGTGGTGCGCAATATTTCGGACAAGATGGTCGCGCGGCACCCGCATGTTTTCGGCGATGAAAGCCGCGATAAATCAGCCGAACAGCAGACCGCGGATTGGGAAAAGATCAAGGCGGCAGAACGCGCGGGTAAGGCCCAGGGAGGAACGCTTGACGGTGTGGCCGTTGGCCTGCCCGCGCTGCTGCGCGCCTACAAGCTGCAAAAACGCGCGGCCCGTGTCGGGTTTGACTGGCCGCAGGTAGATGATGTGATCGCCAAGATCACCGAGGAAGCCACCGAACTGGTCGAGGCGCGTGATACGCTGACCCAGGCCGAGGTGACCGAGGAATACGGTGACCTGATGTTCGTTATGGCCAATCTGGGCCGGCATCTTGGTGTCGAACCCGAAGCCGCCCTGCGCGCTGCCAACGCCAAATTCATCCGCCGCTTCAACGGGGTAGAGGCGCGGTTGGCCGCACGAGGTAAATCCCCCTCGGATAGTGATCTGGCCGAGATGGATGCCTTGTGGGAGGATGTAAAACGGGCGGAACGCAGCTAGGACCGCCCGTGCCTGCTGGACAAGTCGCGGCACTTGCGGCAAGGCTCTGGCACAGCCAAGACAGGAGAGCCCATGACACCGCGCAAGATCATTATCGACACGGACCCCGGTCAGGATGACGCCGTAGCGATCCTTGTCGCTTTGGCCAGCCCCGAAGAGCTTGATGTTCTGGGGATCACCTGCGTCGCGGGCAATGTGCCGCTGGACCTCACCTCGCGCAACGCGCGGATCGTGTGCGAATTGGCAGGCAAACGGGATGTCAAAGTATTTGCCGGATGCGACCGCCCCCTGGGCCGCGCGCTGGTCACAGCAGAGCATGTGCACGGCAAGACCGGGCTGGACGGCCCCGATCTGCCCGAACCGACCATGCCGATGGCCGAAGGCCATGCGGTGGATTTTATCATCGACACGCTGCGCGATAACGCACCGGGAACCGTCACGCTATGCCCGCTGGGGCCGCTGACCAATATCGCCACCGCGTTGCAAAAAGCACCCGATATCGCCGATCGCATCGCCAAGATCGTACTGATGGGCGGTGGCTATTTCGAAGGGGGTAACATCACCCCAACGGCGGAGTTCAACATCTACGTCGATCCGCAAGCGGCTGATATTGTGTTCAAATCTGGCGCTCCTATCGTTGTCATGCCGCTGGACGTTACCCATAAGGCGCTGGTGACCAAAGCGCGCAACGACGCTTTCCGCGCCCTTGGCACGCCTGTGGGCATCGCCGTGGCGGAAATGACCGATTTCTTCGAACGGTTCGACAAAGAGAAATACGGCTCTGACGGCGCGCCGCTGCATGACCCTTGCGTCACCGCCTATCTGATCAACCCCGATTTGTTCAAAGGCCGCCACGTCAACGTCGAGATCGAGACAGAGTCAGAGCTGACCATGGGCATGACCGTCGCCGATTGGTGGGGCGTGACCGACCGCGCCCCCAATGCGACCTTTATGGGCGATCTGGATTCTGACGGCTTCTTTGCCCTGCTGACCGAACGGCTGGCCCGTCTATGAGCGCAGCCTTCACCCTTGCCAAGCCAGAGCATCTGGACCGTCTCGTTGCCCTCGTGGGCAGCTTTCACGCCGAGACGGGGATCGAGCAGACGGATGACGACCGCCGCAACGGGCTGGCACCTCTGCTCGAAGGCACGCCCTATGGGGTGGCCTATCTGATCGGCCCTGCCCGTGCGCCCATCGGCTATATCATCATCACCTTCGGCTGGTCGGTTGAATTCGGCGGTCTGGACGCGATCATCGATGAAATCTACGTGCGCCCCGGCGTGCGTGGCCGTGGCATCGCGACAGAGGCATTGCTGGCCGTCCCGAATGCGCTGGCGGGCGGCGGTCTGCGCGCGATCCATCTTGAGGTAGAGCGTAGCAACGAGATCGCGCAGAAGCTTTACCACCGTGCAGGCTTTCGCCCCCGCGAAAACTACATGTTCATGTCGCGCAAATTCTGACGCGGACTGGCAAGGTGGGGCCGCGGCCCCTATATCTGCCCTATGACATTATCAGCCCCCTTCGATAACAGCTACGCGGCCTTGCCCGATGGCTTTTTCACCCGCACCACGCCGACGCCGGTGGCCGACCCCAAACTGCTGGCTTTCAACGCGCCGCTCGCAAAGACGCTGGGGATCACCCACGGATCGACCGAGGATCTGGCCTTTATCTTCAGCGGGAACGAACTGCCCGCCGGTGCCGACCCGCTGGCGCAGCTTTATGCGGGGCATCAGTTCGGCAATTACAACCCGCAGCTTGGCGATGGTCGCGCGATCCTCTTGGGCGAGGTGCTGGATGCAAAGGGCCAGCGCCGCGATATCCAGCTGAAAGGATCGGGGCGCACGCCCTATTCCCGTGGCGGCGACGGGCGCGCCTGGCTTGGGCCGGTCTTGCGTGAATATGTGGTGTCCGAGGCGATGCACGCCCTTGGCATCCCCACCACCCGCGCCCTGGCCGCTGTGCAAAGTGGCGAGGATGTCTTTCGCGAAACCGCCCTGCCCGGTGCCGTGCTGACCCGTGTCGCCGCAAGCCATCTGCGTGTGGGGACGTTTCAGGTCTTTGCCCATCGGGGCGAGGTCGAAAATCTGCGCCGCCTCACCGACTATGCGATCCAGCGGCACTACCCGCAGGCGGACGGGCCCCTGGGCCTGCTGCGCGCGGTCTGCTCCGCACAGGCGGATCTGGTCGCGGCGTGGATGTCAGTGGGCTTTATTCACGGGGTGATGAACACCGATAACTGCGCCATCTCGGGCGAGACGATTGATTACGGCCCCTGCGCCTTCATGGATGCGTTCCACCCCAACCGTGTGTTCAGCTCCATCGACCGTCAGGGGCGCTATGCCTATGCCAATCAGCCGCAAATCGTCGTGTGGAATATGGCGCAGCTTGCAACCTCGTTGTTGCAGCAGCTTGATGATCCCGAAACCGGCGTGGCCGAGGCGACAGAAATCGTGCACGCCATGCCCGCGTTGATCGAGCAAGCCTGGCTGAGACGCTTTGCTGCCAAGATCGGGATCACGACGCCCAAGGCTGAAGATACTGCGCTGATCGACGCCCTGTTGTCGCTGATGCAAACGGATGGCGCGGATTTTACCAATGCTTTCCGCGCGCTGTCAGGCGATGATGCCGCCGGCCAGTTCACCGACCGCGCGGCCTTTGCCAACTGGCGCGACGCGTGGCAGCAGCGCATCGCGGCCGAGCCGGACCCTAAATCGGTCATGGAGGCCGCCAACCCCGCCGTGATCCCGCGCAACCACCGGATAGAGGCGATGATCAACGCCGCCGTTGCCGGTGATATGGACCCGATCCACCGGCTGATGACAGCGCTTGCCCACCCGTACCGCGAAACCGACACCGATCTGCACCGCGCGCCGACGACGCAGGAGATCGTGCCGGCCACCTTCTGCGGCACCTGAGCGGCCAGCGGGTGGCAGGTGCCACCCGTTGTCCCACCGTCAAGCACGTCGACAAGCGGGAACCCCCGCGATCTTTTGGTTGTTTTGCACAGTAAACTGCAACAGACTTGCAGGCGATTTGACCCAAAAGGATTATCGATAATGAGCTTGATGAAAACATTGGCCAAAGTGGCGATCGGCGTGGCTGTGGCCAAAGGGGCCAGCGCCATGATGAACAAGAATAAATCCACGACCGGCAGCGCCAGCAGCGGCGGCGGTCTAGGCGGATTGCTGGGCGGTCTGACCGGCGGCAGCACGGGCGGCTCGGGCGGTAACCTGCAGGATATGCTGGGCGGTTTGATGGGGGGATCATCCGGTGCCAGCAGCGGCGGCTTGGGCGGTTTGCTGAACCAGCTTGGCGGCGGCGGCACAGGCACCAGCACGTCTGGAAGCTCGGGCGGCCTTGGCGGGCTGCTGGGTGGACTTGCCGGTGCCGCAGGTGCGGGTGGCTTGCTGTCCAGCCTGGGCGGTGCCAGCCAAAAAGCCCCCGAACGGCCAGAGGCAGACTTTGGCGCGGTGCTGAACTCGCAATTCGATAGCAACCCTGCCCCCGAAATCACCCCCTCGCGCGAGCAGGAGGCCACCGCCGCGCTGATGATCGCCGCGATGATCCAGGCCGCGAAATCTGACGGTACTTTTGATGAGAACGAGCGTGAAAAGCTGCTGAACCATCTGGGCGACGTGGACGCCGACGAGGCCGCTTTCGTGCAAGGCCAGATGGAAGCCCCTGTGGATGTCGACGCGCTGGTCGCCCAGACCCCCGACGGCATGGGCCCGCAAATCTATGCGATGTCGCTGCTGGCGATTGATCTGGATACGCAGGAAGAGGCGCAATATCTGCACAAGCTGGCCAGCGCCTATGGGATGCAGCCCGCCGCGGTGAACGAGATCCACGCGCAGATGGGGGTGCCGTCGCTTTACACCTAAAGCGGCGCGGCCTGACCACAGACGGTTGTGAAAGCCTGACCCCGAAACGGGTCAGGCTTTTGCTTTCTTGGCCTTCTTTTCCTTGGCGATCACATGCTCTGCCAGATCACGGGCGATGGCAAAGGCCCCTTTGATCTTGTCGGCATCGGTTTTCCAGTCGCGCTTAACGACGATCTTGTTCTCTTTGACCTTTGCCAGCCCGCGTTGGTCTTGAATGAAGGTGACCAACCCCTCGGGCGAGGCGAATTTGTCGTTGTGGAACTGGATCGTGACGCCCTTGGGCCCGCCATCCAGCTTGGCAATACCGGCGCGTTTACACATCGCCTTGATCCGCACGACCAGCATCAGCGTGTTCACCTCTTTCGGCAGCTTGCCGAAACGGTCGATCAGCTCGGCGGCAAAGCCTTCCAGCTCGACCTTGGTGGTCAGTTCGGACAGGCGACGGTAGAGCCCAAGGCGCACATCCAGATCAGGGACGTAATCCTCGGGGATCAGCACCGGCACGCCCAGATTGATCTGCGGTGCCCACTGCCCATCGTCGTCGATCACGCCTTCCAGCTCGCCCGACTTGATCTTGGCAATCGCGTCTTCCAGCATGGATTGATAAAGCTCGAACCCCACGTCGCGCATCTGGCCGGATTGTTCCTCGCCCAGCAGGTTGCCCGCACCCCGGATATCAAGATCCTGCGACGCCAGCGTAAAGCCTGCCCCAAGCGTGTCGAGACTGCCCAACACCCGCAAACGCTTCTCTGCCGTCGCGGTCAGCTTGGCACGCGGTTTGGTCGTCAGATAGGCATAGGCGCGGGTTTTTGATCGGCCCACCCTGCCCCTGATCTGGTAGAGCTGTGCCAGACCAAACATATCGGCACGGTGCACGATCATCGTGTTGGCCGTCGGGATATCCAGACCGGATTCCACAATCGTCGTGGCCAGCAGGATGTCATACTTCCCGTCGTAAAAGGCGTTCATCCGGTCGTCGAGCTCTCCGGCGGCCATCTGCCCATGGGCAACAAGATAGGTCAGCTCGGGCAGTTGCTCTTTCAGGAACGCTTCGATTTCGGGCAGATCGGTGATGCGGGGCACCACATAGAAGGACTGCCCGCCGCGATAATGTTCGCGCAACAGCGCCTCGCGCAGGGTGACGGCATCAAATTCGCTGACATAGGTGCGGATGGCCAGACGGTCGACTGGTGGCGTGCCGATGATCGACAGGTCGCGCACGCCGGTCAGGCTAAGCTGCAGGGTGCGCGGGATCGGCGTGGCGGTCAGGGTCAGCACGTGAATATCCGTGCGCATCGCCTTCAGACGTTCTTTGTGACCCACGCCAAAGTGTTGTTCTTCATCAATAATCAGCAGGCCGAGGTTCTTGAACTTGACCGTCTTTGCCAGCAGCGCGTGGGTGCCCACCACCACATCGACGGTGCCGCGATTGATGCCGTCGCGGGTGGCTGTGGCCTCTTTCGCGGTGACAAAACGCGACAGTTGACGCACCTCAAGCGGGAAGCCTCGGAAGCGTTCGGCGAAGGATTTATAGTGTTGACGTGCCAGCAGGGTCGTCGGCGCGACAATCGCCACCTGCAGCCCTGACATGGCCGCGACAAAGGCGGCGCGCATGGCGACCTCGGTCTTGCCAAAGCCTACGTCGCCGCAGATCAGCCGGTCCATCGGGTTGCCGCTGGTCAGATCGTCCAGCACATCCGAGATGGCATTCAACTGGTCGTCGGTCTCGGTATAGGGGAAGCGCGCGGAAAACGCGTCCCACATGCCGGGGGGCGGATCCATGACAGGCGCTTTGCGCAGCGCACGTTCGGCGGCGATGCGGATCAGCTTGTCCGCCATCTCGCGGATGCGTTCCTTGAGCTTGGCTTTCTTGGACTGCCACGCGCCACCGCCCAGCTTGTCAAGCAGCCCCTCGTCATGGCCATAGCGTGACAGCAGTTCGATATTCTCGACCGGCAGATAGAGCTTCGAGCTTTCGGCGTATTCCAGCAGCAGACATTCATGGGCGGCACCGGCGGCGGTCACCACCTCCATCCCCAGATAGCGGCCGACACCGTGATCCACATGCACGACCAGATCGCCGGGGCTCAGCGATTGTGTCTCGGTCAGGAAATTCTCGGCCCGCCGTTTACGTTTCGGCGCGCGGATCAAGCGGTCGCCAAGGATGTCCTGTTCAGAGATGACAGTCAGTTTCGAGGCGCTGCTGCCGCTTTCCCACGGGGCTTCGAACCCGTGTTCCAACGCCCAAACCGCCAGATGCAGCCCGCGTTTGCCGATGCGGGTGCCGTTCTTGATGGCGATGGTCTCGCCCATGCCTTCGTCTTCGATCAGGCCGGTCAACCGTTCGCGCGCGCCATCGGAATAGCTGGCGATGACCACCGGCCCTTCTTTAAGTTTTGCTTTAATATGCGCGGCCAAAGCACCGAAAAGGCTGACGCTTTCCTGTTGTCTCTCGGGGGCGAAGTTGCGCCCCAAGCGTCCGCCCGCATCCAGCACATTCGGACCCGTCGGCTGGGGGAGCGGTTTGAAACTGATCACGCGTTTGCCGATCAGCGCGGTTTCCCACGCGGTGTCGGTCAGGTACAGCCCCTCGGGCGGTGCGGGCTTATAGACGCTGTCCATCTTCGACCGGTTCGCCATCGCCAGCCTGCGGGTTTCGTATTGATCCGCGATACTCTCCCACCGCGACAGACGTTGCGCGGTCAGCTGGTCGTCCAGCGTGATCGTCGCCCGCGGCACGTAGTCGAACAAGGTCTCGAGCGTCTCGTGAAAGAACGACATCCAGTGTTCCGCGCCCTGATGCTTGCGCCCTGCGCTGATCGCTTCATACAGCGGATCATCGGTCCCCGCGGCCCCGAATTCGATCCGGTAGTTCTGGCGGAAACGGGTGATAGCACTTTCGTCAAGGATGACTTCGCTGACGGGGGCAAGCTCCACGAGCTCCAGCTTTTCTGTGGTGCGCTGTGTCACCGGATCAAAGCGGCGCGCCCCGTCCAGCGTATCGCCAAAGAGGTCCAGTCGCACAGGGCCAAGATCGCCGGGTGGGAAAATGTCGATGATGCCGCCGCGGATCGCGTAGTCGCCCGGTTCGGTCACCGTCGGGCTCTGGACAAAGCCCATGCGGACAAGGAACCCGCGCAAGGCTGCCTCGTCTATCCGGTCGCCCACACGGGCCGAAAACGCGGCATCGCGCAGCACATCGCGCGCAGGCACCCGCTGGGTCGCGGCGTTCAGCGTGGTCAGCAGGATAAAACGGTCCGGCATTCCATGCACCAGTCCCGCCAGCGTCGCCATCCGCTGCGCCGAGATATCGGCATTGGGCGACACGCGGTCATAGGGCAGGCAATCCCATCCGGGGAAGACGACCACAGGCACATCCGGCGCGAAAAAGCGCAGTGCCGCCTGCATTGCCACCATGCGTTTGTCATCGCGGGCAATATGCAGCACCGGTGTGCCACTTTTGCCCAGTTCGTTCAGCACCGCCTGTGCGTCAAAACCTTCGGGAACGCCGGACAGCGTGATTTGGGATTTCTCTGACATCAGCAGCTACCTGTATCCGATCGCGGTTTTTTCAACCGCCAAACGGACCTGTATAAAGGTTTTGGTACATGCCCCACATCGATGTGATGAAAATCGAAATCATCCCGATGATCTGGGTATAAAGACGGTGACGGTTCAGCCGTTTGATCAGGCGGTCGCCGGTGCCGGAATCCTCGCGGATCTGCTGCGCGGTCGACACGCTCAGCACCCCTACCAGACACAACGGAAAAGCCAGCAACAGCACGGCTTGGGCGAATTCGAACCGGTAGAAAACCGCCAGCGTAAAGAGCATCGTCATGAAAAAGCAGGTGAACCCCAAAATCCAGATGCCGGACACTTGGGTGATATATAGAATACGGTTCACGTTGATGCGTGCCATATCCTCCAGGTCGACCAGCGCCTGTTCACCGTTGCGCCGCGCGCGCAGCACCATATCAAAGGGCACGCCCAAGACCCAATGGCTGGCAGAAGACCAGATCACAGCAACGGCGATCCAGTACCACAGGTTGGAAAAAGACCGCATGTCGATGACTTCGAAAATTGTCTGATAGAGGGTCAAGGTGCGCTCATCTTTGAAGTGAAATCATTGTGTTCAGACGTGCTGCCCTACAATCGTCTGCCTGTCATAGCGGCGCGTTCGCGAAATTCCTAGCCTTGAGCCGTGCAAAAATACGTGGCAAGCCTTGCCCGGTAGCATCTGAGGTATTTTTGCATGAGACCCCAACAAGCCCCCTTTCCCGCCACCCGCCTGCGCCGCACCCGTCAATCCGAGGGCGTCCGCGCATTGGTCCGTGAAAATGCGCTGTCCTTGGGGGATCTGATCTGGCCGGTGTTCGTGCGCAGCGGTGAGGGCGTGGAAGAGCCCGTCCCCTCCATGCCCGGCGTCTATCGGCGCAGCGTTGACAAGCTGGTAGATGCCGCGCGCGAGGCTTCTGATCTGGGGATCGGGGCGATGTGTATCTTCCCTTACACCGGTATCGAGGACCGGACAGAGGATTGCGCCGGCGCCTGGGATCCTGAAAACAACGCCAACCGCGCCATTCGCGCGATCCGCAAGGCGGTGCCCGATATGGTCCTCATGACCGATGTCGCGCTGGATACCTATAATATCAACGGCCATGACGGCTTTGTCGAAGACGGGATCATCGTCAACGACCGCACGGTCGAGGCATTGGTCAAGATGGCGCTGGCACAGGCCGACGCGGGCGCGGATATCATCGGGCCGTCCGATATGATGGACGGGCGCATCGCCGCGATCCGCGCAGGTCTTGAAGGGGCGCGCCATTCGGATGTGATGATCATGAGCTACGCGGCGAAATACGCCTCGGCCTTCTATGGCCCGTTCCGCGATGCTGTCGGGGCCTCGGGGGCGCTGACCGGCGACAAGAAGACCTATCAGATGGATTACGCCAACAGCAACGAGGCGATCCGCCTGATCGAGCGTGATCTGCGCGAAGGGGCCGATATGGTCATGGTCAAACCCGGCATGCCGTATCTTGATATCTGCCACCGCGTGAAATCCAGCTTTGGGGCACCGACCTTTGCCTATCAGGTGTCGGGTGAATACAGCATGGTGAAAGCCGCCGCCCAGAATGGCTGGATCGACGAAGACCGCGTGATGATGGAAAGCCTGATGGGGTTCAAACGTGCGGGCTGTGACGGGGTCTTGACGTATTTTGCCCCCGCCGTGGCGCGGTTGATGAACGGATAACGCGGCTTCGATGCGCAAATAACACGCCACTTGTGGCAGATCACCGCCGATTCAAGCCCTAAATTCGTGACACCCGCGGGTTTTGAGCATAAGATCGCGCAGAAACCGGATGAACCGGCACAGGCAATTACAGGCAGAAGACTATGACAAACAACACTTTCTCGCGCCGGGCTTTCGCTTTGGGTGCGATTGCAAGCGCGGGTGCCGTTGCGGCATGTGGCAACGGTGTCGGCAGCCGTGGCAGCGGGATGATCGACGCCCGCGTCGATGCGACGCTCAACGCGATGTACCGCAGCTTCCCCAACACGCGGCAACTGGCGGAAAAATCCAACGGTATGCTGATCATGCCGCTTGTGACCGAGGCCGGGCTTGGCTTTGGCGGTGCCTATGGCCGTGGTGCGCTGCGGGTGAATAACGTGACTGTCGACTATTACTCGGTCACCAAGGCGACGGGCGGCTTGCAGATCGGGGCGCAGCAATACGCGCATGTGCTGTTCTTCATGACCGAAGCCGCGCTCAGCGATTTCCGCCGCTCCCCCGGTTGGGCTGCGGGTGCCGATCTGGAATATGTCATCTCGGATCGTGGGGAAAGCGTCGAAGCGGATACCACAACCGTGCTTGCCCCCGTGCTGGCCGCCGTCTTTGGCCGCGCCGGTCTGCGTATCGGTGCCACACTGGAAGGCACGAAATATTCGCGCATCATTCCCTAAGCAAAGCTGCCCGATCCGCACCATCTCGGATCGGGCAGCTTTGGGCTTAACCCAAGGCGTTCAGACGTTTGAACAGCGCCGACGTATCCCAACGTCCGCCCCCCATTTTCTGCACATCCTTATAGAATTGATCGACCAGCGCCGTGACAGGCAGGCTCGCGTCGATCTCGTTGCCGGTGTCCAGACAAATCCCCAGATCCTTGCGCATCCAGTCCACGGCAAACCCGTGGTCGAATTTATCATCCAGCATTGTCTCGTAGCGGTTGGCCATCTGCCAGCTGCCTGCGGCACCCTGGCTGATCACCTCGACCACATCGCGCCCGTCCAATCCGGCCTTCTGGGCGAAATGCAGCGCCTCGCTCAGGCCCTGCACCAGACCGGCAATGGCAATCTGGTTGCACATCTTGGTCATCTGGCCGGCACCACTGTCGCCAAGGCGACGGCAGATCTTGGCGTAAACCTCCATCACGGGCAGCGTACGATCAAAGGCACCGGAATCGCCACCGCACATGATGGACAGCTGGCCATTCTCCGCCCCCGCCTGCCCGCCGGAAATTGGCGCATCGACAAAGCTGATCTGGCGCGCATCCGCCGCCGCGTGCAATTCGCGCGTCACCGCTGCCGAGACCGTGGTGTGATCGACAAAAATCGTGCCCTCACCCATGCCGGCAAAAGCGCCGTCGTCACCAACGCAGACGGAGCGCAGATCGTCATCATTGCCGACGCAGGAAAAAACGATCTCTGCCCTTTCAGCAGCGGCTTTGGGCGTCTCTGCCATCTTGCCACCGTGGGTTTCTGCCCAAGCGCGCGCCTTCTCTGTGGTGCGGTTGTACACGGTCACGTCATGCCCCGCTTTTTGCAGATGCGCGGCCATTGGCGCGCCCATCACGCCCAATCCCAAAAATGCGAGCTTTGCCATCGTCTTTTCCTTGTCATTCAGTTGCGCTATTGCCTGAGAGGAACCTATCACCCTGCGCGCATTGGTCAATCGCGCGTAGATATACCCAGGAGCATGACATGGCAGTGGTTTTTCGGTGGCTGATGCGAATTGCAACGCTCTTGGTGGTGCTGGCGGTAATTGGTGTCGGCGGTGCCTATTGGCTGGCCTCGCGGTCGCTGCCAGACTACGACGATACGGTCCGCGTACCCAACCTCGGGGCCGAGGTGGAGATCGTGCGCGACAACGCCAATGTGCCGCATATATTCGGGGAAAGTGACCAAGATGTGTTCTACGGGCTGGGCTTTGCCCATGCGCAGGACCGTCTGTGGCAGATGATCACCATGCGCCGCACGGTCCAAGGCCGCTTGTCCGAGGTTTTCGGCACCACCACCGTCCGTATCGACCGCATGCTGCGCCGCTTTGATCTTTATACCTTGTCGGTGCAGTCGCTTCAGGCGCTCGACCCCAAGACCCGCGCAGCGCTGGATGCCTATGCCGCCGGGGTGAATGCCCGGTTGGATCAGATCAACACCGAAGCCCTGGGCCGCGGTGCCCCCGAAATGCTGCTGTTTGATGCCCCCGTCGCCCCCTGGCGCGCGGCGGATTCCGTGGCGCTGGTCAAGCTGATGGCCTTGCAGCTGTCGGGGCATCTGGATGCCGAGGTCAAGCGCGCCCGCACCTCGCTGGCGCTGCCCGATCAAAAGCGCCTGTCGGATATCCTGCCTGACGCCCCCGGCAGTGGCATCGCCGCCCTGCCCGAATATGCGCAGCTGGCGCCCGGCCTGCCGCAGTTCGCCGCCAATATCCCCCTCGATCCCTCGCCGCTGTCGCCGTTCAAATCTTTTGATCTGGCAGGTGCCTCCAACGCCTGGGCTGCCGCACGGGATCGCTCTGCCTCGGGCGGGACGCTGATCGCCAATGACCCGCATCTGGGCTTCACCGCGCCGACCATCTGGTACCTCGCGCGGCTCGAGTTGCAATCGGGCGGTGTCATCGGCGGCACGATCCCCGGTATCCCCGTGGTGCTGACAGGGCGCAGCAGCGCGCTTGGCTGGGGGATCACCTCATCCTATGCAGACGATCAGGACGTCTATATCGAAGAGCTGAACCCCGACAACAGCGAGGAATACCGCACCCCCGACGGGTTCAAGAAATTCGCCAAACGCGCGTCGATCATCACGGTCAAGGATGCCGATCCGATCACCCTGACCCTGCGCTGGACCGACAATGGGCCAGTGCTTCCCGGCAGCCACTATAACCTCGCTGCGATCACCCCGCCCGGTCATGTCGCCGCGCTGAACTGGACCGCGCTTGACCCCGCCGATACCTCGATCGCCGCGGCCATGCAGCTGATGGAGGCCAAGACCGTCGAGGAAGGGATCACCGCGGGCGAGGCCTATATCGCGCCGTCGCAAAACCTGACGCTGGTGGATGTGAATACCATCGCGATGAAAACCATCGGCGCGCTGCCCGCCCGCGACGCTGCGCATCAAAGCCAGGGGCGCATGCCCACACCGGGCTGGATCGCCGCGAACCGCTGGCAGGGCCGCCTGCCCTATAGCGCAAACCCCGAATTCCTGTCGCCCCGTGGCGGGATCATCGGCAATACCAACAACAAAACGGTGGACCGCCCCTTCCCCAACCACGTGTCCTTCCTTTGGGGCGATACGCAACGCATCCAGCGGTGGCGCAACCTGATGCAGCGCCGCCAAGTGCACACGCGCGACAGCTTTATCGAAGCGCAGCTGGATACGGTCAGCTTCACCGCGCGCTCTCTGCTACCGCTGATCGGGGCCGAGCTTTGGTTCACCGGCGAAACCGCGCCCGAAGGCACGCCCGAACGCCAACGCCAGCGCGCGCTGACCCTGCTTGCCGGCTGGTCGGGCGAGATGAACGAACATCTGCCCGAACCGCTGATCTATGCCGCCTGGCTGCGCGCCTTGCAGCAACGGCTGATCCAGGACGAGCTTGGAGCCTTGGCGGAGGAATTCGATCATGCCGATCCGCTGTTCATCGAACGTGTTTTCCGCGATGTGGACGGTGCGGCCGCATGGTGCGACGTGCTGCAATCCGCCCCGAAAGAGACCTGCCCCGACATGGCCCGCATGGCGCTGGACGATGCGCTGATCTGGATCAACGAGACATGGGGAACCCAGCTGGAATCCCTGCGGTGGGGCGACGCACACCAAGCCACCCACGACCACCAGACCTTGGGCGAAGTTCCCGTGTTGCGCTACTTCATGAACATCCGCCAGTCGACCTCGGGCGGTGACAACACCCTCCTGCGTGGCCGCACCCGTGGCACGGGGCCGGACCCTTTCGCCAATGTCCACGGCGCAGGCTTCCGCGGGGTTTATGACTTCGCCGATCCGGATTCATCGGTGTTCATCACATCAACGGGCCAATCGGGCCACTTCCTGTCGCATCACTACGACGATCTGGCACAGCTCTGGCGGCGCGGCGAATACATTCCCATGTCGCTGGACGAAGAGCTCGCCCGCGCCGCCCCCGTCGGCATCACCAAGCTGATACCGGAGGCAGAATGAACCGCGTGATCCTTTTCAACAAACCTTTTGGCGTCTTGTCCCAATTCACCGACAAGGGCACCGAAGGCTCGCCGCGCCCGACCCTGTCGGCCTATATCGATGAAAAGGGCTTCTACCCCGCCGGACGGCTGGACCGCGACAGCGAAGGGCTGATGGTGCTGACTGACAGCGGCCCGCTGCAAGCGCGTATCTCGCATCCGAAATATAAACTGGCCAAAACCTATTGGGTGCAGGTCGAAGGCACGCCGGATGAACAAGCCCTCGCCGCTTTGCGCAGTGGTGTCACGCTCAAAGACGGCAAGACCGCCCCCGCCAAGGCGCGGCTGATGGACCCGCCCGACCCTCTGTGGGACCGCGACCCGCCGGTGCGGTTTCGCAAATCCGTCCCTGATGCCTGGCTCGAGATCACGATCACCGAAGGTCGCAACCGTCAGGTGCGGCGCATGACGGCCCATGTCGGCCTGCCGACACTCCGCCTGATCCGCGCGCGCGTCGGTGACTGGGAACTGCACAAGCTCCAACCCGGCGCTTGGCGCTTCTCGTCCGAGCTTGGCCGCTAATTCCAAATGGCCCAAAATCCCGGGGGGCGGCCAAAGGCCGGGGGGCTGGCCCCCTTTTCCCTGACCCCTGAACCGTCAGGAAAACACCCGCGTGCCCCAGACCCCCAAGGTGGCAGAGGTCCCGGTTAACACCACCCCCCAAGAGAAATCCGTCGCCACCATCTGCGGTGTCCAGTCTTTCAACGTCGCGAGGTTGGTGAACTCATAGGTGCCATACCCCAAGGCCCCGATCAGCGCCGCATTGCCAAAGACCCACAGCAAGGATTTATCCTGTGCAATCGCGGGCCAGCTGACGAAATACAGCAGCACAGCAATATAGAAGGCATAGAAGACAAAGGCAGGCAGCAGCCGGAACTGGTCCAGCAGCAAGGGGCCGATATCACGGCTGAAAACCGGTTTGATCAGATAGCTCAGGCCCAGAAAGTCGAGCCCCAGAAAGATCGCGAATGTCAGTACATAAAGAATAATCAAAGTCATCGGGGGCTCCTGAAAAACAACGCTCCCCAATCATATGCAGCAGCGCCCGGAAAATGCGACTTTTCCGGGCGTTTTTTTATTTCATTCGAATGGTCCCGAAAGCCGCCGGCCTTACAGCCGCTGGTATTGCGATTCTTGCTGTGCCGACCAGCGCACGACCAGATTGAACCCGTCTTCGGTTTGGGTTTCCTCGATCACGACGTCCTGTTCGAACAGCCAGGCGCGTTTCTTGCCGTCGGCAAAGGCTAGCGTCAGCTCGGCTTCACGCACAGCACCTTGCAGCGCTTCGGCGATGACCGCTTGCAGTTCGTCCAACCCCTCGCCGGTGATGGCAGAGATGGCAAGAACACTGTCGTCGCGCTGCGCACGGGCGCGTACGGCGGCGGCACGGTCGTCATCCAGTTGGTCGAGCTTGTTCCAGACCTCGAAGCTGCGCGTATCCTTGGGTACGCCCAAGGACGTCAGGATATCGCGCACATTGCGTGCCTGGCTTTCCGTTTCGGCGTGCGAGATATCGCGCACGTGGCAGATGATATCGGCGGCCAGAACCTCTTCCAGTGTGGCGCGGAAGGCGGCGACCAGTTCGGTCGGCAGGTCAGAGATGAAGCCCACGGTGTCGCTTAGAATGATCTCTGGCCCGTCGGGCAGCACAAGGCTGCGCATGGTCGGGTCCAGCGTGGCGAAAAGCATGTCTTTCGCCATCACATCGGCCCCGGTCATCCGGTTGAACAACGTCGATTTGCCTGCGTTGGTATAGCCCACAAGCGCCACGATGGGGAACGGTACCTTGGCACGCGCGGCGCGGTGCAAGGCGCGAGTCTTGACGACCTTGTCCAACTGTCGGCGCAAGCGCACCAGTTGTTCGTCAATGGCGCGGCGGTCCGATTCAATCTGGGTTTCGCCGGGGCCCCCGACAAAGCCCAAACCGCCCCGCTGCCGTTCAAGGTGGGTCCAGGCGCGGACCAGACGCGTGCGCTGGTAATTCAGCGCAGCCATTTCGACCTGCAGCACCCCTTCGCGGGTGGCGGCGCGATCGCTGAAAATCTCGAGGATCAGACCGGTACGGTCAAGCAGTTTGACGCCCCATGCTTTTTCAAGGTTGCGCTGCTGGACCGGTGTCACTGGTCCATCGACCAGCACCAGTTCAACCTCGGCCTCTTCAAAGACAAGCCGAAGCTCCTCGATCTTGCCAGAGCCGAACAGCATCCCCGCGCTGACGGTGCGCAGTGGCACAATGTTAGCCCCTTCCACGTCCAGATGCGGCAGGGCACGGGCCAAGGCGACGGCTTCCGCCAAGGCGGGCTCCGCGATGCGGCGGTCATTGTCTGACTTGATGTCAGGGTGAATCACCCAAGCCCGGGTACGCTTCGGGCCTGCAGTGTCATCAATTTGAAACGGAGGACGGCTCAATTAGCGTCTTCACCCTCGTATAGCGAGATCGGCGTGCTTGGCATGATCGTGGAAATCGCATGTTTGTACACAAGCTGCGATTGGCCATCACGGCGCAGAAGAACACAGAAATTGTCAAACCATGTGATGACGCCTTGCAGCTTCACACCGTTGATCAGGAAAATCGTTACCGGCACCTTTGTCTTGCGCACATGGTTCAGGAATGCGTCTTGCAGGTTTTGTCGGTCAGCCGCCATTGTTGGTCTCGCTCTTATTCTTGCTGTTGTTCTTGCTGGCAACCGCGGATCGGTTTACCCCTTCGGAAGACTATGAAGACCCGCGCACAGAGTTTCCACCCCAAAATGTCAGAACTGTTGCGCGCAAAGCCGCATCCCGTGTCACGCGCGCCACAGATCAGGGGTGAGCAGCGCAATAATCGCCAAAGTTTCCAGCCGCCCCAGCACCATCGCCGCACATAGGATCATCTTGGCCCCGTCGCCCAGCTGGATCAACGCGATGGGGGCATCGGCGGCAAACTCCATCAACGGGCCGGTTGTCGCCAGTGTGGCCACCGACATTACCAGCGCATCGGCAAAGGGCGCGCCGACGAAGGTCAGCAGCAGGGTCACCCCCGCCAGCGACAGCGCGAACAGCATAAAGAAGATCCATGCGATAAACGCTCCGTTGCTTTGCAGCCGCCGGCCCGCTTGACCGGCGCCCGAGACAGAGTGCGGATGGACCAGCCGCTCCATCTCGCGGACGCCGTTGCGATACAGCGCAAAGACCCGCAACAGCTTGACCCCGCCCGCCGTGGTCGCCACCCCGCCGCCGATCAGCGCCAGCCCCATGAGGATCAGCCCCGGAGTCTCGAGCCCCGACCAGCTTTGCGCTTCGGCCCATGAGGCGCTGACAAATCCGGTGGTGGTCAGAAAGGAGGTGACTGTGAACATGGCCCCCCAGAAGGCGCTGCCGGTCTCAAGTGCTTCGGCGCTTGCATGCACATCGAAAGCGCCAAGAAAATGGCGCACGAACAGCACCACAGGCACGCCGAGGATCAGCGCCAGCCCCATGCGGAATTCTGGATCGGTAAACAGCCCCCCTTGCGTCGCCGTCACCGTGTCTTTGGAAAAGGTCAGCCGCGACAGCGCGAACAGCATGAACAGCATCATCATCGCTTCCGCGCCAAAGCCGACACCGGTGTCATGCGTCCCCCCTAGGGGCGAGATGCCCGAGGTCGCCAGCACCGACATTGCATGACACAGCGCCACCAGCGATCGGTCCCCGTTGGCCAGCAACAGCACCCAAAGCAAAAGCGTCAGCGCAAGATAGGTGGGCGTCAGCGCCGCCGCGGACCGCAGCAACCGTTGGCGCGGGTCGATCTGGCCCATATTGCTGCGGCGTTCGTCCGGGTTGCCGGGTTCGGCCTGCGAGGTCACCTCGAATCCGCCAAGGTGTAAGGGGGCCAGAATGGCCGACGCCGCGATCCACATCAGCAGGCCGCCCATCCAGGCGACCTGCGCGCGCCACAGATGAAGCGTGTCACTGATCCGTCCGGGATCATCGAACAGCGTCGCGCCGGTCGTGGTGATCGCGCTGACCATATCGAAATAGGCGTGCAGGAACCGCGTGGTCGGCAGGGCCTCAAGAAACGGGATCGCCAGCAGCGCGGGCAAAAAGACAAAGCTGGAAAACAGCGACATCAGCGGCCCCAAGGCCCCGTGCCGCGCGCGCCGTCCGGCATGGGCGACCGCAATCAGGGTAAAGATAAACACCCCCAGCAGCCCCGAATAGAAAAACGCCCGCGATGCCAGATGGTCTTGGGTGGTCAGCGCAAAGATCGCTGGGAAGATTGTCGAGGCGCTGAACACACCGAAAATCAGCAAGAACAGCGGCAGTTCAAGGATCTCGCGGCGAATATAGGATTTGCGTCTCACGTGCGGCGCTCCGGTAATTTGGACGCAGGCACCATCAGAAAAAGTCGATGGAGACCTGCATCAGCTGTTCGACCTGCGGCACGTCTTTGGCCAGACAGAACACAGCGATGACGTCACCTTCTTCGATGCGTGTGGTGCCAAGGGGGCGCATGACCTCGTCGCCCTTGCGGACCATACCCATCAATGCCCCTTCGGGGAAATCAATGTCGGACACGCGTTTGCCCGCAATCGGCGAGGTCGACAGCACCTCGGCCTCGATCACCTCTGCCTCGGCGTCGCCGATGGAATAGACCGACCGCACCCGCCCGTGACGGATGTGTCGCAGAATAGAGCTGACGGTGGTGGAACGCGGGTTGATATAGGCGTCGATGCCCAATGGCTCCATCAGCGGGACCAGCGTGGGGTCATTGATCAGCGCGATGACATAGGGGCAGCCTTCGGATTTGGCGCGCACGCAGGCCAGCATGTTGGTCTTGTCATCATCGGTGATCGCCATCATCGCATCGGCGCGGCCAATGCCCGCCTCGGCCAGAAGGGACGCGTCCAGCCCGTCACCGTTGAGCACGATCGTCCGCTCCAATGCCTCGGCGGCGCGTTCCGCGATGCGGCGGTTCTTCTCGATCATCTTGGTGCGCACCCGCTTGCCGCGCGCCTCGAGGTTCTGGGCCACGGCCAGCCCGACATTCCCCCCGCCCACAAGCACGACACGTTCAAGCTTGCTGGTGGTCTTGCCAAAAATCTCGAGCGTGCGGGGGATGTCATCGCGGTGGCAAAAGACATAGCAGGCGTCACCGACAAACAGCTGGTCCTTGGATTCCGGCGCAAACAGCGTGCCATCACGGCGCACCCCGACGACAACGGCGCGCAGCGTCGAGAACAGATCGGTCAACTGTCGCAGCGGCGTGTTCACGACCGGGCAGTCTTCGTCGATCTGGATACCGATCAGATGGGCCATCCCGTCCATGAAGGTCTCTGTATCAAAGGCCGCCGGGGCCGAAAGCCGCTGCAACGCCGCATTCGCCACCTCTTTTTCGGGCGAGATTACAACGTCGATCGGCATGTGATCGCGACGATAAAGATCGGAATAGATCGCCGTCAGATAGGATTGGCTGCGCAGCCGCGCGATCTTGCGGTTGATGCCAAAGACCGAGTGGGCCACCTGACAGGTGACCATGTTCACCTCGTCCGAATGGGTGGCGGCAATGATCATCTCGGCATCGCGGGCACCGGCGCGGTCCAGCACGTCAGGGTAGCTTGCAAAGCCGGCGATCCCTTGCACATCCAGCGTATCTGTGGCGCGGCGCACCAGATCGGCGTTGCTGTCAACGATTGTGACGTCGTTGCGTTCGCCCGAAAGATGGCGGGCAATCTGCCACCCGACCTGCCCTGCGCCGCAAATGATCACTTTCATAAATGGGGTTCCTTTGGCGTGAAGCCTTGCCTTGCGTCACCAGCTGGGGCGTACCCGCGTGACCCGTGATATGCCAGTGATTTGAATGACAGATGGCTATGCAAGGGTCAATTCAAATGTCAGACTTGCTTCCATAGCAAGACGGGGGGCGCATATGCGGAAAACGGCATTGATCATCTGGGGGGGCGTGGCACTGGCGGCCTGCGCACCGTTGAACACCTACTACAAACCCGGTGCCACTGTCGCGATGGTCGAACGCCAGACCACGCAATGTCAGGTCGATGCCTTGGCGCAGGTGCCCGTGGCGCTTCAAACCGTCCGCACCCCGCCCCGTTTCATCCCGCCGCGCCGCGTCTGCCGGTCCGATGGACGTTGCACGTCCCGCGCGGGATATTTCGAGCCCGGGCAGACCTATACGGTCGATCCCAGTGCCGATCTGCGCAAAAGGGTTGAAACGCAATGTATGGCCGATGCGGGCTTTGCCCCGGTGTCGATCCCGCAATGCCCCGCTGGCATCGCCAAGGCCGCGCCGCAGGGGCGCACGACCGCCCTGCCCGCGCTGACCGAAAACGCCTGCGTGATCCGCAATGACGATGGCAGTTTCCAGATCGTGACGCGGGGGTAGCGAACGCGGTCAGCTATCGGCTGCCCCGTCATCATCCACATGCGCCACCCGCGTGCCCGACTTGGCCGAGGTCACCACCCCGAGACTTTTGAGCTTACGGTGCAGCGCCGACCGTTCCATGCCGACGAAATTCGCGGTGCGGCTGATGTTGCCGCCGAACCGGTTGATCTGGGTCAGCAGGTATTCGCGTTCAAACGCTTCGCGGGCCTCGCGCAGGGGCAAGGTCGCCAAGGCACCAGACAGCACCACGCGCCCCTCTTCGTCGGTGGTTTCTTCCTCGCCCGGCAGCTCGCGCGCTTCGATCGGGCCGGTGCCGTCGCCAAGGATCAGCACACGTTCCACAAGGTTCTTGAGCTGACGCACGTTGCCCGGCCAGACCATCGTCTGCAGCAACGCTTCCGCATCGCCCGAGAATTCGCGCAGCGGCAACCCCTGCGAGGCGTTGAAGTCCGCGATAAAGTGGCGCGCCAAGACGGGGATATCCTCGCGGCGGTCCTCCAGCGACGGGACAGAGATCGGCACGACGTTGAGCCGGTGAAATAGTTCCTGCCGGAAGGTGTCCGCTTTAATCGCGGCGTCCAAGTCCTTGTTTGTGCTGGATAT
The DNA here is from genome assembly GCF_040790665.1 of Sulfitobacter pontiacus. Taxonomy (NCBI): domain Bacteria; kingdom Pseudomonadati; phylum Pseudomonadota; class Alphaproteobacteria; order Rhodobacterales; family Roseobacteraceae; genus Sulfitobacter; species Sulfitobacter pontiacus. Next base: position 2,770,842 of record NZ_CP160849.1, on the reverse strand, counting down.
AACACGCAGATCGACACGCACCTTGTCGTTGCCGCCGACGCGGGTGAATTGCTGGTCCACCAGGACACGGAGGATTTTCGATTGTGTCCCCAGCGGCAGATCGGCCACCTCGTCAAAGAAGATCACCCCGCCATGCGCCTGTTCCAGCAGGCCCGGCTCTACCCCGCGGTCAGGGGTTTCACGGCCAAACAACACTTCCTCCATGCGGTCCGGCGCGACACTGGCGCAGTTGACCGTCACGAAGGGGGCCGAGGCCCGGTTGGAATTGGCATGGATATAGCGCGCGGCGATCTCTTTGCCCGCCCCCGCAGGGCCGCGCAGCATCACCCGACCGTTCGATTTCGTGACCTTGTCAAGCTGCCCCATCAGTGATTTGAAGGCGGTCGAGCTGCCGATCATATCAGTGCTCGCGACCTCGCGCCGTTTGAGGCTGTGGTTCTCGCGACGCAGGCGCGAGGTTTCCATCGCGCGGCGGATCACCACCATCAACTGGTCGATATTGAAGGGTTTTTCGATGAAGTCATAGGCACCCTGCTTGATCGCCGCGACCGCGATTTCGATGTTCCCATGCCCCGAGATGATGACAACAGGCACATCCGGATTGTCCCGCTTTACCGTTTTCAGAATGTCGATCCCGTCCATCCGGCTGTCTTTCAACCAGATATCAAGGATCATCAGCGCCGGCGGTTCCGCGTTGATGGCCGAGATCGCCTCGTCCGAATTGCCGGCCAACCGCGTGACAAAGCCCTCGTCTTCCAGAATGTCCGAAATCAACTCGCGGATGTCGCGTTCGTCGTCAACGATCAGGATGTCACTCATTATGGGTCTCCAGTTCTGGGGTTCCGGTGGGGGCAGCAAGGGGTAGCGTGATCACCGCCATTGCGCCGAAATGTGTTTCGCCCGCGAAGACCGGCGCGTTTTCCAACGACAACGTCCCGCCGTGTTCTTCGATGATCTTTTTCACGATGGGCAGGCCAAGGCCAGTCCCTTCGGATCGGGTGGTGACATATGGCTCGAACAGTCGCGCGCGGTCTTCCGGCAATCCGATGCCATTATCCGCTATGGTGATTTGTAGCGCCGTTTGGGTTGTGGTCAACTGCACCTCGATGCGCGGGTCTATGTCGGCCTCTGGGTCATTTTGCTTACGGCTTTCAATGGCTTCTCCCGCGTTCTTAATCAAATTTGTTAAGGCTTGCGATAGCATTGTCTGGTCCACGCGCGCCAGTATCTCTTGTGTCGGCAGATTGGCGCTGATGGTCACGTCGGGCTGGCCCGACTGCTGCAACAAGACCGCATCCTGCAACACCTGAACGACATTCTGCACAGAGGTCTCAGGCTCTGGCATGCGCGCGAATTTGGAGAATTCGTCGACGATACGGCGCAGGTCGCCGGTCTGGCGGATGATCACGCCGGTCATCTGGTCAAGGCTGGCGGCGTCCTCGGGCAGCTTGGGGCCGAACTTGCGTTTGATCCGCTCGGCGCTCAGCTGGATCGGAGTGAGCGGGTTCTTGATCTCGTGGGCAATGCGCCGCGCCACGTCGCCCCATGCGGCCATGCGCTGCGCGCTTACCAGATCGGTCACATCGTCAAAGGCCACCACATAGCCCTCAAGCCGCCCGTCTTCGCTGCGCCGCGTGGCGACGCGCACCAGCAGATTTTCCATCTGCCCCTGACGCGAGACCTTGATCTCGCCCTGCGCGACCTCGTTCTGCCCTTTGACGACCGAATTGAACAGCGGGCCGAACTCCGGCACCGCGACAGAGAGCGCCAGCGATTGCTGGTCCTCGCTCCAATCCAGCAGCCGCGCGGCAGACCGGTTGACGAAGGTCACCCGCCCTTCGGGGTCCAGCCCCACGACGCCCGAGGTGACAGAGCTAAGCACCGAATCGAACAGGCGACGACGGCGTTCGATCTGGCGGGTGTTATCCAGCAACGTCTCGCGCTGGCCTTTCAACTGTTTGGTCATCTGGTTGAAGTAGCGGCCAAGCATGGCGATCTCGTCATCGCCTTCTTCCTCGCGGACCTGCACCTCAAGATCACCGGCACCGACCTGCTGCGCCGCGCCCGTCAACCGGCCCACCGGCCCTGACAGACGTTCGGCAAACCACAGCCCCAGCCAGACCGCTGCGAGAATCAGGATCACCGCAAAGCCCACATAAAGCAGACCGAATTCGAACAGCAGCTTGCCGCGCTCGTTTTCAAGCTGTTGGTACAGCCGCACCGTTTCCTTGGTATCGTCCAGCAGCGACAGTATTTTTCCGTCCACATCGCGGCTGACGTAAAGATAGCGATCGACAAAGGCTTCCATCAGCACCAGCGCGCGGAATTCGTTGTTGTCCCAATCCTCGATCACCAGCGGCGCGCCGTCGAGCTCTTGTGCCTCGCGGATCTGTTCGGGTGTCGGTTCTTCGAAATCGAACAGATAGGACCGGTCGCCGCGCGCGCGGATCTGGCCGGTGCCATCGATCATATAGGCCTCGCGCAAGCCGCGCTGGATCAGGCGTTGCCCGTCCGCCAAAAGCTGGGTGTCCGGCACATCAACGCCCTGCGTGCGCGCTTGATCAATCGCGCGGGCCAAGGCGATGGCATCTTCGCGCAGATCATCGCTTTGCTCGTTCTCATAGGCTTCGGCGGCGGCCAGCGAATTGCCCACCACCGACCGCACCCGATCCGAGAACCAGCCTTCAAGCCCGACGTTGATCGTCAGCCCCGCAAAGATCGCAACACTCACCGTCGGGATCAGCGCCATCAGCGCGAACACCCCCGTCAGACGCAGGTGCAACCGCGAGCCCGCAGACTTCGCCCGCCGCGCCGCCACCAGCCGCGCGACCTCGCTCAGCACAAGGGCGGCGACGAGCAGGATATAGACCAGATCGATCAGCAGAATGATGCGCAGGCTGGGGGTGTTTCCGCCTTGTTCAAGCGGGCCGAGCACCAGATAGGTGACAAGCGCCAGCACCGGCCCCAGAACCACAAGCCCCAAGGTCGCCAGATTGCGCACACGCCGGATTCGGCGCAGGCGCTCAAGCCGCATAAGATAATAGCTGCGTGACCGGGTAAGCACCCGCTATCCTCACCGATGATGTGATGCACCTATGCATCAACCGCCCATTTTTGTGGTCCTGATCCGGCTTTGAGGCTAGATGGCCACGGTTATGTGGCGCTTTTACATCATTTTTCGACCGCGTGTCACCTCAATATCGAGGTCCGTGATCTTTTTTCTCAGCGTATTGCGGTTGATTCCCAGAAGATCCGCGCATTTCGCCTGATTGCCAGCGGTTGCGGCAAGGGCGATCTCGATCAGCGGGGCTTCGATCTCGCGCAGGATACGGGCGTAAAGTCCGGGGGGCGGCAGCATCGAACCGTGTTGATCAAAGTATCGCTGTAGGTGACGTTCGACCGAGGCCCCAAGCTTTTCGGTATTGGCCTGCGCGCGCAGCGGTTCGGGGTCGGGTTGCGCGCCCAACACATGCTCTGCCTCGGATTGGGTGATTTCCGGCGCGCGGCTGGTCAGCGCGAGCTGCCGCATCGCGTGTTCCAACTGTCGGACGTTGCCGGGCCATTGATAGTTGGCAAAGACTTTCGCCGCCCCTTCGGACAGGGCGCGCGGCGCGGTATTGCCGGTCTCAGACCGTTCAAGGAAATGTGCGGCAAGCAAGGCAATATCATCCACGCGGTCGCGCAGCGCGGGCACATGCAGCGTCGCCCCCGAGAGACGATAATACAGATCGCGCCGCAGGGTCCCCGCCTTCATCGCGGCGGCCAGATCCGATTGGCTGGTGGCAAGGAAGCGCGGCGCATGTTCACCGGGGGTATCCATCATGCGTGCGATACGGGCCTGAATCTCTTCCGAGAAATCGCCGATCTCGTCAATCAGCAGCGTCCCGCCGCGGACCCTCGCCAAGACACGTGTCGGGCCTTCAAGGTCTTGCAACTCGGCCGAGGTGACGGTGACAAAGGGTAGGTTCCGCCGGTCCGAAAAATCGTGGATCGCCTTGCCGATCAGCGACTTTCCCGTGCCGGATTCGCCCCAGATCAACACCGGCAGATCCGTGTTCATCACCCGCGCCACCACGCGGTAGAGCGCTTGCATCACCGGCGTGCGCCCCACCAGCGGCAGATCATCCCGATCCCCATCGCTGTCAGAGCTGGTCTGCGCCGGACGGCGCGCCGGCCCGCTGCGCTCTAGCGCGCGGGCGGTGCGTTTCATCAGGTCAGGCAGGTCGAAAGGCTTGGGCAGGTAGTCATAAGCCTCCGCCTCTGCCGCCTTGATCGCGGTCATGATCGTGTTCTGCGCCGAGATCACGATCACGGGCAAGCCGGGTCGGTCCTGCGCGATCTTGGGCAGCATCTCGAGCCCATTGCCGTCGGGCATCACCACATCCGAGATCACAACGTCGCCTTTGCCCTCGCCCACCCAACGCATCAGGGTGGTCAGGCTGGATGTCGCGTGCACCTTGCAGCCTGCGCGGGTCAGTGCCTGTGTCAGAACGGTGCGGATTGTGCGGTCGTCATCAGCGACCAGAACGGTGCCATCCATCGTCAATTCTCCTGATCGGAAGCGGTATTTTCAATTTGGGTCTTATCGGCCCGCGGCAGTGAGATGCGGAACACGGTTTTGCCGGGCACAGACTCCACCGTGATCCAGCCGCCGTGGTCGGAAATGATCTTGCTCACCAGCGCCAGCCCCAGCCCGGTGCCGTTCTCGCGCCCGGATACGAAGGGTTCGAACACGTCAGCGCGGATCGCCTCTGGTAGACCGGGGCCGTCGTCGATGACTTCGATCTGCAAGGGCAGAGATTGCGCCGTGCCATCCGACCGACGCATGCGGAACGAATGTTCATAATAGCTGTGCAACCGGATCGTGCCGCCCGAGGGGCCTGCCGCCTCTGACGCGTTCTTGATCAGGTTCAGCACCACCTGCAACAGCTGATCCTTGTCACCCAAGGCCGGCGGCAGCGAGGGGTCGTAATCCTCGATGATCTTCATGCGCGCGCCAAACCCCAGCAGCGCAGACCGGCGCGCGCGGTCCAGCGCGTCATGCAGGTTCACCGCCTTGCGTTCCGGCGGCATCAGGTTGCCGAATTGTTCGACCTGCTCCAGCAGCTTCACGATGCGGCGCGATTCCGCGACGATCAGGTCTGTCAGCTCCAGATCCTCGGTGCTGAGATTCATGCTGAGCAGTTGCGCGGCACCGGTGATCCCTGCCAGCGGGTTCTTGATCTCATGGGCCAGCATCTCGGCCATGCCGATGGCGGATTTGGCGGCGGATTTGACCGAATTATTCTGCGTCATCCGACCGGCCATCTCGCGGGGGGTGATCATCAGGATCATCTGCCCCGCCGCATCGATCAGCGGCGCGAAGTGTAACGCACATTGCACCGGCGGGCGCTGGCCGCTGCCGACATCCACATCGTTGACGAACAAGGGCGTGCCATTGTCGCGGGCGCGGGTGAACGCCTCTTCGAGAGGGGCATCGACGGCGATCATGTCCCACACCGGCACACCGCGCACGGATTTTGCAGAGGCGTTCAGAAACCCTTCGGCTTCCGAGTTCAGCTCGGCGATCGTGTCGTCGGTATCGATCAGAATGGCGGGCACGGGCAGCGATGCGAAAACAGTATCCAGCGACATCAAGCAGCCTCCAACTGGCGGTCCGGCAGACAGGCGGACGGGATAAGACGGTGCACCTCGGCGGGGCTGGCAGCGGTCAGTACCGCGCGGCGCAGATCAGCGGGGGTGTTGCTGGTGTCCATGTACCACCCCAGATGTTTGCGCGCGACGCGCAGGCCAATCACCTCGCCATAGAATCGGATGATCGCCTCGTAGTGGTCGGACACCATGCGCGCGAAATCGGCGCCCTGCGGGATGACCGGTGCGGGCGCGCCGAACAGATCATGGGCCACCCGAGCCAGCAGCCACGGTTTGCCTTGGGCACCGCGCCCGATCATCACACCGTCGGCCCCCGACTGCGCCAGCGCCTGCCGCGCGGCATCGGTGCTGATGATATCGCCATTGGCAATGACGGGAACTGAGACCGCCTGTTTGACACCCGCAATCGCGGCCCAATCGGCGGACCCCTTATAGAACTGGCAGCGCGTGCGTCCGTGGATGGTGATCATGGTGATCCCCGCTGCTTCGGCCCGCGCAGCGATCTGTGGCGCGTTCAGCATATTGTCGTCCCACCCCAGCCGCGTCTTGAGCGTGACGGGGACCTTTACCGCGTTCACCACCGCCTCGATCAGCCGAAGCGCGTGGTCCGGCGTTTTCATCAGCGCAGAGCCGGAATAGCCTTGGGTCACCTTCTTGGCGGGGCAGCCCATATTGATATCGATCACCCGCGCGCCCTGCCCTTCGACCATCCGCGCGGCCTCGGCCATGGGGGCGGCCTCGCGTCCTGCCAGCTGTACAGCAGTGCCTTCGACGCCAAGCCCCAGTTCGGCCTTTTCCAGCGTCCCGGGGCGGGCGTTGATCATGTCGACGCTGGCAACCATCTCTGACACCACCAACCCTGCGCCAAAAGACGCCACCAGTGTGCGGAACGGCAGATCGGTGATCCCCGCCATCGGAGCCAGCAAAACAGGCGGGTCGAGTTTGAAGGGCAGATCCGAGAGATCCAAACGCTTAATCCTTGTGCAATTGCCTTTGGTTTACCGAGGGGTGGGCCGAAACTCAATCAAACCAAAAGCTTTTGCTGGTGAGAAACTGACCTATTGCCTAAAATTTAGGCATAGGGCGCGGGCGATTGCACAGGCCGCTTTGCAGGCTTAGAACGGGGCGAGTTTATCAAAGGGGGCGCGCGATGGCGTCGACACCGAAAATCGCAGCGCTCATCGTGGCGGCCGGACGGGGCACCCGTGCGGGGGGTGCCGTGCCCAAACAATGGCAGCCGCTGTGCGGGAAACGCGTGATCGACCACACGCTTGCGGCTTTCCAGCGGCATCCGCAGGTGGACCGGATCATCATCGTATTGAACGCCAGTGACATGGCGCAGGCCGACGGATTCACCGCGCAAGGCTGTCTTGTCGCCGAAGGCGGGGCGGATCGTGCAGCATCGGTGCGCAACGGTCTGGCGCTGCTGGGGGATGCGGATCTGGTGCTGATCCATGACGCCGCCCGCCCCTGTGTCACGCCGCAGATCATCGACGGTGTGATCGACGCGCTGGCCACAGATGCCGCAGCCGCCCCCGGCCTGCCTGTCACAGACGCGCTTTGGGTCGCCGAAGACGGAGCCGTCGCAGGCACGCAGGACCGCACCGCGCTTTATGCCGCACAAACCCCGCAAGGCTTCGATGCGGCCACGATCCGCGCCGCCCATGCCGCCTTTGAAGGCATCGCCGCCGATGATGTAGAGGTCGCCCGCGCCGCCGGTGTTGCGGTTGCCATCACCCCCGGCAGCGTCGATAACCTGAAAATCACGGTGCCGGGCGATTTGACCCGCGCCGCCCGCATATTGGAGTCTTCGATGGATATTCGCACCGGCAACGGGTTCGACGTACATGCATTCGGTCCGGGGGATCATGTCACACTTTGCGGCGTTGATATCCCGCATGATCAGGGGCTGGTCGGCCATTCCGACGCCGATGTCGGCATGCATACGGTCACCGATGCGATCTATGGCGCGCTGGCTATGGGCGACATCGGCCAGCATTTCCCCCCGTCTGACCCGCAGTGGAAAGGGGCGCAAAGCCAAATCTTTCTGCGCCATGCCGCCGATCTGGCGCGCAGCGAAGGGTTCACCCTGACCCATGTGGATTGCACGCTGATCTGCGAATACCCCAAAGTGGGGCCTCATGCCGCAGAGATGCGCCGCGTGATGGCGGATATCCTGTCCCTTGAGGAAAGCCGTGTGTCGGTCAAGGCCACGACCTCGGAACGTTTGGGATTTACCGGCCGCGGCGAAGGCATCGCCTGCATGGCCACAGCAACATTGGTGAAACTATGACTTTGGCAAAGTTGATCGCGACCGTTCTGGGGGTGGGTTACATCCGCCCTGCCTCGGGCACATGGGGGTCGCTGGTGGCGCTGCCCTGGGCCTGGCTGCTCCATGTCATCGGTGGGCTGCCGCTGTTGATCGCAGGCATCGTGCTTACCTTTGCCGCAGGTTGGTGGGCCACCGCACGCATGACCGCCGGAAGCGCTGATCATGACCCGTCTGAAATCGTGATCGACGAGGTTGCAGGCCAATGGGTCGCGCTGCTGCCGCTCAGCTATGCCAGTTGGACGATGGATATGAACATCCTTGTGATGTGGCCCGGATGGATCGCGGCTTTTGCCCTGTTCCGTCTGTTCGACATCTGGAAGCCGCTGATCATCGGCTGGGCCGACCGGCGCGGCGATGCGCTTGGCGTGATGCTGGATGATATCTTTGCGGGCATTTTCGCCCTGCTGGGGGTGATCGCACTGGCCGTGCTGTATCACGTGTATCTCTTTGCCTGATTTGCACGCCCTTCTGGACCGCGCCCGCACGCGCGAGGTCATGATCGCCTGCGCCGAAAGCTGCACGGGCGGCATGGTGGCCGCCGCCCTGACGGACCTCCCCGGATCCTCTGCGATCTTTGACCGTGGGTTTGTCACCTATACCAATGCCGCCAAGATCGATCTTCTGGGCGTCAGCCCCGAGACGCTTGCCGCCCACGGCGCGGTGTCCGAGCAGGTCGCCCTTGAAATGGCACGCGGTGCCTTGGCACGATCCGGCGCGCAGATCGCCGTGTCGATCACCGGCATCGCAGGCCCCGGCGGGTCAGAGCATAAGCCCGAAGGCCGCGTCTGTTTCGGCCTCGCCACGGCGTCCGGTATCACCACCCAAACGCAAGAGTTCGGCGCATTGGGCCGCGATAAAGTCCGCCGCTCTGCCCGCGATTTCGCCTTGGGGCTGATTTTTGAGGCGATTACATAACGCCCGCAAAACAGGCGGCATGGCTAAATTGCTGCCTAAATATGTGGCGAATGTAGAAATGCCCGTTTAATCACCGGCTTTGCCCACATTTTAACTTTTGTCGCGCGCGCACATCCGTTTCACCCGTCTGCAATCAAAAACCTTTCGGGAGGAAACCAAGATGAACGCAGCTGATACGGCCTGGATCATGACCGCCACGGCCTTGGTCCTGTTCATGACATTACCGGGGCTCGCGCTCTTCTATGGCGGGCTGGTGCGCAGCCGCAACGTGCTGAGCGTTTTCATGCATACCTACGGCGTCGCCTGTCTGATGAGCGTGCTGTGGTTCTTCGCCGGATACTCCATCGCCTTTGGTCCCGACACCTCGGGCCTCTGGGGCGGCTTGGGCAAGATCGGCCTGTCGGGGGTCACTGCTGACAGCCTGTCAGGCACCCTGCCCGAAATCCTGTTCTTCGCCTTCCAGATGACATTCGCAGTGATCACGCCTGCGCTGATCGTCGGTGCCTATGTGGAGCGTATCGGCTTTGGATTCGTAATGCTCTTCTCGGGTCTCTGGATGCTGCTGTGCTACGCGCCCGTGGTACATTGGGTCTGGGGCGGCGGTTTCCTGGCCGATGGCGGCATCTTTGGCGAGGTCGGCGTGCGCGATTTCGCGGGCGGCATCGTGGTGCATGAAACAGCCGGCCTCGCGGCGCTGATCCTCGCGGTCTTTCTTGGCCCACGCCTTAACCACAACACCCCGCCGCATAACCCAGGCTTCGTGATGATCGGGGCAGCGATGCTCTGGGTCGGCTGGTTCGGTTTTAACGGCGGCTCGCAACTGGCGGCTGACGGTGGTGCGGCGATGGCGATCACGGTGACCCATATCTCTGCCGCCACTGCCTCGCTCACCTGGGCGCTGTGGGAGCGGATCAAATTCGGCAAAGCCTCCCTGGTCGGCATCGTCACGGGCACCATCGCGGGACTGGCCTCCATCACGCCTGCGTCGGGCTTCGTCGGCCCTTGGGCGGCGCTGCTGATCGGCGCGGTTGCCGGGATCCTGTGCCAGGAAGCAGTCGTCTTGATCCGCAACAAGGCCAAGATCGACGACACGCTTGACGTATTCGCGGTTCACGGCGTGGGCGGCATCTTCGGCACCATCATGATCGCTGCCCTCGGGGCGGGGTCCTGGGCCGCACAATTGGGGTCGCTGGCGATAGTCGGTGTCTATACCACGGTGGTGACCGTCGTGCTGGTGCTGGTCTGCAAGGCGATCACCCCGTTACGTGTCAGCAAGGAGGTCGAGGTCAACGGGCTTGATCTATCTGTCCACGGTGAGCGGGCCTATGACCTAAGCAGCTGATCGGGAAAACGCAGACCCACACAAAGGCCCCGCATCGGGGCCTTTGTTGTTTCTAGGCCTCGGCCCCATAAAGAGCAGCCGCGCGTTTCTCGAACGCCCGCACCACCCGCTGCATCGCCTCGTTAAAGACGACGCCGATGATCTTTTGCAAAATCGCGTTCTTGAATTCGAAATCGACGAAGAAATGCACCTTGCAGCTGCCGTCGCCATTGTCCTCGAAGGCCCAGTTCGATTTCATGTATTTGAACGGGCCATCCAGATATTCGGTGTCGATCTTCTTGGCCTCTGGCCACAACACCACGCGGCTGGTGAAACGTTCGCGAAACACCTTGAAACTGATGACAAGATCGGCGTCCATCACCTCGTGATCCCCCTTATCCTCACGGCTTTTGATCCGCGCGGCGGCGGTCCAGGGCAGAAAATCAGGGTATGACGCAACATCGGCCACCAGATCATACATCTGTTGGGCGGTGTAGGGCAGTTCGCGGGTCTCTGAATGGGTAGGCATTGATTTCCATCTGTCATGAAGTTAGCCCTTATGAAATCCTATCTCCCCCTTTTTCAAGGTAAAACCCATGACGACGCGACCTTATGTCATCGATGAAATGATCTCGGCCAAGGCAATCGCCGCGCGGATCGAAACTCTCTGCCGCGAAATCCAAAGCGAATTCGCCGGCACCGAAAAGCTGACAGTGGTGGGGCTGCTGCGCGGATCTTTCGTGTTTATCGCCGATCTGGTGCGCGAGCTTGACCTCCCGATCGAGGTCGATTTCCTCGAGGCCTCCAGCTATGGCGATGGCATGGAAAGCAGCAGAGAAGTGCGTATCCTCAAAGACTTGCGCGGCGCAATCGAAGGGCGCGATGTGCTGGTCGTCGAAGATATCGTCGATACGGGCCACACCCTGCATCACGTACGCAACCTGCTGATGTCGCGCGAACCCGCACGGCTGAAAACCATCGCCCTGCTCGACAAACCCAGCCGCCGCGAGGTGGACATGAAGGCCGATTGGATCGGCTTTGAAATTCCGGATGAATTTGTTGTGGGCTACGGCATCGATTTCGCACAGCGCGACCGCAACCAGCCCTTTATCGGCAAGGTCCGTTTTACATGAACGTCGCTTGGCTGATGCGGATGAAACGGTGGGTGCAGCACCCGCCCTCGGCGGGCCGCGTCAAATTCGTCTTTGCTGTGGTCCTGGCCGGCGCGCTGATCTTTGCCGCAGAATACTTTGGCTACTGGCCCGAATGGGCCACGACCCAACGGATCAAAAACCCGTTCTAACCTTTCCAAATGGATGTAAATCCCGGGGAGTTTGAGGGGCAGCGCCCCTCATTGTATCGCGTGAGTTTGAGGGGCAGCGCCCCTCATTGTACCGCGTGAGCTTGAAGGACAACGCCCCTCAAGATCAATGCAACACAGTTACCCCAGCTTGGCCAACCGCGCCGCCTGCAGCCGCGCAAAGTCATCCCCTGCGTGGTAGCTCGACCGCGTCAGAGGCGTCGCAGATACCATCAAGAACCCTTTGCCGTAGGCCGATTTTTCATAGGCGGCGAATTCATCGGGGTGCACAAAGCGGTCCACCGCGTGGTGCTTTGGTGTCGGCTGCAGATATTGCCCGATGGTCAGAAAATCGATGTCCGCCGCGCGCATGTCTTCCATGACCTGCATAACGGACTGACGATCCTCGCCCAGACCGACCATGATGCCGGATTTGGTAAACATCGTCGGATCAAGTTCCTTGACCCTCTGCAACAGACGCAGCGAATGGAAATACCGCGCCCCGGGGCGGACCTCGGGGTAGAGGCCGGGCACTGTTTCCAGATTGTGGTTAAACACATCCGGGCGCGCCTCGACCACGGTTTCCAGCACTTTGGGATCACAGCGGATGAAATCGGGGGTCAGGATTTCGATCGTGGTGCCCGGGGACCGTTTGCGCACGGCGCGGATGGTCTGGGCAAAATGCTCTGCCCCGCCGTCTTCGATGTCGTCGCGGTCCACGCTGGTGATTACCACGTGGTTCAGCCCCAGTTTGGACACCGCGTCGGCCACACGCCCGGGTTCAAAGATGTCCAGCGCTTCCGGTGGGCGCCCTGTCGCGATGTTGCAGAAGGTACAGGCGCGGGTGCAGACCTCCCCCATGATCATCATGGTGGCATGGCCCTGCGACCAGCATTCGCCCACATTCGGGCAGCCCGCTTCTTCGCAGACCGTCACCAGCTTGTTCTCGCGCATGATCTTTGCGGTATCCGCATAGCCTTTGCCACCCGGCGCCTTCACCCGGATCCACGACGGCTTTTTCGGCTGTGGATTGTCGGGGTGTCGGGCCTTTTCAGGGTGGCGCTGCTCGGGGATTTTCAGGTCTCGCATGATCAGGCTCCGTTTGGAATACGCCCCTTATGTAGTCGGTTCTCGCGGCGCATGAAAGAGGCAGTTGTCATCTGCGGGGCAGCCATGCGGTGCGCGCCGATCCGGATCCGCCGCCTAGCCGATCATAGCGCTCCCGGGGCCAAGCGTTTCCGCATAGTGTTTGCGCAAGCGCATCAGGGCGATACGCAGCACGATCTTTCCCGACCGCGCGGACCAGCCTAGGCGCTTTTCCGTGGTTTCCAGCCCTTCCAGATAGCAGCAGCACCGCAGCACAATATCCGACAGACCCGGTCCCAGATCCGCCAGCGCCGATCCCACCCGTGCCCGGGCCGCAGAAGGTGCGCTGCCTTCAAAGCTGACGCTGTCGCCCTGCCCGCCCGGTGCCAAAAACCGGTCCCAGTTCTGCGTCACCGCCTCGCCCATTTGCGCCAGTTCAAAATCCTCGCGCAGGCGCTCTCCGGCTTGGACGAGACTGTCGGACAGGAACGGCGCGCCTTTTGCGTCGCGTCTGCGGGCGAGCGCGGCCAACGGGCTTTCTGCCAGCGTGTAGCGCAAGCGCCGCGCTGTCTTCTGCCGCGCCCCCTCTGGCAGCGGCGGCGCAGGGGCAAAGCTGCTTTGGGCTTCGGCAAAACCGTTTTCTGCGCCCTGCCCCAGCATCTCTTCCAGCGCATGCCGTCCGGCCGCGGTGATGTGATAGCGCAGGATGCGCCCCTCGCCATCGGTTGCGATCCAGCCGTTAAGCGCCATCGCCTGCGCGACACAGCGGTCCACCACGGCAGTCCGCGTCTGCGCGCCATTCGGACCACTGCGCACGACAACGGCGTTGTCCATCTCGGCTGCGACCGCCAGCAGCGCACCGGTTTCGCACAAGCGCCGCAAGATGCGCTGCGCCTCGCTTTTCAGGGTTTCATCATCGGGCATCATGGGGTGTGAGGTGTCATTCATCGCGGCGGGCTCCTGCAGAGGGTGGGTTTCAAAACGGCTGACCTGCCCCAGCAGATCAAGGGCGTCGTCCACCAGCGGATCATCGCGCCGCGTTTCCAGCCGCCGGATCTGGCGCAGGATGGTAGAGGCGTGACACTCAGCTGATCGCGCCAGCGCCCGGATCGGCTGGCCCATCTCCACATGCGACACATAATGCCGCGCGGCATCCGGCACCCATCCGGGCAATCCACGTCGGTCCGGCGGCGTATTCAAAACTTGGGTCATGCGGTCTCCTTTCTTCAGGCGGCGCGGTTATCCACAGCCTTATCCACAATACCAAAAGGTTAATTGGTTATGGATTTGTTAATATTTACCGATACAACCCATAATTGTTTCCAAAGGGTAAACAGTCGTAACCGCGACGCACGCAGACCTCGCCGCGCGAGCAACACCAGTATCCTGCGTGAAATCCTGCCCGTGAGCGGCCATGCGATGGCATGACCCCGCAGCCAGCAAGGATTTGATTTTATGCAAGATATTCTGACGCGTCTTCGCGGTATCCACCGTCCCGCCATATTGGTGCAGGCAGGCACCATCGGGGCCCGCAGCTATCGCCGCGGCCCGGCCCTGCGACGGATACTGGGGAAAGCGCCCCCACCGCGCAGCGCCGTGGTGCTGGTGCAGCTGATCGATATAGAGGCCGACCTGAACGCCAGACGTAAAAAGACGGACGCAGGCTATAACCTGATCCGTCATATAGAGGTGATGATCGCCCTCATTGCCGAGGCCGCGATCTTGCGCGAAACCGTCAAAGATGCGGCTACATAAAGCTGTCAGGCTCCGCCGCCTTGCGTTCTGCGACAAAGGCATCAAGCGCCGCACGCGTCTCGGGGTCCATAGGCGGTTGCACATAGTCGCCCAACAGCTTTTCAACCCGCGTCGCCGCCAGCGACTGGGTATCGCGCGCACCCTCATCTGACCATGTTTCAAATGGCTTGTAGTCCAGCAGATCGGATTTCCAGAAGGCTTCCTTAAAGTTGGCCTGTGTGTGTGCGCATCCCAGATAATGCCCCCCCGGACCAACCTCGCGGATCGCATCCAGCGCTTGCGCGTTTTCGTCAATCTCTACACCGCGCGCCAAATGGTGCAACGCGCCCAGTTGATCGGCATCCATCACAAATTTCTCGAACGAGGCGACAAGACCGCCTTCCAGCCAGCCACAGGCGTGGAGCATAAAGTTCACCCCCGACAAAAGCCCCATGTTCAGACTGTTCGCCGTCTCATAGGCTGCTTGCGCGTCGGGCAGTTTTGACCCGCAGAACGAACCCGAGGACCGGAATGGCAGGTTCATCCGCCGCGCCAACTGCCCCGCCCCATAGGTGATATGCGCGGCCTCCGGCGTGCCAAAGGTCGGCGCACCCGAGTTCATGTCGATCGAGGTCACAAAGGCCCCGAAAATCACCGGCGCGCCCTTACGGATCAGCTGGCTATAGGCGATGCCGGCCATGACCTCGGCTAGGACCTGCGTCAATGTCCCTGCCACGGATACCGGTGCCATCGCACCACCAACGATAAAGGGCGAAATGATCGACGCCTGATTGTTCTCGGCAAAGACCTTCAGCGCCCCCATCATCACATCATCAAACGTCATGGGCGAGTTGATGTTCACCAGCGACGTCATCACCGTGTTCTGGTCGACGAAATCCGCACCGAACAGAATCTTGCACATGTCCACGGAATCCTGCGCGCGGCTCGGTTCCGTGACGGATCCCATGAAGGGTTTATCGCTTAGCGTCATATGCGCATGGAGCATGTCCAGATGGCGCTTGTTGACGGGCACATCGGTGGGCTCACAGACCGTGCCGCCGGAATGGTGCAACCACTTGGACATATAGCCAAGCTTCACGAATTTGTTGAAATCTTCCATCGTGGCATAGCGACGGCCCCCGGCGGTGTCGCGCACGAAGGGCGGGCCATAGACCGGGGCCAACACCAGATTGCGCCCGCCGATCTCGACGTTGCGCGCGGGGTTGCGCGCGTGTTGGGTGAACTGCGACGGCGCGGTCTTGCACAGCTCGCGTGCCAGCCCGCGGGGGATACGCACGCGGTCACCGGTCACATCCGCCCCGGCCGCGCGCCAAAGCGCCAGCGCCTCGGGGTTGTCGGGAAAGTTCACGCCGATCTCTTCCAACACCGTATCGGCGTTATACTCGATGATCTGCAGCGCCTCTTCGGTCAGCACCTCGTAGTTGGGAATGTTGCGTTCGATGTATTTCGCTGTCTCGAAGGACACAGCCGAGCGTGCCGCCCGACGTGCCGCACCGCCACCACCGCGCCCGCGTCTTGCTGATTCCGCCATGAGGTCTTCCTTTCCGCCAAAACTGACGCCTAGCTACCCCATTCACGCAGCAGGCTTTACGCGGTTTACGGCCTTAGAGGTCAAAAACCGACATCATGATCCGCCGACCCCTTCATTTTGCCAAAATAAACTCCGGGGGTCTGGGGGCTGGCCCCCACTCCACTCTTGCCACGCAGGCCATCCGCCCATAATCAGTCTGCATGACAGATATCTCCCATGACCGCCTTCTCATCATCGACTTCGGCAGCCAGGTCACCCAGCTGATCGCCCGCCGTTTGCGTGAACTTAATGTGTTCTGCGAAATCCACCCGTTCAACACGGTGGATGATGCCTTTCTCAAGGATTTTGCGCCCAAGGCGGTGATCCTGTCGGGGGGGCCGTCCTCGGTCTTCGCCGAAGGTGCGCCCATGCCACCGCAATCGGTGTTCGAGCTTGGCGTACCGATCCTTGGCATCTGCTACGGCCAACAGGTCATGATGCACTGCCTGGGCGGTAAGGTTGAACGCGGTCACGGCACCGCTGAATTCGGGCGCGCCTATGTGACCCCCTCCGAGGCCCGTCTTGAGCTGTTGGAAGGCTGGTTCCTCACCGAGAAAGAGCAAGTCTGGATGAGCCATGGTGATCACGTCAGCGCGATCGCCCCCGGCTTCGAAGTCTACGGCACCTCGCCCCACGCGCCTTTCGCGGTCACCGGCGATGTGTCGCGCAACTTCTATGCCGTGCAGTTCCACCCCGAAGTGCACCACACCCCCAATGGCGCGCGCCTATACGAAAACTTTGTCCGTCTCGCGGGGTTCAAGGGCGACTGGACAATGAGCGCCTACCGCGACGAGGCCATCGCCGCGATCCGCGAGCAGGTCGGCGATCAAAAGGTCATCTGCGGTCTGTCCGGCGGGGTCGATTCCTCGGTCGCGGCCGTGCTGATCCACGAAGCGATTGGGGACCAGCTTACCTGCGTCTTTGTCGACCACGGTCTGCTGCGCAAGGGCGAGGCCGAAGAGGTTGTCACCATGTTCCGTGACAACTACAACATGCCGCTGATCCACGCCGACGAACAGGAACTGTTCCTGGGCGAGCTGGATGGCGTGTCCGACCCCGAAACCAAGCGCAAGATCATCGGTAAACTGTTCATCGACGTGTTCCAGAAGCACGCCAAGGAAGTCGGCGATGCCACCTTCCTCGCACAGGGCACGTTGTACCCCGATGTCATTGAATCCGTGTCCTTTTCCGGCGGCCCGTCGGTCACAATCAAATCGCACCACAACGTGGGCGGTTTGCCCGAAAAGATGGGCCTCAAGCTGGTCGAGCCGCTGCGCGAACTTTTCAAGGACGAGGTGCGCGAGCTTGGCCGCGAGCTGGGTTTGCCCCCATCCTTTATCGGCCGCCACCCCTTCCCCGGCCCCGGCCTCGCCATCCGCTGCCCCGGTGAGATCACCCGCGAAAAGCTCGACATCCTGCGCGAGGCGGACGCGGTCTATATCGACCAGATCCGCAAGCACGGGCTTTATGATGAAATCTGGCAAGCCTTTGTGGCGATCCTGCCTGTCCGCACCGTGGGGGTGATGGGCGACGGGCGGACCTATGATTTCGCCTGTGCCCTGCGGGCCGTCACCTCGGTCGATGGGATGACGGCGGATTACTATCCGTTCACCCATGAATTCCTGGGCGAGACCGCGACGCGGATCATCAACGAGATTCCGGGCATCAACCGGGTGACCTATGACATCACGTCGAAACCTCCCGGCACGATTGAATGGGAATGATCTGAATGGCTGTGATCGGCCGCATGACAAAGGTGCCTCCGGCGGGGATTTTTTTCCATTTGGAAGAGAGACCATGACCCCGACGCTAAGGGCGGCTTTGTGGATGATGGGGTCGATCACGTCGTTCTCTGCGATGGCCGTCGCCGGGCGCGAGCTTGGCGGCAGCCTCGATACTTTCGAGATCATGATGTACCGGTCGCTGGTGGGCGTGATCGCTGTGTTTACGCTCGCGACCGTTTACGGGACCTGGGGGCAGATCAACCGGCGCGATTTCGGCACGCAGATCGGGCGCAATCTGGCGCATTTCACCGGACAGAATCTGTGGTTCTATGCGGTTACCGTGATCCCGCTCGCGCAGGTCTTTGCGCTTGAGTTCACTTCTCCGCTTTGGGTGATTGTCCTGTCGCCGCTGATTTTGGGCGAACGGCTTACCAAGGTGCGAGCATTGGCGGCGGTTCTTGGATTTATCGGCATCCTTTGTGTTGCCCGTCCGACGATTGCCGGGCTGAATGCCGGCGTGATCACGGCGGCGTCCTCGGCGATTTTCTTTGCGCTGACGATCATGCTGACCAAGCGGCTGACGCGCAGCCAGACGATCACCTGTATCCTGTTCTACCTGACCGTGACGCAACTGGTTTTTGGCGTGATCATGGCCGGTTACGACGGGGATATCGCGGTGCCCGAGATGGCACAAATGCCGCTGTTGTTGCTGATCGGTGTCGCAGGGCTTATGGCGCATTTCTGTCTGACCAACGCATTGTCTATTGCGCCTGCGACAGTGGTCGTCCCGATTGACTTTGTCCGCCTGCCCCTGATCGCCGTCATCGGAATGCTGGTCTATGCCGAGGCCCTGGATATCTGGGTTTTCATCGGCGGCGCGATTATCTTTGCCGGCAACTACATGAACCTCTGGATCGAATCCCGCCGCGTTTCGTAACGAAACTGCAACAGTTCTGGCATAGGGGCGCAGACTTCCCCTTGGTCAAGAATTGACAGATTGACGCACCCTGCCGTTCAGTTGCTGTATAAAATGTGGCTGCGTGTTGTGGCTGCATCGCTTCTGGGGAGGAGTATTTAGAGATGACGTATCGAGTAATCGCAATGGCGGCCCTGTTGGGCAGCGCATCCACGTTGCACGCGGGGGGATTGGATCGTTCTGGCCAAGACATCGGCATTCTGTTCGAAGATGGCAACCGTTTCGAATTCAGCTTTGGCCGCGTCTCGCCTTCTATTGACGGCACCGACGTGCGCGGTGGTGGCGATACAGGCAATATTGCCCAAGATTTCAATGTCATTGGCGGCGGTCTTAAGTATCAGTATTCCGATCAGCTGTCCTTTGCTGTTGTCGTTGATGAACCATTCGGGTCAGACGTTCTGTACCCCGCAGTACCAAGTTCCCCGTCCTATGGTGGAACCCAGGCGACTGTGGACAGCTTCGCGATTACCGCTTTGGCGCGGTACAAGTTTAACGATTCTTTCAGCATGCACGGCGGTCTGCGCTATCAAGAAGTCGATGCGACTGTTGCGCTGCAAGGTGCAGGATACGGGCCGCTCAGCGGGTATCGTGCAGACTTCGATTCTGACGGTGCCGTCGGATATGTAATCGGTGCGGCATTTGAAAAGCCGGACATCGCGATGCGCGTTGCGCTGACGTATAACTCGAAAATTACACATGATTTGTCGACGTTGGAAACCAGCAACGGTGCCCCCATCAACCCAGCAGGACGCACAGACACCGAAGTCGAGACGCCCGAAAGTCTCAACCTGGAATTTCAAACCGGGGTCGCGGCTGATACGCTCGTTTTCGGTTCGATCCGCTACGCACGCTATTCCGATACCATCGTATCACCAGACGTCTTTAACGTTCTGACACGCGGTGCGAGCCTGACGTCAATCGAAGATTCCACCGATTATGAAATTGGCGTCGGCCGTCGCTTCAACGACCAGTGGTCTGGCTCGATTGCGATCGGATACCAGCGAGCGAACGGTGACGATCAAGTCTCTCCGCTCGCGCCAACCGATGGTGCGCGGTATGTGTCCTTGGGCGCTAAGTATCAGGCGACAAGCCAGTTCGACGTGAGCTTGGGCGTGCGCTATACCGAGCTTGGCGATGCGCGGGCAACCACACAGAATACGCCGCAGGCAAACTTCGAAGACAACTCTGCAGTCTCTGTCGGGGTTAAGTTCGGCTACAACTTCTAAGCCCTACCACAGCAACGCTCTATCAGCCCGCCCCAGCAATGTGGCGGGCTATTTTTTGTGGGGGCGCGATGTCTGACGTCTCGTGGCCGATGGCTCGCGTCTGGTGTCTGGGCACAGGCTAGGCTACTCATTGCGAAACAAGACGTTCCAAGGAAGACGACCCATGCTTTACCCCTCTGCCGATGCGTGGCGTGCCGCGCCGCATAAACATGTGCTGGTCTTTGGCATGTCGGGTCTGGGCAAGACGCATATGGCGCATCTGCTGCGGCAATCTGGGGGGTGGTTCCACTACTCCATCGACTACCGGATCGGCACGCGGTACTTGGGTGAAACCATCGCCGACAACGCCAAGGCCGAAGCGATGAAGGTGCCCTTCCTGCGGGATCTTCTGCTGAGCGATAGCATCTACATCGGGTCAAACATCACCTTTGATAATCTCTCTCCCGTGGCGACCTGGCTGGGCAAGCCCGGCGATGCGGCCAAGGGTGGCTTGCCGATGGCGGAATATGCGTCCCGACAGGAAGCGTTCAAACAGGCAGAGATCGCGGCGCTGCGCGACACCGGCCATTTTGCCCGCCGTGCGCAGGCACTCTATAAGTATCCGCATTTCATCTGTGACACCGGCGGCTCGATCTGTGAATGGGTGGACCCCGATGACGATAATGATCCGCTGATACAAACCCTGTCGGCGGAATGTCTGCCGGTCTGGATCAAGGGCGACGATGCTCACACCCAAGAGCTGATCCGCCGCTTTGACAAAGCCCCCAAGCCGATGGCCTATCAACCCGAGTTCCTGCTGCGGGTGTGGCAGGAATATCTGAGCGAAAACAACTGCAAAGAGGATGATGTCGATCCGGATGCCTTTATCCGCTGGACCTACGCCCAAGCGCTTGCCCACCGACAGCCGCGCTACGAGGCGATGTCGCGATGGGGCGTGACCGTGACTGCCGATCAGGTGGCCGGGCTCAAATCCGAGGATGATTTCAACGACCTGATCGCGGGGACGTTAAGCGCGTGACCCTTGGCGCCCTCTGCGCGGGCGCTTATCTAAATCCGGCGCAGATGATGCAAGACCTGAGCCCCTAGACGTGGAATACCGACATGCCGATTAAACTGCCTTCCGACCTGCCTGCCTATGACGTGCTGACGCGCGAAGGTGTCATGGTGCTGGATGAGGAAATGGCGGCGCGTCAGGACATCCGGCCTTTGCGCATTGCCTTGCTGAACCTGATGCCGAAAAAGATCCAGACAGAAAACCAGTTCGCGCGGTTGATCGGGGCCACGCCCTTGCAGATCGAATTCAGCCTGATCCGCATGTCCGACCACCAGTCGCGCAATACGGCCGCAGATCACCTTGAAAGCTTTTACCGCCCGTTCGAGGAAGTCACCCACGAGAAATTCGATGGGCTGATCATCACCGGTGCCCCGATAGAGCATCTGGACTTTGACGACGTCACCTATTGGGAAGAGCTTACCCGCGTCTTTGACTGGACCCAGACCAATGTCCATTCGACCTTCGGCGTGTGCTGGGGTGGCATGGCGATGATCAATTACTTCCACGGTATCAAAAAGCATCTGTTGGAGGAAAAGGCATTCGGCTGCTTCCGCCACAGCAACCTCGAACCCTCGTCGCCCTATTTGCGCGGGTTCTCGGATGATCTGGTGGTGCCGGTCAGTCGTTGGACCGAAATGCGCGCGGCAGAGGTCGACGCCGTGCCCAGCCTGACCACCTTGCTCGGCAGCAAGGAGGTCGGCCCCTGTCTGGTCGAAGATGCAGGGCATCGGGCGCTTTATATCTTCAATCACCTTGAATATGACCGCGACACATTGAAGGACGAATATGACCGCGATGTCGCCCAAGGCACGCCGATCAACGTGCCCTGCAACTATTACCCCGATGATGACCCCGCGCAGGTGCCGCTGAACCGTTGGCGTAGCCACGCGCATCTGCTCTACGGCAACTGGATCAACGAGATCTACCAGACCACCCACTACGATCTGAACGACATCGGTCGCAGCAATTTTGGGACGTAGCATGCTGTTGATCCTGACGCTGGTCGCCCTGGGCTTGGTGATCGTGGTGCACTGGCGGGCCAGCGCGCGCGAGGCTGCGGCCAACGCCGCCTACCCGCCGATTGGCGAGCTGATCGATATCGACGGCGTCAAGGTCCATGCCAAGGTGCAGGGCAGCGGGCCGGATCTGGTGCTGATCCACGGGGCGTCAGGGAATATGCGGGATTTCACCTTTGACATGGTGGACCAGCTGAGCGACCGCTACCGCGTTATCCTGTTCGACCGTCCGGGGCTCGGCTGGACCGACAATTTGCCCCAACACGCGGGCGCATGGAATGCCACTGCGGCCACACCACATGAACAGGCCGCGCTGTTGCAAAAGGCAGCGGACAGGCTTGGAGTGAACACTCCGATCGTCCTGGGGCACAGCTATGGCGGCGCGGTGGCGCTGGCGTGGGGTCTGTCGCGGCCCGATGACACGGCGGCGCTGGTGCTCGTATCCGCCGTGTCCGAGCCGTGGGAAGGTGACCTTGGATGGCAGTACAAGATCACTGGTTCTGCCTTCGGGTCGGGTATTGTGATCCCGCTGGTCACCGCCTTTGTGCCGCAGGGATTTGTGCGCGCCAGCGTCGGCGCGATCTTTTCCCCGCAAGCCACGCCTGACGGCTATAGTGACCACATCGGCACCGGCCTGTCCCTGCGCCGGATGTCCATGCGCGCCAATGCCCAACAGGTGAACACGCTGCTGCCCGAGATCAAGAAGATGGTCCCGAAATATGATACGCTGACCATGCCGGTCGAGCTAATCCACGGCACCGCAGACACCATCGTCCCGCTGGATGTCCACGCGGCAATCGCCACGCCGCAACTGCCCGACGCGGTGCTGACCACCCTGCCCGGCATCGGCCATATGCCACAACATGTGACCCAACCCGACGTCATCGCCGCCATCGACCGCGCAGCGACACGTGCGGGTTTGCGCTAGGGGACAGAACGCTCCATAAGTTAGGGTGAACAGGATATTTGAGGAGGCCCCCATGGACCTGCCCTTTGACGGTGCGATCAGCGCCTATTTCGAAAACGACGCGCCCGCGCCCATCAACAAGGCGATCAAACGCGCCGATAAGGACGATATCCTGAGCGACAGTTACCCCCATTCCGAACGTCTGGGGCGCAAGCAATATGACCGCGAGATGGATCGGCTCCAGATCGAACTGGTCAAGCTGCAAGCATGGGCGCGCGACACCGGCACGCGTATCGCGATGATCTTTGAAGGCCGCGACGCTGCGGGCAAAGGCGGCACCATCTCGCGCTTCCGTCAGAATTTGAACCAGCGTGCCGCCCATGTGGTGGCCCTGCCCAAACCCACCGAAACCGAAGCTGGTCAGTGGTATTTTCAACGCTATATCAAGCATTTGCCGACCGCCGGCGACATGGTATTCTTTGATCGAAGCTGGTATAATCGCGGCGTCGTCGAGCCGGTTTTCGGCTTTTGCACCGAGGCCCAGCGTGAAGCCTTCTTCGATCAGGTTGTCCCGCTGGAAAAGATGCTGGTGGACGACGGGCTACACCTGTTCAAATTCTGGCTCAACGTAGGCCGCGGCGAACAGCTGCGGCGGATGCTCGCGCGCGAAGGCGACCCGCTGAAACAATGGAAACTCAGCATCATCGATGTCAAAGGGCTGGCGAAATGGGACGCCTATAGCGCCGCGATCAAGGACACCCTGCAGCGGTCCCATACGCCGCAGACCCCGTGGACGGTGATCCGCTCTGACGATAAACGCCGCGCGCGGCTGGCAGCGATCCGGACCGTGCTCCACGCGTTTGACTATACAGGCAAAGACACCAAAGCGATCGGCGCGATTGATGACCAGATTTGCGGCGGGCCGGATATCTGGGATGCCTAAACGCGGCTATCACCACGGCAACTTGCGACAGGCGCTGATCGACGGCGCGCTCAAACTGATCGAGGATCGCGGCCCCACGGGGTTCACCCTGTCAGAGGCGGCGAAACAGGCGGGTGTCACCCCCGCAGCCGTCTATCGGCATTTCGAAGGCCGCGAAGACCTGATCGCCGAAGGCGCGTTGCAAGGCTATGATATCTTTGCCGAATTGATGGAAGCCGCATATCAATCCGGCCAGCCTTCCGCGCTCAAGGCGTTTGAGGCGACGGGCCGCGCCTATCTTGCCTTCGCCCGCGATTATCCGGGTCATTACATCGCGATGTTCGAAAGCGGCATTTCCGTCAACCGCACCCCCGATCTAGCCGCAGCTGCGGCGCGGGCCAATGGGGTGCTGGAACAGGCCGCAAGCGATCTCAGCCAGCATATCCCGTTGGAAAAACGCCCGCCCGCCTCGATGTTCTCGGCCCATATCTGGGCGCTGAGCCACGGGGTTGTTGAACTCTTCGCCCGGAATTCCCCCGGCAGGGCCTCTCCCTTTCCCGCAGATGATCTGCTGGAAAGCGGCATAGGCATCTACCTGCGCGGCCTTGGGCTGGTTGGACCGGACGACTAGGCGGCGATCTCCGCCAAGGCCTGTGCCGCGATCTCGAAGGATTTGACCCGCGCGGCGTGGTCGTGGATCTGCCCTGTCAGGATCAATTCATCCGGTTGATATGTCTCAATCATCTGCGACAGTTGCCGCGCGACGCGCTCGGGGCTGCCAACGGCAGTGACCCGCAGGGCCTGATCGACGGCCTGACGCATCTGAACGCCAACTTCGGCGTCAATATCGCGCACAGGACGCGGCAGCTTGCCCGGTTTACCGGTGCGCAACCGCACAAAAGCCTGCTGCATGGAGGTCCGAAGGTAGGCCCCCTCTTCATCGGTATCCGCCGCGAAAACATTCGCCGCCAACATGAAATGCGGTTTCTCCCACTGCGCCGAGGGTTTGAAATCGCGACGGTAAATCGCCACGGCGTCTTCCAACGCATCGGGGGCAAAATGCGAGGCAAAGGCATAGGGCAGCCCAAAATGCGCCGCCAGCTGCACGCCATAAAGCGAAGAACCCAGGATCCACACCGGCACATGCGTGCCCTGCCCCGGATGCGCCATCACACGCGCCCCCGCAGGGGCCTCGCCAAGATAGCCGATCAGCTCGGCCACATCTTCGGGGAAACGGTCGCCCCCTTGCATCCCGCGCCGCAAGGCGTGGTACACGGCCTGATCCCCACCGGGCGCGCGGCCAAGGCCCAGATCAATCCGGTCTCCGTGAATCGTGGCAAGGGTGCCAAACTGCTCTGCAATCGCCAGCGGCGCGTGGTTCGGCAACATGATACCCCCCGCGCCCACACGAATGGTCGAGGTGTGATCCGCCACATGCCCGATCAACACCGATGTCGCGGCAGAAGCGATCCCCGGCATGTTGTGATGCTCTGCCATCCAGTAGCGATGATAGCCCGCCGCTTCGGTCCGCTTTGCCAGATCAATCGTATTCGCAATGGCTTGGCGGGCATCTGACCCCTCGGGCACGGGGGAAAGATCAAGCACTGAATATCGCATGGGGCGGCTCCGTTTTTAACGCATCCTTTACCTAAGCACGCGGCCTTGAAAACAAAACCACTCCGCCGGCTTCATTTTGCGAAATAAACTCTCCCCGAAGGGTCGGCTGGCCTCAGGCGCATACGAAAAAGGCCGCCCCAGCAGGAGCGGCCTTTTCCAAAAACTGTAACGTAAAGCTTAACGCTTGGAGAACTGGAAGCTCTTACGCGCTTTCGCACGACCGTACTTCTTACGCTCAACAACACGGCTGTCGCGTGTCAGGAAGCCTGCCGCTTTCAGCGCGCCGCGCAGGGAGGGATCGTAGAGCTGCAGTGCTTTGGAAACACCGTGCTTCACCGCGCCCGCCTGACCGGACAGGCCGCCACCTTTCACAGTTGCAACAACGTCGAACTGACCGTCGGTGCCTGTGATGGTGAATGGCTGTGCCAGGATCATCTGCAGAACGGGGCGTGCAAAATATTCGTTTTGCGCTTTGCCGTTTACGATGACTTTACCGGAACCTGGTTTGATCCAGACGCGGGCAACCGCATCTTTACGCTTACCGGTTGCATAGGCGCGGCCTTGCGCGTCACGCACGGGCTCGCGTGGGGTCATTTCAACTTCTGTCCCCTGAACGCCACCGATGTTCTCGGTTACGGCCGCTTCGAGGCCTTCGAGTGTTTTGATTTCATCAGCCATGCTTATGCACTCCGCGTGTTTTTAGAGTTCATGGATTTCACGTCCAGAACCTCGGGGCTTTGCGCCTCGTGGGGGTGTTCGGAACCGGCGTAAACGCGCAGGTTGGTCATGATCTGGCGGCTCAGGCGGTTGCCGGGCAGCATGCGCTTGACAGCTTGGGTCACAACACGCTCGGGGTGCGCACCTTCAAGGATCTGAGCTTTGGTACGCTCTTTGATCCCGCCGGGGTGGCCAGTGTGCCAGTAGAAGTTTTCTTCACGCTTCTTGCCGGTCATCTGGATTTTCTCGGCATTGATCACGATGACGTTGTCGCCGCAATCCATGTGAGGGGTGTAGGAAGGCTTGTGCTTGCCGCGCAGACGCATGGCAATGATCGATGCAAGACGGCCAAGGACGACGCCTTCAGCGTCGACGATGATCCATTTCTTGTCGATATCTGCCGGTGTTGCAGAAAAGGTTTTCATGGAGGGAATTCCCGTTACTTTGGTGAAAGGGTCCGAAACCGAACCCCGCTATCTGATGGCTGGGTTATAAACACGCCCTTCGCCGCGTCAAGCGCCACATTCCCTATTTTTTCACACAAAAACAATGCCTTGCAAATTAGGTATTATTATACCCCACAAAAATCACACGCTCAACTGCTCGGGTGGAGAGTCCAGCAGATGTCGCAGGCGCATGATCGCATCCTCAAAACTGTGCAGCGCCACGCCTGCGTTGATCGCAAGCCGCACTGCATGGGGCGCGCGGGCATCGCGGCAGACGAATTCCTCGGCCGAGCGGATTTGAACGCCCTGCCCTTCAGCCGCCTGACAGAACGCACCCGCCCGCCAGCCAACCGGCAGGCTTAGCCACAAAAATGGCACGTTGGTGCGCCACGCCACATCATACCCGCCCAGTATATTCACCGCGCTTTGGACATAGGCGTTAAAGCCCTGACGCGTGCCTTCGGCGATGGTGTCGATATCGGGATGCACCAGCAGCTTGGCACAAAGGTCGATCAACGGGGTCGCAAGGCCAAAGCAATTATATTCGGCCACGCGACGCAGTTCGGGTGTGCGCTGGCGGGGGCCGATGGCGAAGCCGATGCGCAGCGCAGGGGTCAGGGTCTTGGCCAGTGACGATACATACCAGCCGCGTTCGGGCGCAAGCATCCGGTAGGTCGGCGCACGCTCTACGCGCATGCGATAACAATCGTCCTCGACAATTTGAAAGTCATGTTTGCGCGCCACTTCAACCAGCGCCTCGCGGCGCGCCACAGGTGTGAAACCGGCGGTCGGGTTATGGACTTCGGGCGAGGTGCAGAAAATCTGAAGATCATGGTTCCGCGCCACCTCGTCCAGCGCTTCGGGGATCACGCCGTCTTTATCCATAGCCACCGGAATGACATCGGCGCGCAGCAGCTCGCCCGCGCGGCGGAAACCGGGGTAAGACAGCTCTTCAATCGCGATGGCGGGGCGTCGGCCTTGCAGGATGGACTGGAACACGAGCGACAGACCGTTTTGCCCGCCGTGAGACAGGATCACATCGGCCTCGGTAAAGGATCCCAACGGCGTGCCGGCCAGCCATTTGACCACGGCTTCGCGGGCGGGGCGCGCGCCGGTGCGGCTGGGATAATGCATCACACCTGACGCCGGATCCTGAGCGACCTCGGCCATCAGATTGCGGATCAGCGTCGCCTGCCCCGCCGATGGAAGGTGCGGCGAGAACATGTTCACGGCATAGGTATCCGCGGGGTAGTTCTTGGTTCCTTGATGCACGTGGTGGGCGATCACATCCATCTCGATCGGGCTATTGCGATCGGGGGTCGTGGGCGGCAGGGCGACAAAGGTGCCGCGCCCGACCTCGGCCTGCAACGTCCCGCTTTCGGTCAGCATCGTATAGGCCCGCGCCACAGTCCCCGGCGTGACGCCAAGCTTCCATGCCAACTCCCGCACCGGCGGCAGTTTTTCCCCCGCCGATAAAGCGCCGTTCGAGATACCGTTTCGTATCATTGTAACAACGGCTTTGTATTTGGGGCCTGGCCCGTCAATTTGATCAGGTTGCCAAATTGTACCCATTACAATGTTTTCCTTTTCAAAATGTATCGCATTTTGTACCCCTTTGTTACGGCAAAACGTAACATTGTGTCAATACAATTCAGAAATAGGAGATTCTCATGACACAGACCCTGACCCTCAACCACGAAACTGTGGCAATCCTGAACCAGCGCAGCACACCGTTTGCCGCTGTTCTTGCGGTCAAATTTGCGGTCTGCGTCACGAAGATGGCATCGCGTCGCCGGACACGCAAAGCGCTCGCACAGCTTGAGCCTTGGCAGTTGGCAGACGTGGGACTCACACCGCGACAGGCTCATGATGAGTCTATTCGGGTGTTCTGGAAGGCGTAACGTCCCTGTGGCGCACTCCAGACCTCTTCACTCGGGCCGGTAAATACCGGCCCTTTTTTCGATTGTACCCGTCAGTGTGGGGTACAATCAGCGTGGCGGAATGGCATAGGTCAGAGATGCCCGCGCGACAGGGTCGTCCAGCCCTTCGGAATAGACCAGCACATCACAAATCGACAGCAGCTTGCCAAGCTTGAGCAACCGCGTCTTGGCGATCAGATCGGTATTGGCCGCGGGCTTGCGCATGAAATCGATCGAACAGTTTGTGGTCACCGCCAGCGCTTTGGGCCCGATTCGCGCCAAGGTCATCAGATAGGCGCTGACATCGGCCAGCGCGAAGATCGACGGGCCGGACACGGTGCCGCCGGGGCGCAGGTGCCGGTCCGCGGTGAGCAAACGTGTGGTCAGATCCGTCTCTCCGACATGGTCGATGGCGAAATCATCGGCGACCTGCTTGAACACGTCTTTCATAAAAACCGCGAGCGCATCGGCATCCATCATAATTGGCATACTTGTCCTCCCTCATATGTCGCGGCTAGGCTCTGGGAAAAGCGGGACGGGTTCAAGATGACAATGGTCGAAATGGCATGTGACGGTGCGGTAGTCCGGTTGACGATGAACGCGCCGGACCGGTTGAACGCGCTGTCGGACGAGATGCTTGCCGCGTTGCAGGCGCGTCTGGACGAGATCGCGCATCGCCCTGATATGCGGGTCGTCATCCTCGCCGGGGCGGGCAAGGCGTTCTGCGCCGGGCATGATCTGAAGCAGATGACCGCGTTGCGCGACGCCAAGGATGGGGGTGTCGCCGGCTTCCAGGACCTGTTCGAACGCTGCGCCCGTCTGATGGCGCGCATCCAGTCCCTGCCCCAGCCCGTGATCGCGCAAGTCCACGGCATCGCCACGGCCGCGGGATGTCAGCTGGTCGCGACCTGCGATCTTGCGGTCGCGGCCGAGGATACGCGCTTTGGCGTGAACGGGGTGAATATCGGCCTGTTCTGCTCGACCCCGATGGTCGCGCTCAGCCGCAATATCCCGCGCAAACAAGCGTTCGAGATGCTGACCACGGGCGAGTTTATCGATGCAGCCCGCGCCCGCGAGCTGGGGTTGATCAACCGTATCGCCCCACCAGACGAGCTTGCGACGCAGACGACAGCGCTGGCGCAGCAGATCGCGGACAAGCTGGGCACAGCGGTCAAGATCGGCAAACAGGCCTTCTATGCGCAGCTCGCCATGCCGGTCGCGCAAGCTTATGTCTACACGGGCGACGTGATGGTGGAAAACATGCTCAACCCCGACACGGCCGAGGGCATCGCGGCCTTTCTGGAAAAACGCACCCCTGAGTGGGATCAGTAAGCCGGAAACAGACTGTTTCCGGTGGTGCCGCACCGATCACGAATTCGTGCTTTCAATTCGGGCGCTTTTGTGGCACAAATAAGACAAGGCAGATGCCTTGATGATTTTGGGTCGCCGCCGGCGGAAGGTCCCTCCAGGTCAGCCTCTCACTGACCGACCGTTCCCGCAGCGGCGACCCCAAAAATCCCCCTTCACATTCAGTTGATGTGTTTGACAGCCCAATGGGCGGCGGGCACGCGTTTCGCGACAGGCACCGCTGGCTATTGCACCGCGACAGCCCCTGCCCTACATCGCTGGCATGACACATACACTCCATATCATCGGCGGCGGCATGGCCGGATCAGAGGCCGCCTGGCAGGCGGCGAACGCGGGCATTCAGGTTGTGCTCCATGAAATGCGGCCCAAGGTCGGCACCTTCGCGCATCAGACGGGGCTGCTGGGGGAAATGGTCTGCTCCAACTCCTTCCGCTCGGATGATAACGAACAGAACGCCGTGGGCCTGCTGCATTGGGAGATGCGTGCCGCCAACGGGCTGATCATGGCAACAGCGGAGAAACACCGCCTGCCCGCCGGCGGTGCCTTGGCGGTGGACCGTGATCCCTTCGCGCAATCGGTGACAGATGCGCTGATGGCGCATCCAAATATCTCTGTCGAATATGGCGAGATCACCGATCTGCCGCGCGAGGGTCATTGGATCATCGCGACCGGCCCGCTGACCTCGGGCGATCTGGCGCAGTCCATTGCTGCCGAAACCGGTGCCGAGGCACTGGCCTTTTTCGACGCGATTGCGCCGATCATCTACCACGACAGCATCGATATGAGCAAAGCGTGGATGCAATCGCGCTATGACAAGGGCGAGACCGAGGAAGAGCGTACCGCCTACCTCAATTGCCCGATGACCAAGGACCAATACGAGGCGTTCATCGACGCGTTGCTGGCCGCGGATAAAACCGAATTCAAAGAAGGTGAGACGGCGGGCTACTTCGACGGCTGCCTCCCGATCGAGGTGATGGCCGAACGCGGGCGCGAAACGCTGCGCTTTGGCCCGATGAAGCCCGTCGGCCTGACCAACCCCCATGATCCCGACAACAAACCCTATGCCGTGGTGCAACTGCGCCGAGATAACAAGTTGGGCACGTTGTATAATATCGTCGGCTTCCAGACCAAGATGAAATACGGGGCCCAGACAGAGGTGCTGCGGATGATCCCGGGGCTTGAAAATGCCTCCTTCGCGCGGCTCGGCGGTATCCACCGCAATACTTTCCTGAACTCGCCCACGCTGTTGGACGACCAGATGCGTCTGCGCAGCCAGCCGAACGTACGGTTTGCAGGGCAGATCACCGGCGTCGAAGGCTATGTGGAAAGCGCTGCGATGGGACTGCTTGCCGGGCGTCTGGCCGTGGCCGAGATCAAGGGCGAAGCGGCCGCACCACCCCCGCCGACCACTGCGACCGGCGCCTTGATTACCCATATCACTGGCGGCGCGGATGCGAAAACCTTCCAGCCGATGAACGTCAACTTTGGCCTGTTCCCACCGGTCGAGGGGCTGAAATCCGGCCGTCGCGGCCGCAAGGATCGCTACAAAGCCTACACCGACCGCGCCAAGACAGACTGGCAGGACTGGTTGGACGGCACCACGCCCGCAGCATGAGCTTTCGCACCCGGTTCGCGCCGTCGCCCACCGGGCCGCTGCATCTGGGGCACGCCTATTCGGCGCTGGTGGCCCACGATATGGCGCGCTCCCAAGGTGGCAGCTTCTTGCTGCGGTTCGAAGACACGGATCTGGAGCGATCAAAGCCCGAATACATGCGCCAAGCGTTGGATGATCTGGCGTGGCTAGGCATCACATGGGATGCACCACCCCTGATGCAATCAGAAAGCCTTGATGTGTATAATCAAAGTGTTGAGGCGCTTTCTTCACGTGGATTGACCTATCCCTGCCGCTGTAGCCGCAAGGATATTGCCGCCGCGCTCGCCGCGCCGCAGGAAGGGGCACCGCACAGCGTCTATCCGCAAACCTGCAAAACGCGCCGCATG
Organism: Sulfitobacter pontiacus; assembly: GCF_040790665.1. Lineage (NCBI taxonomy): Bacteria > Pseudomonadati > Pseudomonadota > Alphaproteobacteria > Rhodobacterales > Roseobacteraceae > Sulfitobacter > Sulfitobacter pontiacus. Next base: position 2,739,018 of record NZ_CP160849.1, on the reverse strand, counting down.
GACGACCGCGGACCGAATGACGCCATCCGCCTGCATATGGACCGCGCGCTTGGGCAAGCCTCAGACGGGCTGGGGTTCATAGAGGACGGGCCGCTACACGCCGGCCCGCATCCCGTTGATCACGCTGCGCTTTTGACAAAGATCGGTGATATCGTGGTGGGGCGCAAAGACATCCAGACCGCCGCCTACTTCCTTGCCTCTGCCATCGACGATATCCGCGAGGGGATCACCCATGTGGTGCGCGGCGTGGATCTGTTTGACTTCACTCAGGTGCAAGTGTTGCTGCTGGATCTGCTGGGCCACAAACCCCCGCGCTATTTCCACCACGATCTGATCCGTGATGAAAATGGCAAGCGGCTGGCAAAACGCGATGACGCGCGCGCAATCTCCTTGTACCGGAGCGAAGGCGCGTCACCACAAGATATTCGTGCACTGATAGGGCTTTAGCGCCTATTCATCATCCATTACGTCAAGCGTGATACGTTCGGTACCGTCTTCGACCAGCGTATAAAAGCAGCTTCGCCGTCCTGTGTGACAGGCCGCCCCCGTCTGATGCACCTTCACCAGCAGGCAATCGCGGTCACAGTCAATGCGCAGCTCGACCAGCTCTTGCACGTGGCCGCTGGTGTCGCCCTTGATCCAGAATGACTGGCGCGAGCGGCTCCAATAGGTGACGCGGCCGGTTTCCAGCGTTTGGGTGACGGCCTGCGCGTTCATCCACGCCATCATCAACACCTCGCCCGTGGTCGCATCCTGTGCAATCGCGGGGATCAGCCCTGCTTCGTTGAATTTCAATGTGCTGGTGTCAAAGTCCATCGCCGTGCCTTCAGTTTGTTTTTGCATCATCCGCGTGAAGGCTTATGTAAGGGTTAACGACACAGAGGAACAGCCATGAGTGACGAGACAGACCTGATCAAGCTATACTCGGCGCGGATTTTGGGGCTTGCGGCTGACATCCCACATCTGGGGCGCTTGGAAAATCCCGATGCCAGCGTCACGCGGCGCTCGCCCCTATGTGGGTCCACCGTCACGGTCGATGTCGTGGTCGAAGATGGCAAGCTGGCGCAGATGGGGCAGGATGTGAAGGCCTGCGCGTTGGGTCAGGCTTCTGCCGCTGTTGCCGGTGCGGCGGCAGTTGGTGCGACGTTGGATCAGATCCAGACGGCGCGGGATCAGTTGAAAGCGATGTTGAAAGGCCAAGGCCCCGTGCCCGACGCCCCCTTCGACGGGTTCGAAGTGCTGACCCCCGCAGTGGCCTATAAAAACCGTCATGCGTCCATCCTGCTGACGATAGAGGCGTTGGCCGAAGCGATGGAACAGACCCAATCGGTCGCGCAAAACGGCTAGGCCCGTTCCTCGGCTTTCTGCGCAAATAGCACCGTGGCAGCGATGCCGCCCGAGCCGTGAACGCCCCCCACCGAACGCCTACACAAAAAAAACGCCGCACATCCGGGCAGGATGGCGGCGTAAGGGTGCGGTGACCGTGAAGGCTCGTTTTGATCCGTGACAGAGGGGGACAACTCGGGCACAGGGACGAAGGTATTGCGGACTTCGCCAACGCATAGAGTTTGGGACAGATGCGCGGGCTAGATCAAAACAACACGGTTTACGCAGGCAGAAGTCAAACGAAGGCGGGAAGGTGCAGACCGACCACGAGGATGACAACCAAGGCAGCCGCCCCTGCGGCATCTTGCAACAACGTGTCTTTCGACCGTTTGGCAATGGCTTTGACTGTAAGGATCGTGGTCATTTGCGTTCTCCCGTTTCCGTTGCCTATTTGTTCTCATTTTCAAACCCCTGTGTAAAGAACTTTATGAGAACAAAAGAGAACAAAATGAGATTAAATCGCTAACCCACTGATATCAAACGGATCGCCTCGTCCTGGCGCATCAGCCATAACAGCAGCCGGGCGGCTTTGCCGCGCGGGGTGGTCAGATCAGGGTCCACAGCCAGCAAGGCGCGCGCATCCGATTGGGCGACCTGCATCAAAGCCGCCTGTTTCTCCAGATCCGCCACCCGAAACCGCGGTACGCCGGATTGCGCCGTGCCGATCAGATCACCGGTCCCGCGCATCTTCAGGTCCGTCTCGGCGATCACAAAACCATCCTCGCTTTCGCGCAAAACCTCCAGCCGTTGGCGGCCGCTTTCGCTGAGCGGGGCTTGATACATCAGCAAGCAGGTAGAGGCCGCCTGCCCCCGTCCCACGCGCCCGCGCAGCTGGTGCAACTGTGCCAGCCCGAAACTTTCGGCGCGCTCGATCACGATGATGCTGGCGTTCGGCACGTCGACGCCCACCTCGATCACCGTGGTGGCGACCAGCAGCTTTGTCTGCCCTTGCTGAAAGGCACGCATGGCCGCGTCTTTATCGGCGGGCGGCATCTGCCCATGAACCAGCCCGACCACGCCTTCGCCCAATGCCGCACGCAGGTGTTTAAACCGCGCCTCTGCGGCGATCAGATCGCTGACCTCGCTTTCTTCGACCAGCGGGCACACCCAATAGCATTGCCGCCCTTCGCTGATGGCGGCGCGCAAGCGGGTCACGACCTCCTCCATCCGGTCGGTGGCAATCAGGGCGGTGCGGATGGGCTTGCGTCCGGGCGGCTTTTCATCCAGCACAGACACGTCCATATCGCCATATTGCGCAAGGGCCAGCGACCGCGGGATCGGCGTCGCGGTCATGACCAAAACATCGACGGCCTGCCCTTTTTTGCCAAGCTCAAGCCGCTGGCGCACCCCAAAGCGGTGCTGTTCATCCACCACCGCAAGGCGCAGATCGCCAAAGGCGACATCGGCCTGAAACACCGCATGGGTGCCCACAAGGATCTGGATCGCGCCGCTTTCCAGCGCGCTCAGCTTGGCGCGCCGTTCGGGCCCTTTGTCGCGTCCGGTCAAGAGCTCAAGCACCACACCCGCTTGTTCGGCCAAGGGGCGCAAGCCTTCAAGATGTTGTCGCGCAAGGATTTCTGTCGGGGCCATGAGCACGCCCTGCCCGCCTGCCTCAACCGCCCGCAACAATGCCATGAAGGCGACCAGCGTTTTGCCCGCGCCCACATCCCCCTGCAGCAAGCGGTTCATCCGCGCCCCGCTGGCCATGTCCTTTGCAATCTCGGCGATGGCGCGGGTCTGTGCACCGGTGGGCGCGTAGAGCAATGCGCCAAGCACGCGCTGCTGCAGGTGGCCATCCCCAACCGTCTTGCGCCCCGCCTTCCGCCGGTCCTTGGCGCGCGCAAGGGCAAGCGTCAGTTGATGGGCGAGCAATTCATCATAGGCCAGCCGCGCCCGCGCTGGCGCCGCGGCAGAAAGGTCAGCCATGTCGTTCGGGGCATGCGCCTGTTGCAGCGCATCTGGAAAATCTGGCCAGTTCTCTTGGTTTTTCTGATTAGGATCAATCCATTCGCCGACCTCTGGCACCCGCGACAATGCGGCCCGCGTGGCCTTATACATCAGCTTTTGCGTGATCCCGCTGGTCAGCGGATAGACCGGTTCAAACGTCGGAATATCGCCCGCCTCGGCCTCGGGCACGACGAAATCCGGGTGCACCATCTGGGGGATGCCGTCAAAAAGCTCTACCCGCCCCGACACCACGCGCCGTGACCCTTCGGGCATCTGTCGTTTCCAGTAATCCCCGCGCGCGTGAAAGAAGACTAGCTGAAAGGCGGTGGCGCTGTCTTCGACATGAATACGGTAGGCCCCGCCCTTGTTTGCAGGGGCCCGATGCGCGCCAACGGTGACCGCCACGGTGACAGTGGCGGGCAGGATCGCATCCTTGACACTGGGCTGCAGGCGTCGGTCGATGCCGGAATACGGCAGCGTAAACAACAGGTCCCGCGGGGCCATCACCCCAAGCTGGGCAAAGTTCTGCGCGGTCTTCGGCCCGACCCCTTCCAACGTTTCGAGCTTGGCAAAAAGGGGGAAAAGCGCCTCGGGCCGGCCGGTCATGCGCCGTCGATCAGCGCAAGCCAGCCGTCCTCGTCCAATGTCTGAATGCCCAGATCTGCCGCTTTCTTGGCCTTGGAGCCAGCCCCCGGCCCCGCGACCAGAATATCGGTTTTCGCACTGACCGAGCCAGAGACCTTGGCCCCCAAACGTTCGGCGCGCGCCTTCGCTTCGGCGCGAGTCATTTTTTCAAGCGTGCCGGTGAAGACCACGGTTTTTCCCGCCACGGGGGAGCCTTCGGTATCGGGGCGCGCCACATCCTGCACCGACAGTTCCGTTACCAGCCGGTCGATCGAGGCACGCTCGGCCTCTTGGGCAAAGGTGCTTACCAGGCTTTGCGCCATGACCTGACCGACGCCGTCCACACCGATCAGATCGTCCCAGGCGGGGCCATCCCCGGATTTTGCATGGCCCATCGCAGCCTCGAACGCGGTCCAGCTGCCGTAATGCTGCGCGATCAGGTTCGACGCCGCTTCGCCCACATGGCGGATGCCAAGCGCAAAGATCAGCCGCGACAGGGGGATTTTGCGTTTATCCTCAATGGCCTGAAACAGTTTATCGGCAGATTTCTCGCCCCAGCCCTCGCGGTTCTTGAGCTGCTGCATGCCGCTGCCATAGCGGGCCTTGAGCGTGAAGATATCCGCCGGTTCCGCGATCCAGTCATCGGCATAGAATTGTTCGACCTGTTTCGCGCCCAGACCGTCAATATCAAAAGCCGCGCGTGACACGAAATGTTTCAGCTTTTCAACGGCTTGCGCAGGGCAGATCAAACCACCCGTACAGCGACGCACCGCATCACCTTCCTCGCGGATGGCATCGCTGCCACATTCCGGGCAGGTCGTTGGATAGATATAGGCTTCGGCGTCCTCGGGTCGCTTGCCAAGGTCCACATCCGCGATCTTGGGGATCACGTCCCCCGCACGGTAGACCTGCACCCAGTCGCCGACGCGGATATCCTTACCCTCGCGGATACGGGCCCCCTTACTGTCGAGCCCTTTGATATAATCCTCGTTATGGAGCGTCGCATTCGAGACAACGACGCCCCCCACGGTCACCGGATGCAACCGCGCCACCGGCGACAGCGCGCCGGTGCGGCCGACCTGAATGGTGATATCCTCCAGCCGGGTCCAGGCCAGTTCTGCAGGGAATTTATGCGCAATTGCCCAACGGGGGGTGGTGGAGCGAAAGCCAAGCCGGTCTTGCAACGCCAGATCGTTCACCTTGTAGACGACGCCGTCGATGTCATAGCCAAGCGTCGCGCGTTGCTCTTCGATCTTACGGTAATGCGCGATCATCTCTTGCGGGCCATCGCAGAGCGTCGTCAACGGGTTGGTGTCAAACCCGAATGCCTTAAGCCGCTCTATCGCTTGAAACTGCGTTTCGGCCAGTGGCGCGGACAAGGCCCCCCAGGCATAGGCGAAAAACGCCAGCGGCCTTGCGCGGGTAATCTCGGCATCCAACTGGCGCAAGGATCCGGCGGCGGCGTTGCGCGGGTTGGCAAAGGTCTTGCCGCCATTGGCCGTCTGTCGGGCGTTCAGCGCATCAAAGTCGTCGTGGCGCATATAGACTTCGCCGCGCACCTCAAGCAGCGCCGGTGCGCCCTTGATCCGTGTCGGAATGGTATCAATCGTGCGCGCATTGGCGGTGACGTTTTCCCCGACCGCACCATCCCCACGGGTCGCGGCCTGCACCAGATCCCCGTTTTCATAGCGCAGCGACAGAGACAGCCCGTCAATCTTGGGCTCTGCGGTGAAGGCCAGCGGCGTCCCGACCGGGAGCCCCAGATACTTGCGGATGCGCGCATCGAAATCGACAACATCCTCATCCTCGAAGGCATTGCCCAAGGACAGCATCGCCACGTCATGCCGGACCTTGCCGAACCCTTCCGCCGGCGCAGCTCCGACCTTGTCGCTGGGGCTGTCAGCGCGTTTAAGGCGGGGAAACCGTTCCTCGATCGCCTGATTGCGACGTTTCAGGCGATCATATTCCGCGTCTGATAGGTCGGGCGCGTCCTGCGTGTGATAGGCCGCATTCGCCCGCCCCAACAGGTCAGCCAACCGCGCCAATTCGGCTTTGGCCTCCTCTTCGGAAAGCTCCTGAAGTGCGGTTTTATCAGTCACGGTAAGCCCCAGCCTGCTGTTTCAACTGGGGTCTAGATACGCAGGGAACTCCCCCGCGTCTAGAATATTTCCCTCTCCTTTGTGGCTAGCCGCCGACGGCCAATCTTTCCTGTTCGGGGTAGCCCATGGTGGCCGGATCGCGCAGCACATATCCCCTGCCCCAGACCGTCTCGATGTAATTCTCGCCGCCCGTGGCATTGCTAAGCTTTTTACGCAATTTGCAGATGAAAACATCGATAATCTTGAGCTCGGGTTCATCCATGCCGCCGTAAAGATGGTTCAGAAACATCTCTTTCGTCAGGGTCGACCCTTTGCGCAGGCTCAGCAGTTCGAACATCTGGTATTCCTTGCCGGTCAGATGCACGGGCTTATCCCCCACCGTCACCGATTTGGCGTCCAGATTGACCGACACGCGCCCGACGTTGATCACCGATTGCGAATGGCCCTTGGACCGCCGAATGATCGCATGGATGCGCGCCACCAGTTCTTCGCGGTGGAAAGGTTTGGTCAGATAGTCATCAGCACCAAAGCCGAACCCCTTGATCTTGTTTTCTGTGTCGTCAGAGCCGGAGAGGATCAGGATCGGCGTCTGGATCTTGCTCAGCCGTAATTGCCGCAAGACATCATGCCCGTTCATATCCGGCAGATCCAGATCCAGCAGGATCAGATCGTAGTCATAGAGCTTTGCCAGATCGATGCCCTCTTCCCCCAAATCGGTGGTATAGGTGTTCAGGTTGGCATGGGTCAGCATCAGTTCGATGCTTTTGGAGGTGGTTGGGTCATCTTCGACCAACAAAATTCGCATGTGTCTCACTCCGCTCAAATGGATTTGGTATAAAAGGCACCGTGAACAAAATAGTTTAACCACTCGTTAATAGTGCTCAACTTGTTAGGCGAGCAACTTAAAGTTGTCTATACTTTTGTAGCGCTGTGGCCCGCAAAGCCGCCTCCCCATGTTCAGAGACAGCGCGCACCCATTCGACAAATTCCGCCCGCCCCACACCGTAGCGTTCTTCCGCATCCGCCTCAGTGATCAGCCCGTATAACACGCCGCGCACCACCGCAGCCTTGCGCGATGCGACCCACCGGCGGGTATTGCGATCCGGCAGATCCGCAAGGCTAAAGCTGGACCCGTCGGGCAAGGTCACCGCCCTGGGTCGTTCGACCTTTTTCAAATACACTTTTTTTCCCCTTTTCACCCCTTACACATAAGACGCGCGCCCTGTTCACGGCCCGTTCTTGATCCGGTGCAGGCTAGGTCGCCGCATGTTAACGACCCGTGAAGTCGCCCCTTGAGAGTACCGCTAATTTTCCTATATTAAGCCTCAAACCTCCCGGAGTATTCTCATGCCGCTTGATCGCACCCCGCCGCTCAATTCGTTGGGCTTTGCCAAAGCACCTGCCGACACCCGCGTCGTTGTGGCGATGTCGGGCGGTGTCGACAGTTCCGTGGTCGCCGCCATGCTGGCCGAGGAAGGCTATGACGTCGTCGGCGTCACCCTGCAGCTGTACGACCACGGTGCGGCACTGGCGCGCAAAGGGGCTTGCTGTGCGGGCATCGATATCCATGATGCGCGGCGTGTCGCGGAATCAATGGGGTTCCCGCATTACGTTTTGGATTATGAAAACGTGTTCAAGGACGCCGTGATTGACGAATTTGCCGACAGCTATCTGGGCGGGGCCACGCCCGTTCCCTGCATCCGCTGCAACGAACGGGTGAAGTTCAAGGATCTGCTGGAAACGGCCAAGGATCTGGATGCCGATTGCATGGCGACCGGTCACTATATCCAGCGCAAGATGGGCCCCGACGGGGCCGAACTGCATTGCGCCGCCGATGCCAATCGTGATCAAAGCTACTTTCTGTTCTCGACCACGCCCGAACAACTGGACTATCTACGTTTCCCCCTTGGCCACCTGCCGTCCAAAAACGACACGCGGGCGCTGGCGGCGAAATACGGGCTGAGCGTGGCGGACAAGCCCGACAGTCAGGATATCTGCTTTGTGCCGAATGGCGACTACGCCTCGGTGATCCGCAAACTGCGCCCCGAAGCCGCCAACCCCGGCAATATCGTCGACACCGACGGCAATGTGCTGGCCCAGCATGACGGGGTGATCAACTACACCATCGGGCAGCGCCGTGGCCTTGGCATCGGCGGCTTGGCCGACCCGCTCTATGTGGTGAAACTTGATGCGGATAACGCGCAGGTCGTCGTGGGGCCTCAATCGATGCTGGCCACCCGTACCGTGCCCGTGAAAGAGATTAACTGGCTTGGTGACACCCCGCTCATGTCGCAAAGCGAATGGCCCATTGCTGTGCGCGTACGCTCTACACGCCCTCCGACAGACGCGATCCTGCGTCCGATCTCGGATACCGAAGCCACGGTAGAGCTGCTCACCCCCGAGGAAGGGATCTCGCCGGGTCAGGCTTGCGTCTTCTACGACCCCGAAAGCACCCGCATCTTCGGCGGCGGCTGGATCCACAAAGGCTAACCCCTTCCAAATGGTTTGAAATCCCGGGGAGTTTGAGGGGCAGCGCCCCTCATATAGGGTCGTGAGTTTGAGGGGCAGCGCCCCTCATATAGGGTCGTGAGTTTGAGGGGCAGCGCCCCTCATTTTAATCTATAGCCAGTCTCTAGACCTACAGCTTTGCCAATACCGCCCGCGCCGCGCGCAGGCCCGGGCTCTCGCCCCCCTTGCCGAGCCGCTCCATCGTCAGCGCCATCGCGTCCTTTTGATCCTCGGGATGCGCAAAGACATGCGCCAAACCGCCAGCGATCTTATCGGCGGTGCAATCGGGGCCCAGAAACTCCGGTACGACGCGCGTGTCGGACACAAGGTTCACCAAAGTCACCGTATCAATCAGCGCCATCGCCTTGATCAAACGGAAGCTGAGCCAGTTCATCCGGTAGGCGATCACCATCGGCAGCGATGCCGCGGCCAGTTCCAGCGACACGGTGCCAGAGGCCGCAAGTGCCACGTCCGCGGCGGCAAACGCCGCCCGTTTCATCGCGGCACCTTCCTCCCTGCTGCCCGCACGCGGGTCCAGCACGATGGGGCGCTCCGTCCAGCCCTGGGTCTGCGCAATCGCCGCGTCTGCCACAGGACCAGCGGCGGGAATGACCACGCGCAGATCAGGATGTGTCCGGGCAAAACGGGCCACTGCATCGCCGAACACATCCGACAGACGCGCCACCTCTGACCGCCGCGATCCGGGCAGGACGAGCATCAGGGGGGCATCGCCGATCTCGTGGGCTTGACGAAAGGCAGCGGCTTCGCGGTGTGTAGCGATTTTCTCTCCGACCACGGGATGGCCGACGAAATCGCAGGCCATGCCCTCGGCCTCCATCAGGGGCGGCTCGAAGGGGAAAAGCGCAAGCACGTGATCGATATACCGCGCCATCTTTTTCGCGCGCCCAGGACGCCAGGCCCAGACTGTGGGCGCGACATAATGCACCGTGCGAATATCCGATACCGCCTTGACCCGCTTGGCCACGCGGAGCGAGAAATCGGGGCTGTCGATGGTGATCATCACATCGGGCTTGGCGTCAATGACGGCCTGCGCCGTCTCGTTGATCCGCGCCATCAAGGATTTGTATTTCGGCAGGATCTCGGCGATGCCCATGACAGACAGTTCGGACATATCAAAACGGCTGCTCAGCCCTTCGGCGGCCATATCCGTCCCGCCGATCCCGTCAAAGGTGATGTCGGGGCGCAGGGATTTCAGCCCTGACATCAGTGCCCCCCCCAGACGGTCGCCCGAAGGTTCGCCCGCGATGATGAACACCTTCATGTCGCGGCCCGTGCCCATAGCACGAGGTTTAATTCATCCGCCAAGGCGACGCTGGCGTCTGGTTCCAGCAGAATGACAGACCCCGCCTCGATCACGACGCCCGCCAGCCCTGCCTCATGGGCGCGGCGTAGGGTGTCGGGCCCGATAGTGGGCATATCGACAAGATGGCTTTGGCCCGGTTTCGGACCTTTAAACAGCACCGCGCTGGCCAAGCGCGCACGATCAGGCAGGGTCGACAGCAAGTGGTCCGTGCCGCCAATCGCCTCGATCCCCATGACCTGCCCCTGCCCGACGACGCAGCATTGCCCCACATCCATCGAGGCAAGGCAGCGCACCAGCGCAGCACCGCGCGCAGCATCGTCTTGCAACTGCGCATCCGGCTGTCGTTGGCTGACCACGCCTTCGCGCGCCATCAGGTCCGGCGCAATTTCATGCGCGGCGACAACGGTCAGCCCCGCTGTCTGGAAAATATTGACCAAGGCGCGCAGGGCACCGTCGTCCCCCGCGGCAAGGGCTTTCTGGAAGACCGGCACCAAGGGCAGCGTTGCCGCATCCAGTTTGGACGGATCGAAAGACGGTCGAGCCACGGCACCGCAGAAACACACCTGCGTCACGCCGCGCGCAGTCAGCTCGGCCAGCAAAGTGCCAAGCGTCTCAAGCCGGAACACCAGATCCGGCACCAGCCCGGTGGGTGTCGTCCCCTCGTAGGCGCAGATCAAAGGCGCGTCAGTCAGCGCGCCGGCCACCCGTTGAGGCAGTCCGCCGCCCCCTGCGATCAGCGCCAGCATCAACCCGGTGTCAGAAAATGGCGGCCCGTGTCGGCCAGCACGAAATCGACGATCTCGCGGACGTAATCGCTGCCGGTTTCCTCGCCCAAACGGCGGGCGCGGTCGTGGAATGTCCCCTCGCCCTGCGCCAGCATCTGGAACGCCGCGCGAAGGGCCGTGATGTCGGCGCGGGTGACACCGCGTCGCTTGAGCCCGACAAGGTTAAGCCCGTCCAAGACCCCACGCGGCGCTTGCACCAGACCGTAGGGGATCACGTCATTTGTTACCATCGTCACAGCGCCGATGATGGCCCCGCGACCGATGCGCACGAATTGGTGGATACCGGCCAGCCCGCCGATCAGAACATCGTCTTCAATGATGCAGTGGCCCGCGACGGCGGCGTTGTTCACAACAATCACCCGGTCGCCAAGGATCGCATCATGGGCGATGTGACAGCCCGCCATAAACAGCCCGTCATCGCCAATCCTGGTCACGCCGCCGCCGCCTTCGGTACCGCCGTTCATGGTGACATGTTCGCGGATACGGTTGCGTTTGCCAATCTCGAGCCGGCTGGATTCCCCCTTGAACTTAAGGTCTTGGGGGATTTCACCGATAACCGCGAAAGAAAAGATCACCGTGCCTTCGCCGACTTCGGTGTCGCCGGTGACGATGGCGTGGGACTTCACCTCAACGTTGTCATGCAGCACGACCCGAGGGCCGATGACGCAAAACGGGCCAACCGTGGCAGAGGCCGCGATCTGCGCCCCCTCCTCGATCACAGCGCTTGGGTGGATGTTGCCCATCAGGACAGGTCCATCATCGCAGTGAATTCAACCTCGGCCGCCATTTCGCCCTCGACCGACGCGACGCCACCGAATTTCCAGACTTTGCCGCCGGGTTTGCCGCGCAGGGTGTTCAGCTCCATCCGGACGACGTCACCGGGAACGACCTTGCGGCGGAATTTGCATTTATCGATGGCCATGAAATAGACCTTCATGTCCTTATCCGCCATTTCCAGCGTGACACCGACCATCACCGCAGCGGTCTGCGCCATCGCCTCTACGATGGTGACGCCGGGCATAATCGGCATGCCGGGGAAATGCCCCTGAAAATGCGGTTCGTTCATCGTGACATTCTTGATCCCGACAGCACTTTGCGTGCCCTGGATATCGACCACTTTATCGACCAGCAAAAAGGGATAGCGGTGCGGAATGATCCGCTGGATCATCTGGATATCGGCACTTGGCAGGGTGTCAGTCATTGCATGTCCTGTCTGTTAAAAGCTGTATGCTGGCTACCAATTCTGGCCGCCATGGGCAAGCGGGGGGATCAGTTCTTGCCGCTGCCGACCGACGCATCAAGCCGTTCAATGGCTTCGTCGGTAATGTCGATGGCGTTGGCGCTGACGAAGACCGACCGGCGTTCAAGGATCACGGCCGCCCCGGCTTCACGCATCATCTGTTCCAACACAGGGCCCGCAGCGGCCAGAAACACCTGGCGCTCTTTCTCGACCAATTCGTTCAGCGCCCGCCCCTTTGCCGCTTGCGCCGCGCGGGTTTTCTGCACCTTTTCGTCAAAGGCATCCGCCAGCCCGCTAAAGGCATCGGGGCTGAGCTTGCTGCGCTGATCGGTGAGCTTGCGCTCCTCGGCCTTCAAATCCGCTTCAATCAGACGGTTTTCGGCAGAGATTTCAGCGCTTTGGGTTTCCACGTCATCCGCCACCCGCAGACCGAAGGCGCTTTCATTGAACACACGATCTGAATCGATGGTCAGGATCGGGCTTTGCACCACGCGCCGTTCAGACTGCTGTTGTGCAAAAACCGGCACCGCCGCAAGGGGCAGTACCGGAAGAAGGCAAATCAAGAGTGCCCGCAGTTTCATAACGGCCTCAGAAATCGGTCCGCAGGGTCACTTCGAACTTTTGCTCTTCGTCGTAGTCCTCTTTTTTCAACGCTTTAGAGACGTTGAACTGCAAAGGACCAACAGGCGTATCCCAGAAGAGCGATACACCGATCACGTGGCGGAACGACCCGGATTCACCGACGATAGACGAGCCCGTGGGGATCTCTACATCGTCGAGGTTCCAGACGTTGCCGACATCATAGAAGACGCCGCCGCTGATGCCGTATTCTTCGGGCAGGCCCAGCGGGAATTCCGCCTCAAGACTACCAACCACGAAAAGGTTACCCCCAAGGGAGTCGTCCGATCCGTTGCTTTGATCGCGCGGACCGATGCCGCCGGTTTCAAAGCCGCGCATGATTGACGGGCCGATCAAGAAGCGGTCGGAAACGCGGTTGTTGCCTTCGCTCCATGCCAATGCCCCACCTTGCAAGGTGGCACGCAGGGTAACTTCCTCGTTGAAGATACGCTTTTCGCCGATGGCTTTGGCGGTGGTTTTCACGAACTTGGTGTCACCCCCTAGACCTGCGAAATCCTGCCCGAATTGCAGCAGCACACCCGATGTCGGGTCAAGGCCGGCGCGGCGGGTGTCGTAGCTGTAGTTATACCCGATCGAAGAGGTCACCTGACGGCCCGCGGCGATGTCATTAGCAACGACGAAACCGGTTGTGGTATCGTCCCGCTCTGACATCTCAAGATCGTCATAGGTATAGTTGAGGCTCAACCGCCCGTTTTCGCTGACAGGGAACGACAGGGTCGGCTGGAAGACGATACGTTCGGTGTCGAAGGAGTTATAGGACGAGCTTGTTTCGGCATAATCGAGGTTCAGGCCGAACGCCACATCACGCCCCAAGAGGCTCGGCTCGATAAAGTTGAAGCCATAGCGCTGTGCATCTTCAGCCGTGCTGACGGTCAGCTTGAGCTTCTGGCCGCGTCCCAGGAAGTTATCCTCGGCAAAGCTGACCGCGACGCCGATCCCGTCACTGGACGAGAACGACCCACCGAAGTTGAGCGAGCCCGTCGGCTGTTCCACAACATTCACGTCTACGACGACCTGCTCGGGGGAAGACCCCTCGCGGGCGTTGACTTCGGCGCTTTCAAAATAACCAAGAGCGCGGATGCGCTCGGCGCTTTCACGGATCTCGCGCGGGTTGAACGGGTCACCCTCTACGCTGTCGAACTGGCGGCGCACAACGCGGTCAAGCGTGGTGGTGTTACCTTCGATGTCGATCCGTTCGACAAACACACGTGGACCACGAGAGATACGATATTCGACGTTCAGCGTCAGGTCGCGATCATTGCGCGTGACAACCGGTTCTACCCGCAGAAAATCAACGCCGTCACGGATGGCTTTGCGTTCCATCCGAGCGATATCCGTCTCGACCAGCGACGGTGAATAGACGGCACCGGATTTGGTCTTGATCACGCCACGATAATCGTCAGCGTTCACCCCGTTGATGGTCGAGGTGACGGTCAGTTCGCCGAACTTGAACTGTTGCCCCTCTTGCACGTTAAACTGCACAAAATAGCCGTCGCGTTCTTCGGTCAGCTGAGCGTTCGCCGCCGAAATGCGCATGTCGACATAGCCGCGCGACAGGTAGAAATCGCGCAGCATCTGCTGGTCGGCCTCGATGCGTTCGGGCACAAATGTGTCGCGTTTGATCAGACGGCGGAACAGGCCCGCTTGCTTGGTCCCCAGCACGCGGCGCAGACGACGGTCCGAATATTCGCGGTTGCCGACAAAGCTCAGGCGTTCAATCTCGACGTTGTCGCCTTCGAAGACTTCAAACACCAGATCAACGCGGTTCTGGTCGCGGCGGATGACCTTGGGCTGGACGCGGGCGGCGATACGGCCGTCGTTGCTATAGGCCTGCGCGATGGCATTGGCGTCTTTTTCGGCTTGGGTCGGGTTAAAGACGCGGCGTTCGTCTGAATCAACGACCGACGCCAGCGCTTCGTCATCGATGCGCGCGTTGCCTTCAAAGCTGATGCGGTTGATCGTGGGGAATTCTACGACCGTGATCACCAATGTCCCGCCGCGCGGTTCAAGTGCTACGCTTTCAAACAGGCCGGATGCCTGAAGATTCTGGTAAGCATCGTTCAATTCGCCCGCGCTGATCGCCCGACCGCGTGCGATTCCTGCGCGGCTTAGGATGGCGCTGTCGCCGATCCGTTCGTTGCCGTCGATCTGAACTGTGTTGAATTGATAGCTTTGCGCGTCAGCATGTGGCGCTGGCACCAGCCAAGCGACTGATAACATTACGCAAAAAGAAGCGCTGCGCAAGGATTTCGCAAAAGGAGTGAAAACCGCTGTTTCGGTGGGCTTATTCCACCTGTCGTTGTGCATCATTTGCCCTACCCGCTGTCAAAAAACTCTTTCGTCCTGACTAGACAGGTTAGCGGCCTTTGTCAAAACGAAGAGACCGCCATACACCTATATAGTGTGTATGACGGTCAGTTGGATCACGATAGAGTGCGGGGGGGCACTTGGGTAGGGAGAGAGAGCGGCGTTATGCGCCGATCCACGCGCCGGCGGTCAGCGCGATGATCAGGAAGCCGAAGTACAAAGCGCGGTCCCAGTTCAGATCAACCAAAAGGCTCAAACCGCGATAACTTGTCTTGAACGTCTGCATACTCGTATCCTTTGTAACTTGGATCGACTATCGCAGGCGATTGCGGCGCTCGTTTGACCAATTAAGGCAGCAATAAGACTTTTGTAACTTTTTACCCCCTTTTAGGCGGCAAAATATCGCCTAAGGGCAAAATAAATCGTTACCCAAGGCAAAGACCATTAACCCCAGTACCAAGGTCAGACCAATCGTCATCAGGATGCGCAACGCGACATCGCTGGGTGGTTTGCCGGTCACGGCTTCATAGGCGTAGAACACCAGATGCCCGCCATCCAGCGCCGGAATCGGGAAGAGGTTCAGCAGACCGACCGCCGTCGACAGCACCGCGATAAAGTAGATGAAGCTTTGCGCGCCCTGCGACGCCATCGCGCCAGAGGTTTGCGCGATCCCCACCGGACCGCTTAGGTTACAGGTGCTGATATTGCCGACGATCATATGCTTGAGACCCGACAGCGACCCGCTGATGATCCGGCCTGTGTTCTCTACCCCACCCCAAAGCGCTGTCAGCACGCCAGGGTTCGTCGTGGCGGTGTCAAAGGCGGTGCCGCCCACGATGCCAATGCGCATCTGCGACTTGAAGCTGCCGTCCGGCTGCGGTTCGTCCGTCACTTTGGGGCGCAGGGTGATGTCCAGCATTTGCCCGTCGCGCCAGATATCAAGTTCAAGCGGCGTGCCTTCAGAGGCTTCAACAGCGGTCTTCAACTGGCGGAAGGCGAAAATCTCTGCCCCGTCAACCGAGGTGATCACATCGCCGCTTTTCAGACCGGCCTCATAGGCCGCCGATTGCGGCATCACCTGCTTGACCAGCGATGGCATGACATAAGGCCCATCCACGGTCACGACGTCCCCGCCACGGTTCACCTCATAGGGCAGCGGTTGGTCCAGCGGAATACTGGCAAAGGCGTCGGCATAGGCGGTGGCATCGGACACCGGCGGCAGGGTCACCCCGCCGATAGAGACGATCTCGTCCCCTTCCACCAGTTCATTCTGTTCAAACGGCAGCGGGTGTAACTCCCCGACGGTCATCGGGTCACGTGGGACGCCGACCGACAGGCCGATGGCCGCGAAAACCAGAATGGACAGGGCAAAGTTGAAAACCGGCCCCGCAGCGACCGTGGCTGCACGCGCCCATAGCGGCGCACCATGCATGGTGGCACGCAACCGCTTCGGGTCCGCCTCGGCCGCTTCCATCGCGGCCACATCCTTGCCCGAGGCCGCATCCGCATCGCCCGCGAATTTCACGTAGCCGCCAAAGGGCAGCGCCGCGATCTGCCACTTGGTGCCGCGTTTGTCGTAGCGGCTATAAATCACAGGGCCAAACCCAAGCGAGAAGACATCGGCATGGATCCCGGACCAGCGTCCGACGATATAATGACCGTATTCATGGATCGCGACGATCACCGACAGGGCAATTACAAAAGCCAGAAGCGTCCAGATCAGCCCGCCAAACTGCGGGATCAATGCCATTATATCCAAAACTCTACCCTGCCCTCTTTGTTATTGCGGCCCATGCGGCCTGCCTTGCCAGATGGTCCACCTGCGCGACGTTATCAAGTGTGATGGCCGCATCGATCACCCCATTGTCAGGGAAAAGCGCTTCCATCGTGTCTTCGACGATCTCGGCCATCTGGGGAAAGCGCAGCTTGCCGCCGATAAACCCGTCCAGCGCGACCTCTTTGGCGGCGTTGAACACCGCACCGGCCATGCCACCACGCGCCATTACCTCGCGCGCGAGGCGCAGGGCGGGCCAACGGATGTCATCGGGGACGCGGAAGTCAAAGCTGCCGATCTTTGCCAGATCCAGCCGCTCTACCGGCAAATGCGTACGGTCGGGGTGATGCAGGGCAAAGCCGATGGCGTGGCGCATGTCGGGCGGGCCGATATGCGCCATCAAGGCACCGTCATTGAACCCCACCAGCGCATGGATCATCGACTGCGGATGCACCAACACTTCGATCTGGTCGGGGTCCACGCGAAAATATTCACGCGTTTCAATGACTTCCATCGCCTTGTTGAACATCGATGCGCTGTCGATGGTGATACGCTGGCCCATGTCCCAGTTCGGATGGCTCGACGCCTGCTCTAGCGTGGCATCGGCGAGCTTTTCCAGCGGCCAATCCCGAAACGCCCCGCCGCTGGCGGTGATGATGACCCGTTCGACCGCCGAGATATCCTCGCCGATCAGGGCCTGAAATACGGCGGAATGTTCGCTATCGACCGGCAGCATGGTGGCCCCATGTGCCTTGGCCGTATCGAGCATCAGCTGACCGGCGCAGACCAGCGACTCTTTATTGGCAAGGGCCAGCGTCGCGCCTTGTTTCAACGCCTCCACCCCCGGTGCCAGTCCCGCGGCCCCGATGATGGCGGACATGACCCAATCGGCGGGGCGTGCGGCGGCCGCGTTGATGGCTTGTGTTCCGGCGGCGGCCTCCACGCCCGTGCCCGATAGCGCGTCGCGCAGGTCGTCCAGCAGATGCTCATGGGCCGTGACAGCAAGCTGCGCGTTCAACCGCTGCGCATCTTCGGCCAGCTGCGCGATATTGCTGGCACCGGTCAGCGCGACGACATCATAGGCGTCGGGCGCGCGCGCGATCAGATCAATGGTGTTCTGCCCGATAGAGCCCGTGGCCCCGAAAATACTGACTTTCTTCATAGGGGTGGGGATCAGCTTAGTGCGGGTGTGATGGTCAGGAAACGACCAATGATCAGCAGGAACAGCGCCGCCCCCAACATACCGTCGAACCGATCCAGCAAGCCGCCGTGACCGGGGATCAGGTTAGAGCTGTCCTTGACCCCCAAGCGACGCTTCATCCCGGATTCCGCCATATCCCCCATCTGCGACGCCATCGACATGGCGACAGAGACACCGACCAGCTGCAAGCCCACACCGGTGTTGATCGAGAACAGGAAACCGACAGCCGCCGCCCCGATCCAGCCCGCCGCCGTGCCGGACCATGTTTTCTTGGGGCTGACCTTGGGCCAGAACTTCGGGCCACCGATGGCACGTCCGGCGAAATAGCCAACGACATCGGTGATCACCACAACCAGCACCAGCCACATCAGCCAGCCAAAGCCGAAATCATCGCGCACCTGCGTCAGCCCGAAACCGGCCAGCATGATCATCACGGTGAAGCACATGAAAATCGTGCGGTGCTTTTCCAGCTGGCCAAAGCCCACCAACGCGGGGGCCAGCAGCACCGGCAGGGCAAAACCCACGGGCAGGTAGATCGCGGCGAGCGTCGCCGCGCCCACCAGCAAGCCCATCTGCATCCGCGCGCTGCGGTTTGACGGGTTCAACATCCCCACTAGTTCCCACGCCATGACGCCGCAAATGATCGCGACGAGAACGTGGAACACGGGCCCGCCCAGATAGATCCCGCCCAGACCAACCACAATCATCGCCAGCGCCGAACCGACGCGCGCCGTGAGGTCGGACCAGCGTTCCGAAGAAGGTGTCATAGTGCTTTCCTTTCGTCGTACGATCAGGAGGACACGGCACCAAAGCGCCGGTCGCGATTGCCAAAGGCCGCACAAAGATTGCCAAACTCGGCCTTGGTGAAGTCGGGCCAGAGCGTATCAATGAATTCATATTCGGCATAGGCTGATTGCCACAGCAGAAAGTTCGATATCCGCGCCTCGCCACTGGTGCGGATCACCAGATCGGGGTCCGGCAGAACATGGGTATCCAGATAGCGCGGCAGGGTCTCTTCGTCGACGTCCTCAGGGCTGAGCAGACCCGCTGCAACGTCCTGCGCCAGCCGCTGCGTCGCGCGCGCGACCTCGTCGCGACCGCCGTAGTTCAACGCAATCGTCAGATGGGTACGGGTGTTTTCCGCGGTCTCTGCCTCTAGCACATTCATCAGCTTGACCAGTTTCGCATCCAGCCGGACACGGTCACCGATAAACCGGACGCGCACGCCCTTGGCTTTCAGCGCTTTGGTCTCTTTGGTGATATAGCGGCGGAACAGGCTCATGAGTCCCGCCACCTCGACCTGAGTACGTTTCCAGTTCTCGGTCGAGAAGGCAAAGATCGTCAGATATTCGACGCCGAAATCGGGGCATGCCTCGACGATTTCGCGCACACGCTTGGCACCGGCATGATGCCCGAACAGACGCGGACGCCCCCGCTGGGTCGCCCAACGGCCGTTTCCGTCCATGATGATCGCAACATGGCGCGGTGCCCCTGGGACAAGCTGGAAGGTCTGGTCGGTCGCAGCAGGCATCATCTATCCTTATCGAACTGCAGGCCGATGCGCGGACCTTGGGGTCGCGCGCATCGAGTAAGGTACTTAAACCTGCATGATCTCGGCTTGTTTGCTTTCAAGCTGCTCGTCGATCTGGGCGATGAACTTGTTGGTCATATCCTGAACCTCACCCTCCCAGACTTTCTGATCGTCTTCCGACATGCCGTCGGCCTTGGCTTTCTTGATCTGGTCCATACCGTCGCGGCGGATGTTGCGGATGGAGACACGGGCGCTTTCGGCATATTGCCCCGCGACCTTGGTCAGCTGGGTGCGGCGTTCCTCGTTCAGCTCGGGGATCGGCAGCATGATGATCGTGCCGTTCAGCTGCGGGTTGATGCCCAGACCGGATTCACGGATCGCCTTTTCGACCTTGCCGACCAGCGCCTTGTCCCAGACGTTGATGGTGACCATGCGCGGCTCGGGCACGTTGACGGTACCCACTTGGTTAATCGGCGTGCTACTGCCATAGGCATCGACCATCACAGGTTCCAGCATAGAGGCGGAGGCGCGGCCTGTGCGCAAAGAGGCAAATTCGGTACGCAACGATGTGATCGCGCCATTCATGCGCCGCTCAAGATCGTCTGTGTCCAGCATAAAATCGTCTGACATGATGTCCCCGGTGGTTTTGTAACTATCTAAATTTGAACCGATATAACGCGAACAAGCCCCCCTTGTATAGGGAGGCCCGCATCTATCGTAGGTTGGGGCCTAGCCCTGAACCCGTGTGTATGTGCCCTCGCCCGCGAGAATCCCCTTGAAGCCGCCCGGTTCGTCCAGAGAGAAGACGATGATCGGCAGGTTGTTGTCGCGCGCCAAGGCGATGGCAGAGGCATCCATGACCCCCAAGCGCTTTTGCAGCACATCGTCATAGCTCACGTCATCATAGCGGACCGCATCATCGAATTTGGCGGGGTCTTTGTCATAGACACCATCGACCTTGGTGCCCTTGAAGATCGCTTCGCAGGCCATTTCATTGGCGCGCAGCGTCGCGGCGGTATCGGTGGTGAAATAGGGGTTGCCGGTGCCCGCGGCAAAGATGCACACGCGCTTTTTCTCAAGGTGGCGCACGGCGCGGCGGCGAATATAGGGTTCGGCGACCTCGTTCATTGTGATCGCGGAAATTACCCGCGTGTGAATGCCCAGTTCCTCCAGCGCGGATTGCATCGCCAGCGCGTTCATCACGGTGGCCAGCATCCCCATATAATCGGCGGTGGTGCGTTCCATCCCCTGAGCCGACCCTTGCAGCCCGCGGAAGATATTGCCGCCCCCGATGACCATGCAGATTTCGACGCCAAGATCATGCACCGATTTGACCTCGTTCGCGATGCGTTGCACGGTTGGCGGGTTCAGCCCGAACCCCTGATCGCCCATCAATGCTTCGCCTGAAATCTTCAGCATGACCCGGTTGAATGTTACTTTTGACTGGCTCTCGGGCATGGGCGCACCTTTCAGGGTGTGGGAGGGGTTTTCATTGCGCCGTAAAATGTCGCAAATAGCGCAAACATTCAATGCTCCGTCAGAGGTTCACGCAAAGAAATGCCAGATGCCCCGCTGTCCCGCGTCTCTGACGTGGTTTCCTCTATCGACCCTGCCGCGCCTGTCCTGATTGCGGGGCCCACGGCGTCGGGCAAATCGGCGCTGGCGCTGGCGATTGCGCAGGCTCAGGGCGGGGTGATTGTGAATGCAGATGCCAGTCAGGTCTACGGCTGCTGGCGCGTGATCTCGGCCCGCCCCCCGGCCGAGGAAGAGGCCTTGGCACCGCATCTGCTGTATGGCCATGTCGCGGCGCACGACCCCTATTCGGTCGGCCACTGGCTGCGCGAGGTAACCGAGGTGCTGCGCCAGCCCGCACGCCCGATCATTGTCGGTGGCACGGGGCTTTATTTCGCGGCGCTGACCAAGGGGCTGGTGGACATTCCCCCGACCCCTGACGCGGTACGCGTCGCGGGCAACACCATGACCCGCGCGGCGATGATCGACGCGCTTGACGCAGAGACGGCGCGCCGCATCGATCTTTATAACCCAATGCGCGTCCAGCGTGCGTGGGAGGTGCAGCAAGCCACAGGGCGCGGGCTGGCCGCGTGGCAAGATGATACGCCGCCCCCCATCCTGCCGATGGAGCGCTGTCAGCCTGTCGCCGTTGCCGCGTCGAAGGACTGGCTGAACGACAGGATCATCCGTCGCTTTGACCAGATGCTGGACCAAGGCGCGCTGGACGAAGTCGCCGCCGTGCACCCCGATTACGACCCCGCCCTGCCCGCGCACCGTGCCATCGGCGTGCCCGAGCTGATGCGCTACCTTGACGGCGCAACACCGCTTGACGTGGCGCGACAGGATGCCATCATCGCGACACGGCAATATGCCAAACGGCAGCGCACGTGGATGCGCAAGAACACCGCCGATTGGCTGCAATATGTGCCGGGGTAGCACGCGGCTGCCAAAACGGCGAAATTATCTTTTACTGCCTTTATCTTTCCGTATCTCTGTATAACGATAGTGTTTACTTGTCTTTTGCTGATAGGGTCATGCAATGACAGAGAACACGATCGAATTGCTGACGCTGGCGCAACTGTCGCAAGGGCAGGACTGGCGCGTGCAGCTTTGCCATGACCGGCCTGTGCATATGCTGATCTGGATCACCCGCGGTCAGGGATTGCTGCAGCTTGACGGCCAGCGGCGCGGTTTGGGGGCGCATAACGCGGTGTTTATCCCTGCCCGTGCGCTCTTTGCCCTTGATATGGGGCGGCAGGGCATCGGGCAAGCGGTGGTGATCCCCGACGGCACCGAGCTGCGCCTGCCCCAAATGCCGCGCCACCTGCGTATTCGGGATGTGCAGGCCCAGACCGAACTGACCGGCCTGATCGAAGCCGCGCAGCGCGAACAACAGGCCAAGCGCCCGCTGTATCATGACGCGTTAGAGGGGCACGCGGCGCTGATGTCGGTCTGGCTGCGGCGTCAGATCATGCAGGACGAACATGTCCCCAACCGGCGCAACGCCGCCGCACGGCTCAGCGCGCGGTTCTGCCAGATGGTCTGTGAACACTACAGCAGCGGCGCGCCGATGGCGCAATACGCCGAAAGCCTGGAGGTCACGCCGACGCATCTGTCACGGGCCGTAAAATCCGCCACCGGCAAGACTGCGGCGGATATCCTGACCGAACGGGTGGTGCATGAGGCACGGCACCTGCTTGGCACGACAGAGCATTCCGCACAGGATATCGCGCGCCACCTTGGCTTTGGTTCTGCCGCCTATTTCACGCGGTTCATGCAGCAACACACGGGCCTCACACCCTCGCGTCTGCGGGCAACGGCGGCCTGACGCGTCAGGACCAGTGGCTGCAAGGACGCTCGGGTTAGCTTCTTTTCCAAAGTACCGAGTTGACCTGCCACCGCGACCTGTGGCTGACTGGTATTCAAGAAAAACACATCCGCACCGCCAATGTCATGGCGGAAAGCGGACAATAAGGGAGCCGCGCAGCGCGCAACGTATCGGCAAAAGCCGGACCGCGCTGCGACAAATTCAAACGCAGCCGCGCGCCTTCAAGGTGTCGCCGTACCGCCGCGCAACAGGGTCATCACATGGGTATTTTCATATTGCGCCGTTTGGGCGTGATGGTGGTAACAGCGCTATGCCTGACCTTTATCGTGTTCTGGCTGACGAACCTCTATCCGAACCTCGAAAAGCTTGCCAAGACCCAAGGCAACTTCCGCATGTCCGACGAAGCGGTCGCAAGCTATCTGGGGGATCGCGGCTATCTTGACCCGCTGCCGGTCAAATTCGGCCAATGGCTGGGCGTCATGCCCGGATGGGTGACGCAAGAGGATGACGGCACCCGTTTCGGGCGGTGCTTTACCAAGGACACGCCCGAGGGCGACCGCCGCCGCTTTTGCGGTATCTTGCAAGGGGATTGGGGATTTTCGACTGTTTTCCAAGAGGATGTCGGCCCCACTGTCCTGACCCGATTGGCGCTGACGGGCAAGTTGATGGGCTGCGTGATCCTGCTGATGGTGCCGATGGCACTGATCGTGGGCGTGCTGGCAGGGATGCGCGAAGGGTCGCGGACGGACCGGACTCTGTCGACCTTTTCAATCCTGACAACCGCGACGCCTGAATATGTGTCTGGTGTCGTGTTCATCGCCCTGCTCGCCTCCTCGCGATTTGGGCTGTCGCCTCTGCTGGCCGACTGGGGCTGGATCGACAGCAAAACGCTGTTTCTGGGCTCCGCCGCCAGTGCGATGAAAGACGCGACCTTCTGGAATTTCTTTTTGCCGGTGCTGACCATCTCGCTTTACGGGATGGGCTATATCGCGCGCATGACCCGTGCCTCGATGACCGAGGTGATGACCGCGCAATACATCCGCACGGCGCGGCTGAAGGGGGTGAGCTTTGGCAACATCGTCCTGAAACACGCTCTGCGCAATGCACTGATCGCGCCGTTCACGGTAATCATGCTGCAAATCCCGTGGCTTCTGAACGGAGTCGTCATCGTCGAGACCCTCTTTAACTACAAGGGCTTCGGCTGGCTGTTGGTCCGCGCCGCGTCGAATAACGACATCGAGCTGTTGCTGGCCGTGTCGGTCGTGTCGGTAATCGTGGTGCTGACAACGCAGCTGATCTCGGACATCGGCTATGTCGTGCTGAACCCGCGCATCCGGATCACCTGAGGAGACAATGTAGATGGACCCCTTGACATGGACAGGTGCGCTGGACTGGGTGAACCCATTGCTGGGGGGCGCGGTGTTGGTCGTGCTGCTTGGCATCGCGATGCAGATGGTCTGGCCCCTGCTGCCTACTTCCCCTGCGGGAACGCGCCGCTTGGGGCAGCTTACCTCGGCGGGGATCGCGGCGGCGACCGCGCTGCTGATGGTCTATGTCGTCGGGGGCATTTTCTTGGGCGCCGAGGCCGGCATCTTTGGCGGCATGTCGCAACGTCTGCTGCCGGTCTGGGCTGCCCTGATCGTGACCTTTGCCCTGTCGATCACCTTCAAACGCCGGCTGGGGCTTTATGGCAAATTGTTTGACAGCACCGTCGGTATGATCGGCTTTGGGCTGGTGATGTTCTGGGTCTATACGGGGCTGTTCGGCGGGGTGTTCGACATGATCGTGACCCATGATAGCCTCAGCCAGACCTCGGGCATGAAGAACAAGCTTCCCGGCACACCGCTGGCCCGTGCTGAGGACGGCGACTACCCGTGGTTCCTGCTGGGCGGCGATAACCTTGCCCGCGATGTGTTCAGCCGCCTGATCAAAGGCGCCTGGGTGGTGATCCAGATTGCACCGATGGCGACGGTCTTTGCCTTTATGGTGGGGATCACGCTGGGGCTGCCTGCGGGCTACTATGGCGGTAAACTGGACGTATTCCTGAGTTTTCTAGCCAATCTGATCCTCGCCTTTCCGGTGATCTTGATCTTTTATCTTCTGGTCACCCCCGAGATCGTGCTCACCGGACTGCCGAATTACATGGCGATTGTGCTGTTCATCTTTCCGCTGGTGTTCCTTTGGGTGCTGCTCAACACACGTCTGCGCACGCAGCCAGGCACCCGCACGCCGGTGCTGGTCGTGGTACTGGGGCTGGTTGGCTGGCTTTACCTCGCGATGATCTCGGACGATGGGGCCTTGGTGCGGACCCAGACCTACGAGATCCCGGGCCTGCCTGCGTTTCTGGATTTCCTCGACATCGGGCCGGGGTTGCTGGTGGTCTTTGTCGCGGTGGTTTTCGTCAATGCGCCCACAGTATTCCGCATCGTGCGCGGGCTCGCACTGGACATCAAGACACGCGACTATGTGGCGGCCGCGCAGACCCGCGGCGAAGGACCGTGGTACATCATGTTGTGGGAGATCCTGCCCAATGCCCGCGGCCCCTTGATCGTCGATTTCTGCCTGCGCATCGGCTATACAACGATCCTGCTTGGCACGCTGGGGTTCTTTGGGCTGGGACTGGAATCCGAAAGCCCTGATTGGGGCACCACGATCAACGCAGGGCGGCGCCTGCTGGCGCTCTACCCCCATGCGGCAATCGCGCCGGCGCTGGCCTTGCTGAGCCTTGTGCTGGGGTTGAACCTGCTCGCGGATGGGCTGCGCGAAGAGAGTTTGCGGGATTGATTTGGGGGAACCGCCGCGGGGGCCAGCCCCCGCACCCCCGGAGTTTACTTGGCAAAATGAAATATAAGGTTGCGGTTGAAGGTAAGGGAGTTGGACATGGGCGAGGCATATGACGGGCCAATTCTGGAGATCGACGCGCTGTCGATCTCTTTCTTCACACGGCTGCGCGAAATTCCGGCGGTGATGGATTTTTCGGTCTCGGTCAAACCGGGCGAGGCTGTGGGGCTGGTTGGTGAATCCGGTTGTGGTAAATCAACGGTCGCCTTGGGCGTGATGCAGGACCTTGGGGTGAACGGGCGTGTCGTGGGCGGGTCAATCAAATTCAAGGGGCGCGATCTGTCCCAGATGAGCGCCGCTGAGTTGCGTCAGATCAGGGGCAGCGAGATCGCGATGATCTATCAAGAGCCTATGGCCTCTTTGAACCCCGCCATGCGGATCGGGCAGCAGTTGATGGAAGTGCCGATGATCCACGGTGGCATGTCGAAACGCGAGGCCCATGCCCGCGCCTTGCAACTGGTGACTGACGTCAAGCTGCCGGACCCCGAACGTATCCTCAAGGCCTATCCGCACCAACTGTCAGGCGGTCAACAGCAGCGCATTGTCATCGCTATGGCCCTGATGTCAGAGCCGTCCTTGCTGATCCTGGACGAGCCCACCACAGCATTGGATGTCACGGTCGAAGCGGCGATCATTGATCTGGTCAAAGATCTGGGGCGCAAATACGGCACCTCTATGCTGTTCATCAGCCACAACCTCGGGCTGGTGCTGGACACCTGCGATCGCATCTGTGTCATGTACTCCGGCGAGGCGGTCGAGCGCGGGTCGATTGCGGATGTGTTCGACGGCATGCGCCATCCCTATACACAGGCTCTGTTCCGGTCGATCCCGCTGCCCGGTGCCGACAAGACCGCGCGCCCGCTGGTCGCTATCCCCGGCAATTTCCCCCTGCCCCATGAACGCCCCGAAGGCTGCAACTTTGGCCCGCGCTGCGATTACTTTGTCGCGGGGCGCTGCGATCAGGGTGCAATTCCAATGCTGGACGTGCCCGAAAACACGCGACACGCGACCCGCTGTATCCGCCACGATGACATCGACTGGGCCACGCCGATGGCGCATGCGGCGACCAAGTCGAAGGGAGAGGTTGGCGACGTCGTTCTGAAAATGGACAAGCTCAAGAAATACTATCAGGTCGCGGCGCATTCCATGTTTGGCGGAACCGGTACCAAAGTGGTTAAAGCAAACGAAGAGCTGAGCTTTGAAGCGCGTGCGGGTGAAACCCTTGCCATCGTTGGGGAATCCGGTTGCGGCAAGTCCACTTTTGCCAAGGTTCTTATGGGGCTGGAGACGGCCACAGCCGGTCACCTGCTGCTGGATGGCCGTGATATCGGAACCACCGCGATCGAGGATCGGGGGACACAGACCGTCGCTGATATCCAGATGGTGTTCCAGAACCCTTTCGACACATTGAACCCGTCAATGACCGTGGGCCGCCAGATCATCCGCGCGCTTGAAGTGTTTGGCGTGGGCACATCCGCGCGTGACCGTAAGGCGCGCATGCTGGAGCTGCTGGATCTGGTCAAACTGCCGCGGGAATTCGCCAGCCGCATGCCGCGCCAACTGTCGGGCGGGCAGAAACAACGCGTGGGGATTGCCCGTGCCTTTGCCGGAGACGCGCGGATTGTGGTGGCGGATGAACCCGTCTCGGCGCTTGATGTCTCGGTTCAGGCGGCGGTGACGGATCTTTTGATGGAGATCCAGCAGGCGCAACAGACCTGTCTGTTGTTCATCAGTCATGACCTGAGCATCGTGCGATATCTTAGCGACCGGGTGATGGTGATGTATCTGGGCCATGTGGTCGAATTGGGCACGACGGATCAGGTGTTCTCTCCGCCCTATCATCCCTATACCGAAGCGCTGCTGTCGGCGGTGCCGATCGCCGACACGCGGGTGAAGAAAAAACATATTGTGCTGGAAGGCGATGTCCCCTCGGCGATGAATCCGCCGCCCGGTTGCCCGTTTCAGACGCGCTGCCGGTGGAAATCTCGGGTACCGGGAAATCTTTGCGAGACGCAGGTGCCAGAACTGCGGGCGCTGGCGACGGGGCATACGGTGAAATGTCATCTGGATGACGCGCAGCTTGCGGCGATGGAGCCGGTGATCGAGATGGACGTTACGACGCGCTGAACCCTTGGCTACGCATCAAAAAAACGGCCACCGCATGTGCGATGGCCGCTTCTGCCTGATCGAGGCAGGGTGGCTTATTTGCTGACGCCGCTACCTGCGGTGTTCAGATTGCCGACCTGTTCGGCCACCTCATCGGCAAAACCGTTGATCATGACTTCGTAAAACACACCCTCGGTCGGGGACACGGCGACATAGCCCTCGGGCACGACCTGATCGACCGAATAGGCGGCGACGTTCACAGGGAAGCTGCGTGCGCCGATCGATTCATTGGGTGATGTGATGTCCACCACACCTTCGATCTCGTTAAATTCTTGGCTATCGCTCAGCATCGTATCCCCATCCAGCGAGATTTTGCGGATGTCGATGTTGATCGTCGGATCGCTGGCGTCATCGCTGCCCAAGACGCGGGCGGCCACGGCGGCTTTCAGATCCTCGGTGATCTGGGGGTAATATTCCATCGCGTTAGCGTCCTGCGCGGCGTTGATCGACGAGCTTACGTCAATCGCGGAGAAGGCGACCTTTTCGTCCGCAAATGCGGCAGAGGACAATGCGGCCAAGCTTACACCTGTGGCCAAGGCGATCGATTTAACTGAGTTGAACATGCGAATGCTCCTTATCTTTCTGATGCGCGCAGACCGTAGAAGACGACCTGCTGACGCTGTGGAAAGGGAACATCAGCCGTGGCGATATGGTTCCATCGCCGCGAAAAACGGCAAGCGGAAATCAGCATGCTGCGGCGAAATATACTTTATTCAGAGCCACTTATCGCGGCGCATCACAGACCCGCGATCACCTTCACATAGTTCTTGGTTTCGGCGTAGGGCGGGATGCCACCGTATTTCTTCACCGCCCCCGGCCCCGCGTTATAGGCCGCAAGCGCGAGGTTCCATGACCCGAACGCCTGATACTGACGCTTGAGGTAGCGTGCACCGCCATCAAGGTTCTCGTAGGGGTCGGTCGGGTCCACGCGCAGGATCCGCGCCGTTTCCGGCATAAGCTGCGCCAGACCAAGCGCGCCTTTATGCGACCGCGCCGCAGGGTTCCAGCCGCTTTCCTGCTGCACGAGGCGCAGGAAAAGGTCCGCCGGAATGCCGTGGCGCATCGCGGCTTCGCGCGCCATGCCAAGATAGACGCCCTTGTACTTGCCGCGATATTTGGGTGTGTCCCATTTTGTCGGGGTGACCACGCGTTGTGGCTGCAACCGGACAGAGGCCGCATATTGTTTTGATGCCCGTGTGTCCAAAATCTTGGTCTGGGACGCAAAAAGCTTGGTCCGGTTCTTGGATGAAAACACATCGGCAGCAACCGGTGCTGCGCCCACAGAAAGGCAGCACAGCGCCGCCGTTAATAAAATTCGCATATTGTCCCTGCCCCACGCAGTCTCAATTCCCGCAGACCATATCAAACTGACCCGTTGGTGCCACCCTTTATTGCCCCTGTCACATCTGCGTGGGTCGCAACGGCGATAATCCCGCCTCCCCCCTGTTTATCGCAATCCCTGCTGGGTATAACGTCGGCCAATCCAAGGTGCGTGCGGGATTCGCGCGTGGCCCGTAAACTTGCAGCAAATGGGGGCATCATGGCCGGCTCAGTGAATAAAGTGATCCTAATCGGGAATCTGGGGCGCGATCCCGAAGTGCGTTCGTTCCAGAACGGCGGCAAAGTGTGCAACCTGCGCATCGCGACATCCGAGACATGGAAAGACCGCAACACCGGCGAGCGCCGCGAAAAGACCGAATGGCATTCGGTGGCGATCTTTCAGGAAGGGCTTGTGCGCATTGCAGAGCAATACCTGAAGAAGGGTTCCAAAGTATATATCGAAGGCCAGCTGCAAACGCGCAAATGGCAAGATCAGTCCGGTCAAGATAAATACAGCACAGAAGTTGTCCTGCAGGGCTTTGGCGGCACGCTGACCATGCTCGATGGCCGCGACGGTGGTGGTTCCGGTGGTGGTGGCAACTACGGCGGCGGCGGTGGCGGCTACGACAGCGGCCCATCGGATCAAGGCGGCTACGGCGGCGGCTATGACAGTGGCCCCTCGGGCGGCGGCAACGACGGTGGTCGCGGTTCCTCGCGCGATCTGGATGATGAAATTCCGTTTTGATATCAATTTGATACCAGACATAGTTAAGGCGGGGAATTCCCCGCCTTTTTCATTGTCTTGACTTAAAATGGGTGGGCGTCGCCCCTAGTGGCGTTCAGCCAGCGCCTCATCCAGCAGCTTTAGCACCGCGTCCTTGGGGACATCGGCGGTGACAAATGCATCGCCAATGCTACGGGCCAGAATAAAGCGCAGCTTGCCGTCGATGACCTTTTTATCCTGCCCCATCAGATCAAGCAGATAGGCGGCGTCCGGCAGATCTCC
Organism: Sulfitobacter pontiacus; assembly: GCF_040790665.1. Classification (NCBI taxonomy): domain Bacteria; kingdom Pseudomonadati; phylum Pseudomonadota; class Alphaproteobacteria; order Rhodobacterales; family Roseobacteraceae; genus Sulfitobacter; species Sulfitobacter pontiacus. Next base: position 2,708,980 of record NZ_CP160849.1, on the reverse strand, counting down.
GTCGATGTCGCGCAGGTCGGTTTTCATCCCCATGGCCCGCAGATGCGCGCGGACGCGGCTGGGGTCCTCTTGCGCGCAAAGCCCCAAACGGGCGGACAATTCAAACGCCATCGCACAGCCGATCGCCACACCTTCGCCATGCAGCAACCGGTCGGAATAGCCCGTCGCCGCCTCAAGCGCGTGGCAAAAGGTATGGCCAAGGTTCAAAAGCGCGCGATCGCCGTGTTCCTTTTCGTCGCGCAGCACGATATCGGCCTTCATCTGGACAGACCGGCGCACCGCCTCTACGCGCAGCGCCATATCGCCAGCGGCCATCGCGGGAGCGTTCACTTCGAGCCAGTCAAAGAAGGCCGCATCCCCCAGCAGCCCGTATTTGACGACCTCGCCATATCCGGCGAGGAAATCACGCGCCTGCAATGTGCCAAGCACGGCCGTATCGGCCAATACAAGGGACGGCTGATGAAACGCGCCGACAAGGTTCTTGCCCTGTGATACGTTGATCCCCGTCTTGCCCCCGACCGAGCTGTCGACCTGTGCCAGAAGCGAGGTCGGGATTTGCACAAAGCGCACACCACGGCGCAGGATCGCGGCGGCAAAGCCCACCAGATCACCGATGACACCGCCGCCAAAGGCAATCACGATATCGTTGCGTTCGACCTTCTGATCCATCAGCCAATCGACCGTGCGGGTCAGCTCTGCCCAGCATTTTGTGGCCTCGCCCGGCGGCAATGCCAGCGCCTCGGCGCTGATGTCAGCGGCGTCCAGTCCGGCGCGCAAACTGTCCAGATGGTGCGCCGCAACCGTTTCATCACTGACCACCACAACACGTTTGCGGCGCAACAGCGGGGCAATCAACGCGCCTGCTTGCGCCAGCAGATCGGGGCCGATCACCACATCATAAGCGCGGCCCTCAAGACCGACATGAACCGTTTCTTGCATCACAGCACCTCAAGTACATCTGGACGATCCGTCAGCGCACCCACCACGCGCTGCGCCATCGCGTCAATCGACAGCGCCGGCGTGCTGGCAACTGTCATATCCGCAAGCCGGTAGATCGGCACACGTTTCTCGTAAAGCTCGGTCAGGGTGCCGCGCGGGTCGGCGGTGCGCAGCAACGGGCGCGAGGTTTTATGCCGCACACGGTTCCACAGCAGATCAAGGTCGGCATCCAGCCACACCGACACCCCGCGGGCCGAGATATTCTCGCGGTTGGCTTCCGCCAGAAAGGCACCGCCGCCGGTCGACAGGATGCCGGGCTCTTTATCCAGTAGCCGCGAGATGACTTCGGTCTCGCGCTTGCGAAAGAAAGGCTCGCCGTCGCGCTCAAAGATTTCGGGCACGGTCAGATTGGCAGCGGCCTCTATCTCGTGGTCGCTGTCCACAAAGGGCACGCCGAGTTTCGCGGCCAAAGCGCGGCCCACGGCGGTTTTGCCTGCTCCCATCATACCCACCATGACAACCGTCTTCTTAAGATGGTACCGAGGGGTGTTTTGGGCCGTATCGGCTGGGGATTGCTGAATTTCGCTCATTCTTGTGTGAATGACGTGATCTTGCCCAAAAGGCCATATATAGAATAGTCAAAAGATGCAGAAGAAAGCAGGCGGATTCCATGGGCAAGCTGATCAAGTTTCTGATTTACCTCGCAATTATCGGGTTCATCGGCCTTGCGGTCTATGCCTATGTGGGGCCCTTCTTCGGGGCGGACTTTGCACCACCCCAGGTCGAAATCCGCGAATCCGTGACGTTGGAGCAGCAATGATCCGATTTGTCAGGCAGCTAAGCGTTTTTTGCCTGATTGCCCTCCCCCTTGGTGTCGCCGCGCAAACCGCGGCGCAGAATGACCGGAACGCACCTTTGTCGGTGATCGACTGGCTCGGCGAACGTCCCAAGACGCCGCAACCGACGCGCAAGGCCCCCGTAAAGCCGGACGAGGCCCCCGTGGCGCAGACCGCGCTGCCCCCTGTCGTGACCGTGGCCCCCTTGGGCAAAGGCGGGCCGCGCGCCATCGGGTTGGTGCCAACCAAGGTGACAGGGCTGCCGCAGGATCTATGGACAGGCAGCACCGCGGAAGACATCGCGCATCAGCTTGACCGTCTGCCAGAGCTTCACCTGCCCGTGGCCCATTCATTGCTGTTTACCCTGCTGCTTGCGCAAGCAACCGCGCCGCAGGGGGACGCGAAACAGGGCGATGCGCTTGCCCTCGCCCGTGTGCGCACCTTGTTGGATGCTGCGGCGCTTGACCCTGCGATGTCGCTGATCGAACAGGCGGGCGTCGAGACCTCGCCGGATCACTTTGACCTCTGGATGCAGGTGAGCCTGCTTTTGGGCACAGAAGATCGTGCCTGCCTGCGGCTGAAGGACAAGCCCTTCCTGACAACGGATTATGGCGTGCGCATCCTTTGCGCTGCGCGGTCGGGGGAATGGGACACGGCGGCGCTGACGCTGGGGTCTGCCCAAGCGCTGGCGCTGCTGCCCGAAAGCGATCTGTCGTTGCTGGACCGGTTCCTCAACCCTGACCTCTACGAAGGGGCCGCGCCCCTGCCCGGCCCGCGCGAGATGACGCCGCTCAAGTTCCGGCTTCTTGAAGCGATCGGAGAGCCGCAGCCCACGCGGAACCTGACTGCCGCCTATGCGGTGGCCGATCTGCGCGATATCGCGGGCTGGAAGGCGCAGCTGGATGCGGCGGAGCGTCTGACCCGTATCGGGGCCCTGCCCGACAACCGGTTTCTGGGCATTTATACCGACCGTGAGCCTGCGGCCTCTGGCGGGGTGTGGGACCGTGTCGAAGCGCTCCAGCGGTTCGACACGGCCATGTCCAGCGGCAATACAGAGGCAATCGCCAAAGCCCTGCGCCCCGCGTGGCGCGCCATGCAGCAGGCCGAAACCGAAGTGACCTTCGCCACCCTCTATGCCGAGGATTTACAGGGCACCGACCTTAACGGTGCCAGCGCCGCCCTGCGGGACCGTATCCTGCTGCTGTCACCGCTTTACGAGCAGGTTGCCAACGCTGATGCGACACCGGCAGAGATTACATTCCTCTCGCAGATCGCGCGCGGCGAGGCCCCGAAAACCACGCCCGACATCCCCCACGCACAGGGGATTGCCAGCGCTTTCACGACCCCGACACCGCGCAAGGGGCTGGTCGAGATGGCACAGAACGGTCAGTTGGGCAGCGCTATCCTGCATACGATTGCGCTTCTAGAGGATGGTGCCCGCGGTGACACGGCTGCCCTGCGCGATGCGATCTCTACCCTAAGGGCCTTGGGGCTGGAAGATGCCGCACGCCGGGCTGCCCTGCAAACGTCTCTGCTGGAGCGGAACTGATGCAGACCGAATTGCTGCACTGGATTTCGACCTTCCTAGAGGCGCAGGCGGCGGAACTGGGCGCGGCCACGAACACGCAACTCGCCTATGGGCGCGACCTGAAGGATTTTGACAGTTTCCTCGCCCGCCGCGCATTGGATTTCGTCTCGGTCGGTCGCGCGGATATCGAAGCCTATCTGGTCTGGTGCGACGCGCAGGGGCTTGCCAAATCCACCCGCGCACGGCGGCTGTCGGCGATCAAACAGCTGTACCGTTTCGCATTTGAAGAAGGGTGGCGCACGGATAACCCCGCGATCCAGATTGCGGGTCCGGGGCAAGACAAACGTCTGCCCAAGGTGCTGTCGGAGGACGCGGTTGACCAGCTGCTCGACGCGGCGCGCCGCTCGGGGCGCAACACCTCGGACCAGCTGCGCAACACCTGTTTGATGGAGCTGCTCTACGCCACCGGCATGCGGGTGAGCGAGTTGGTGAGCCTTCGGGTCAGCGCGGCCCGCGGCGATCCGCGCTTGCTGTTGATTATGGGCAAAGGCGGCAAGGAACGTCTGGTGCCCTTGTCCGACCCCGCGCGCGAGGCGCTGGCGGCATGGCTGGTGCAGCGAGATAGAACCGACGAGGCCGCACAGGCCAAGGGCAAACCCGCGTCGATCTACCTCTTCCCCAGTCGCGGCAGCGCCGGATATCTGACGCGCCACCGCTTTTATCTGCTGATCAAGGAATTTGCCCTGACCGCCGGTGTTGATCCGTCCAAGGTTACCCCCCACACCCTACGCCACGCCTTTGCAACGCATCTGCTGGCCAATGGGGCCGATCTGCGGGCGATCCAGACGATGCTGGGGCACGCTGATGTCGCCACGACCGAAATCTACACCCATGTGCTAGAGGCACGTTTGTCCGAGCTGGTGCTGGAAAATCATCCGCTGGCCAAGGCGGCGCGGCGCAGTTCCGGCGGCAAGACATCCTCTGACGGCCAGTGACCCGTCTCTAGCGCCTTGTGGTAGCCTTGGGTCAGCCCCGCCTGCACCATCGCGCCGGCGGCGGCGGCATGGTCATAGTCAAGCCGGTGAAACAACACCTGCCCCGCATCAAGCACCGCAAAACGGGTCTGCGGTGCGCCATCGTTGGGCGGCATGCCGATGACACCGGCGTTGATCCACATCCCCCGCGCTGTCTGCCGTTCAAACGCCACCCCGCAGTGCCCTGCTATGATCCCGTCCACCGGACCGATGCTGCGCTCAACCGCCTGCCATTCCGCGTCAAACAGGGCCTCGGGCGAGACGGGCCAGATAAAGCGGGCGATATCGTGGTGCCCCCCGTGGATCACGGCATAGCGCTTTCCGGCGTGGTGAAAGCTGAGGATATCCGGCACCTGCCCCATCCAGTCGCGCTGCGCTTGGGTGATCTGCGCGCTGGCGTAGCCGTACCAGCCGACCGAAAGCAGATCGCAGGCGCTGCCATCCTCGAACCCGCAGCCGCAGTCCATCGCACCTGCGGCAAGCTGCTTTTCACAATTTCCCGCCACCACCGCGATGCCGCTGTCCTGCATCCTGTCGCTGACGGCATGGGCATCGGCGCAATAGGCTACCACGTCGCCGGTGCAAATCATCCGGTCCGACCCCACCCCTAAGGCCCGCGCGCGGTCAAACAGCGCGTCAAGCGCCTGCCGGTTGGAATATGGCCCGCCGAACAGCACAATCGGCCCGTTCAATTCTCCCAAATCTTGATGGTTCACCCTGCTCATCCCTTGAATGAAACCGCACACACGCCCATAACCCTATGAGCAAACGGATAAGGTATACTCACAAATGGACACGGCCCCCGCAATCCTAGACGGCGCATTTTGGATCAGCAGCGGTATCATCCTGTTCCTTCTGGTGCTTTCCGGCTTCTTCTCGGGGTCTGAAACGGCGCTGACGGCGGCATCGCGGGGCAAGCTGCGGGGTCAGGCGGATAAAGGGTCCAAGGGGGCGGAACGTGCGCTCAAGATCACCGAGGATAACGAGCGGCTGATCGGCTCTGTCCTGCTGGGCAACAATCTTGTGAACATTCTTGCAGCCTCGCTTGCGACGGCGCTGTTCACGCGGGTCTTTGGCGAATCCGGTGTGGCGCTGGCGACGCTGGTGATGACGCTGCTGGTTCTGATCTTTGCCGAGGTTCTGCCCAAGACCTATGCGATCACCAATGCTGAAACCGCCGCCGCAGCCGTGTCGCGGCCCATTGCGCTGGTGGTGCTGATCTTCAGCCCCGTGGTGTCAGCCGTGCGGTTTCTGGTCCGCGGCATCCTGCGCCTTTTCGGCGTGACGATCGACCCCGACAGCAACATCCTTGCCGTGCGCGAGGAAATCGCGGGGGCGCTCCAAATCGGCCGCTCTGAAGGGGTGGTAGAGAAGGAAGACCGCGACCGTATTCTAGGCGCGCTTGATCTGCGCGAACGCATGGTGGAAGAGGTCATGCTCCACCGGTCAGGGATCGAGATGATCGATGCCGCCGATGACCCTTCGCAGATCCTTGAACAGATCCTGGAAAGCAACCACACCCGCCTGCCCGTCTACCGCGACGATCCCGAGAACATCATCGGTGTGATCCATGCCAAAGACCTGCTGCGTGCCATGTACAAGCACATCAGCGGTGCCGAGGATGACAAACCGTTCAAGACGTTCAAAATCGCCGATATCGCGATGAAACCCTATTTCGTGCCCGAGACATCTACGCTGGACGAACAGATGCGCCAGTTCCTACGGCGCCGCACCCATTTTGCGCTGGTGGTGGATGAATATGGCTCGCTTCAGGGGTTGATCACGCTCGAGGATATCCTTGAAGAGATTGTGGGCGAGATCACCGATGAATTCGACCCAGATGCGGACCACGGCGTGACCAAGGCCGAGGACGGGCAATATTTCGTCGATGGGGCCATGACGATCCGCGACCTCAACCGCGCCACGGAATGGGACTTGCCCGACGAAGAGGCCAATACCGTCGCCGGTCTGGTGATCCACGAAGCGCAGATGATCCCGACGCCCAATCAGGTGTTCTCTTTCCACGGGTTCCGGTTCGAGGTCATCGCCCGCGATGGCAACCGGATCACACAGCTGAAAATCCGCCCCCTGTAAAAGCCGCCCTCAAGTGGTGTCGGTGTCATTGTCCATCTTTGGCGCGTCATCCTCGGTATCACTGTGCTTTACCGCGTCACGGACCGCATCGCGCACGTCTTGGCTGGCGCTTTCCATCAACTGCGCCCGGTCGGGTTCAAAGTCGATCTTGGCAAGCGCGCGTCTGAGGTGGCGCTCGGCAGCCTTGCGCGCGGCCATGCGTAGCCCCTCGTCAGGGTGCCGCATCAGGCCGTTCAGCGTGGCTTGAAGCCGCTGCTGCACCTCGACCACCGTACACCCGTCCCGCGCCAACGCGCCAAAAGCGTCCTGCATCAGGTCGGACGGGTCCAGCGGTGCGACATAGATGTGGTCCAGCACCTCGTCGCGGTCCCTTTCGGTCTCGTCCTCGTAAAAGCTCAGGATGCGGCCAATGCGGGTGATCACGTCGATCGCGGTGCCGGGGTCATTTACGCCGGGCGACAGCGCCTTTGACGCGACCTCTCCCATCACGATGAGACCAAAGCGCGGATCTTGGTCATAGGTCCGCAAATCGCCGATGGTGATACTGGCATTGATCCCTGCATGCAGCGTTTCATCGGTGTGTTCATCATCCTTGGGCTGCCCCACGCGATCGATCATCATCAAAGGTTCGTTGACGAAAACAAAGCTGCCGATGTTGCGCTTGAGGTAGATCTTTACCCCGTGGTTTTCCGCCACGGTATTCAACGCTTCGGGATAGATATGCTGGATATAGCCGTTTTCATCTGCGGTGAACGGCTTTGCACTGTCGGGAATATCACCGGTCAGCGGATTGGCCCCGAGGCAGGGATTATGCAGGCGTTCCTTGAAGGTGCGGCGTGTCTGATCCTCCACCTGTCGCGAGGTATCGATCAGGCTGCCAAAGGTCTGCAAATGCAGCACCCAGCGGATCAGGCTGAACACGATCACCGTCAGCACGATAACCGTCATCACGAACAACACGAAAGACCGTTTGTCGTCGAACACGCCAAGCTCGCGCAGGATGATGGCGATCAGCGCATAGACATAGGCCCCGATGAAGACGGCCAGCGTATTCTGGGTGGTGCGGTCCTGAACGATCAAGCGGTGAATGCGCGGCGTCCATTGGGTCGAGGTGCTGCGATATACAGTGACCATGACGCTAAGCGAAAAGGTGGTGACCGCAAGCATCGCGTTGGCGATGATCGACAGCAACCGGTCCGCCGCACTGCCGGTCAGATAGGTCGCGAGCGATTGCGGGATCCAGCGTTCGATCAACATGCTCAGCAGCAGCGACAAGACCGCCAACAACCCCATGATCAGCACCCGCACCCAAAGCTTGCGGCTGTACTCACGGCCCTTGCGGAGCAGTGTCGATGGCAAGAGGAAGTCAAAGTTCATAGGGTATATCCGCGTCATGAAGTGCCATGTTCAACAAGCTTGCGCGGAGATCACCTGGCTTACAAGCCCAACGCCCTATGCCGCCCGATGGTTCAAAAATGCAGGTCAAATCAGCGGGTGGGAGTGATGCTATGCTCTTACGGTGGATGGGAATTCTGGCTATGGTCGGTGTATGAGCCATGACATCCCCATCATCCTGCTGGCCGCGGGGCAATCCTCGCGGATGCGGGGGCGGGACAAACTGCAAGAGATCGTGGAGGGCGAACCCCTGCTGCGCCGACAGGCACGGATCGCGCGGGCGGCGACGCGAGGGGCGGTCATTGTGGCCCTGCCACCTGCGCCCCACCCTCGCTATGCGCTTGTGGCTGATATGGAGGTTGAAGCGCTCCCCGTTGCCGATGCGGCAGAGGGGATGAACGCCTCGCTCCGCGCGGGGTTTGCGGCCCTTCCCGCCGGTACGCCTGCCGCGATGGTGCTGCTTGCCGACCTGCCAGAGCTGACTGAAAATGACTTGAACACCGTCTTTCACGCCGTTGATATTAAATCAAATTACACGATATGGCGCGGTGCGACGGCGGATGGAAAGCCGGGTCACCCGACGGTATTTGCAGCCTGCCATTTTGATCATTTTGCACGGATGCAAGGTGACACCGGCGGGAAAGAGATCATTGCACAGGCCCAGGACCAGACGCTGCTGATCCCCCTGCCGGACAACCGCGCGCGACTGGACCTTGATACGCCCGAAGCATGGGCCGCATGGCGCGCGGCGCGCTGACCGGCCCCTAACCACGTACCCCTCAACACGAAAAAAACGGGACAGTCGCCTGCCCCGTTCTTCGCCCTGCACCCCCACAAGGGGATGCAGGCCTGTTGCTGCATATATTGTGGCGCTTACTTCGTCAGAAGTTTCGCCTCGTGCTTTTTCAGCGTGCGGCGCGCGGCGACATAGCCGTCCACCCCTTCGCGCGTTGCCAGTTCCGGGAAAAGCTCCAGGATCTCGTTGCGTTGCGCGTTGCCGACGCCTGCAAGGCTCATATCGCCCGGCTGGAAGCTTTCGGTCCATGTGCCGTCAGACAGGATCACCTCGTGCTGGTCGAACATCACGTGGATGTAGGTCGTGCCAGAGGTTTCCACGATATCAACACCTTCCAGACCGGTCAGGTGTTTCGCCGCGACCAGAACCTCGCGCTCTTCGAAGTAGAGCGCTGTCTTGTCGTTGGCCACCAGAACGCGGTGGTTGGGGCTGACCAGCATGTCACGCTCGGGCAGATTGTTGCCCAAAGCGCCCTGACGGATCAGAACCGGCAGCAGATGCGCTTTATGCGCCAGCTCTTGTCCGGTCATCTCGCGGGCACCGACCCAGCGGATTTCCTGGATACCGTTGTCACGGGTGATGACACGGTCGCCCACCACCAGATCTTCGACCCGACGTTCCCCTTTCGGCGTAGCGATCAAGGTGCCCGGCGTGAAGCAGGGAATGATCTCTTCGATGTTGGTGAAGTCGAGACGACCGGTCTCAGTGCCGGACGCATCCGTAAAGACGATTGTACCGTCGATGCCATCGTTGGGGCTGTCGCCGTCGATTGTGTCACCGGCATCATTATCCGGCGTGACGTTTTCAAGACGATAACCGCCGCCGGGGCTCAGCGCGCCTCTCAGATCAATGACGTCGTAGTCGGAGGCATCTGTGCCGGCACCGCCGTCGATGGTGTCGCCACCGTTGACGTTGGTAAAGGTATCGCGCCCGTCGTTACCTTGCAGGCTGTCATTGCCCGCGCCACCGCTGATGATGTCGTCGCCGCCACCTGCGCTGATGGTATCGTCGCCTTCACCGCCTTCGATGGTGTCGTTGCCAAAGCCACCAAGCAGGCTGTCGTCGCCGTCGCCGCCGTCGATGCTGTCGTTGTCCTCACCGCCGTCGATGGTGTCGTCACCCTCGCCACCGAACAAGATGTCGTCGCCGCGCACACCGCTGATGGAGTCGTCACCGGTCCCACCGTCTACGGTATCATTGTCACCGGCCGCGATGATCGTGTCGTTTCCGGCCCCCCCGAGGATGGAGTCATCGCCAAAGCCCCCAAGGATGGAGTCATCGCCGTCACCGCCGTCGATAGTGTCATCGCCCTGACCACCGTCGATGGTGTCGTTCCCGGCACCGCCTTTAACGTCGTCGTTGCCATTGCCCGCGAGGATGGAGTCGTCACCGTCCCCCCCATCAATCTCATCATGGCCCTGTGCGCCGCGGATGGTGTCGTTGCCTTGACCGCCCAAGATCGTATCGTCGCCCTGACCGCCATCCAGGCTGTCATCGTCAATGCCACCGTCGATGTAGTCGTCATCGGCACCACCGAGGATGGTGTCGTTGTCGTCTTCACCGTACAGCACGTCATTGCCGGCACCGCCTTCGATATAGTCCTTGCCGTTGTTCGGCTGCGGATCGGTGGCGTCGACTTCCTCGCCCTCGTAGCCGGCGATCGGTTCGTTACCAAAGCCACCATAGATGGTGTCATTGCCTTCGCCGCCATACAGGCTGTCGGACCCGTGGCTGCCGATGATGCTGTCGTCGCCGTCGTCGCCGTAGACCTCATCGTCATCGATACCCGCGTTGATCGAATCGTCGCCCGTACCGCCGTAGATGGTGTCAGAGTCGTCGCCGGTGCGGATCGTATCGTTGCCGCTGCCGCCATCGACGAAATCACGACCATCGTCCTTGTTCGGATCTCCGGAGTTGAAGAATGGGTTGGGTCGCCCACCGACGGTCGGCTGATCATTTGCATAATCAGAGAAGGTGTCGATACCCGCTTCGATCAGATCGTCACCGTCACCGCCATAGATTTCGTCCGCACCTTGGACATCCGTGATGGTGTCGTTGCCGCTGCCGCCATAGATGGTGTCGTTGTCGATGCCGCCTTCGATAACATCATCATCGTCGCCACCGTCGATATAGTCGGCATCATCGCCGCCATCAATCGTATCATTCCCTGCGCCGCCGATCAGCGTGTCTTTGTCGTCGTTGGGGTTGGTATCCTGATCAAAGGGTGTGGAGACCAAAGGAACGTCCGTGTCGGGCACGCCAATCGCACCGGGCTTGTTGCCAATCAGTACGTCGTCACCCTCACCACCGACGAGGGAGTCGTTGCCGTCACCACCGATCAGGCTGTCATCATATTTACCACCGTCGATGGTATCATTGCCGCCCTGGCCATCGATGGTATCATCACCACCGCCGGCGTTCACCACGTCGTTGCCGTCACCGGTCAAGACATTTTCATCACCGCCAGAGCCTGTGACCGTATCGTCACCGCCACCCAGTTCGAGTCTCTCGATCTCCGAGAATTCGGTGGTGCCGGACCCGTTGGTCAGTGTCCCTTCCTCTTTATCGGTGAAAGTGACCGTCAGGTCGTCATCCACAGCCGTACTGTCGATCACATCGCCGTCGGTTTCGCCGCTTTCGCCGCCGATGATAACGTCGTTATCGACGCCATCGGTCAGCGTGAACGTGTCGTCGCCCGACCCGCCGTCAACGGTATCGTCGCCCAACCCGCTGTCGATCGTGTCGTCGCCACCGTTACCAAAGATCGTATCGTTGATCCCGTCGGTGCCGTCGATCTGGTCGCCTTGGGCATCGGTGTAGCCCGGGGCCATATCCTCGCCACTGTCCAGACCATCAACCGGACCGGCCATCTCTTCGCCGATGATGTTTTCGATCTCGGTGAATTTGAACGAGCCCGCGGATGTGCCGTCGGCGTTGTACAGATCAACCGTACCGTTCTGACCATTGCCGTTGCTATCTGGTTCCAGATCACGCAAGCGGAAATTGAGGCCAGTCAGATCAAGCGTGTCATCGTCGGTGTTCAGCGCAGGGTCGGCATTGAAGCCGCCGGCACCACCGTCAACCGTATCGCCATCGGTGCCGCCAAAGATCGTATCCTTGCCCGCGCCGCCGCTAATGTTGTCTTTGCCTTCGCCGCCAGTGAGCTGGTCATCACCGTCGCCGCCGATCAACGTATCGTTATCATCGCCGCCAAACAGCGTGTCATTGCCTGCGCCGCCGTCGATCAGGTCATCGCCGTCGTCGCCCATCAGCAGGTCATTGCCGGCACCACCGTCAACGCCGCCCACGGGTGCGTCGAAATAGACGTCGGTGATGTTGATGCCCGCGTGGTTCCCGGGCGACAGGCTTTGATCCATCGTGTGGGTAATCTCGAGGTATTCGACCGGGCCTTCGATGTTCACTAGGGCAGAGTGGTAGGGATCGGTATCGGGGCCATTACCCCCGCCGCTGATCAGGGTTTCGTAACCGCCAACGCCGTCTTGGTTGTGGGCATTGATGCCGCTGCCTGCATCGACCTTGATCGGCGTCCGTGTCCCATCGGGACCAACCGCCACGATGACGACTTTCGACGCGTTATCAATGTCATTGATGCGGAAGCTGATGTTGGTCACATCCTTGGAGAAATCCAAACGATAGGTCGCGCTCTCGCCATCCTGGTTCGCCAGCGAGGCCAAAGAGCTGTTGGCATTGGTCGCCTGACCGTCGCCAGTGATCGAATGCACCTTTTGCTGGTCCGTCGAGAATGTCGTCTCGGGTGTTTCATTGCTGCCCGTGACCGAGAAGGTCACATTGACGTTGCCCGTGTCCTGAACAAAGCCACCGCCCAGATTGTCGTTATTATCGACAGCAGAGGTATCGTGGGGGTCTGGTGCCTTGTCCCACTCAAAGCTCTCACGCTCTGTCGTGCCGCCGGGCGTAGAGGCGCCGCCGGTGTTGTTGTCGCCATAGATCGTGTCATTGCCAGTGCCACCGGAAATGGTGTCATCGCCGTGGTTGCCCTCGATCGAATCGTGGCCCGCGTTGCCTTCGATGCTGTCGTTGCCGCCTTCACCAAAGATCGTGTCGTTGCCATTCCCGCCGGTCAGCACATCGTCGCCACCAACGGTGCCATCGGTTGGGGACGTGCTGTCATCGCTCACGGTATAGGTTTTGGCGATGTGGTCGTATTTGATCGATGGCAGGTTAGAGTTGTGGCTGACGAAATCGTAGGATTTGCCGACTTCCAGCGGTTTGTCTGTCACGAAACCGACGGCATCGTCGCCGTCAAAGTTCACGACGTAGACTGTCACATCCTGCGAGGAATCTACTGCGCCTTCGGGGCGCACAATATAGGAATACTCGGGGATGATCTTGTCACCGGAGTTTTCGGTATTGTCATCCAATTTGGTGGTTTTCGCCAAGGTTTGCGAGTTGTCGTTGTCATTCAACTTATCGTCGTCATCATTGATGCCAACCGCGACAGGTGCTGAATTTTCGTTGATGGTGAACGACTTGCCAGACAGATCGCCGGAGCCCACATCGCTATTCTGGAAGGGGCTTGAACCGCCAGCCACCGTCACATTTGCCAGATCCCACGTCAGAACGGTATGATCCGCACCCGACACAGGCTCAACAGTCTTCGAGACGGGCTGCGCTTTGGTCAGGCCGGCGCTATCGCCAAAGATGATGTCATCGCCTTCGCCGCCGTGCAGCGTGTCGTTGCCGACAGTGCCGTCGTCATCCGCCAGCAAGGCCGCGGGGTTGTCAAAGAACACGTCGGTTACATTGACGCCCGAGTTGCCGCTTGTGGCACCGGTGTGGATGAACTCGATCCGCGATACGGGACCGTCGATGGACACGTTGACGGAATACTTGCTCGACGAGGGGGAATCGTCGCCGCCCTCGCTGGTCGCCGTGTCCACGCCAAACTTGCCGTCACTGTCCGTCAGCTTCACTTTGCCGGAGCTGCTGTTGGCGATCATATCGACGTCGATCATCTTGCCGGATGCGTCGTAGGCCAGCACTTTCACAGCGCCTCTGTTGTCGATGTCGTTCACATTGAACGACACATTGCCAACGGCCTCGTCAAACCGCAGTTCGAACTTTGTTTCGCCGGTGCAGTTGGCCAGCGATTCAAAGGAGCTGTTATCGTTCACGCCGTGGGCATCGCCCTCGACATTGCCGGTGAACTGTTTGCTATCGCTGAATTCCTGGTCCGCATTGTTCTTCGGCGAAAAGCTCTTGAGCTCGAATGTGACGTTGACGGTGCCGGTATTCTGGGTGAACCCGCCCTTGAGGTTATCATTGTCGTCGATCGCGGAGCCGTCCCCAGATGGGTCAGGTGCCTTGGACCATTCAAAGCTTTCGCGGGTGTCGCCGTAGTTGCCCTTGGTCGCGCCATCACCGATCAGGATGTCGTTGCCCTTGCCCCCGTCAACATAATCATTGCCCGACCCTGCAACGACCGTATCATTCCCCAAACCCGCGTTGACCGTATCATTGCCGCCACGTGCGAGGATGATGTCATCATTGGACCCGACGTTGCCGAAGACCGCGTCGTTACCGTCAACACGGTCTCCGCTTGGGTCATCATTATAGCTGGCGTCGATCTTGTTGCCCTGCTGGTTACCGTCCACGATCCCGTTCGGCCCGTCGGCCGGAGCCTCGGTCGCGGTTTTCTCGGCCTCGGCAGTCGAGGTTTTTCCAAAGAGCCACAGTTTATTCAAAAAGATGGTCATATCGGTCGTCTCCAAAATCAGGTCAGGCACGCTACGGTTGTACCGTCAGCCGTAAAACTAGGGTGCCCAGTCATGGGCGAAGCTTATTAATTCACATGGCACCAATTCTGTGCCGGGGTACTAAGGCGGGACAAAGCAACGCCCTGCCCGCGACGCTGCTGCAATGAGACATACGGCGCGCGGACGGGTGCATCGCGTGACACGCCCAAATCTGCAGCCGTTTGGATACGGGTCATTTGTGTTCTTGATGTGATCCAAAAACGGCGCTTCGGGGAAGAAATCAAGACGGTGTCGGCAGCGGCGGAGCAACGCAGAGTTGCAACATCACCCATACCCGAACGGTCCGGCAGTCGTGGTCTGTAGATACAGTTTCCCATCAGTTTCTCCTCCTTCCGCCAACGTGGCGGGCCGTTAAAAAACGGCGCACAATACCCCTAACAAAGCTCCGCGGTCACAGACGACACACAAAGAACTCTACCGTCCTGAAGGGAGGATCAGCCGAAGACAGCTGCCCGCTGCCGCGCAACCGGCAGTGGTATATTCATCGGCTCTTAAGAGCCAAGCGAACACATCTTCCCCGCACAACATGTGCGTTCGATGCGGTCGCCCCCGAAACCTAAAAAACTTTGCCCCCCAGTTGGGCACGTTCTTATTACCTACCCGTTGACGTTGCTGGAAGGAAAAAATGGCAAGAATTCGCAGACGCGCCTCTTTTCCGCCTTTTTTGACTCGACGGCGGCGCGGAATATGCACTCATAGGTAGCATATTGTTTCTCATCTCAGGGCGCGAATTTCGATGGAGCGGATGCTTTCCGGGGTTTTTCACTTAATTTTAATGATTTCCCAAACCCAGCCCTCGGCACTGTTTCGCAGGCAGACACAATAAACCATCTTTGCGATTAAATTCGGCGTGGCGGGACTGTGGCGGCGCGTAAATTCGCGATTTGGAACCAATAGCTTGCGACCGCGCCCATTTTTTCGAAAACGCCGCCAGTTTGCCAGCGCGAAACCGAATCGCAATACCACCTAAAGGATAGTCTTCGGTACCTCAGGTGGGATGCCATATGCCGATTATTTAGGCCCGACACCATAAGTTTGACACGAGGACATGCGTTTGAGCGAACATCTGCCGCTACAACCGCAAGAGGGTATTTTGGTCAAATTCGCAGCAAAATCCCACTGTCTCATGATGTTAGGGGGTGATATTTACCGCGCGACAAGTATGCTGATCCAACAGATACAGGAACATGGCGTCGTCACTTGGCCTCTGCCACCACCAGAAGAAGCGTTTGATGAGCAGTCGGAAAATCAAGAATATGGAAGAGTTTGCCGCCGTCAGCGGGATCTCCCGTCCGACGCTTTCCAAGTTCTTCAACGACCCCACAAGCGTGCGTAGCAGCACCCGCAAACGGGTTGAGGCAGCGCTGGACCGATATGACTATCGGCCCAATCTTTACGCCATGAACCAGAACCGCCGTTTGACCAAGAACATCGGCGTCGTGGTGCCGCATCTGGCCGACCCTTTCTTTGCCAAGATTGCCCGCACGATCGAAGAGCACATCTTGCGGCAGGGCTTCCGGCCCGTTCTGCTCGGGTCGCACGGCAGCCCCGAGATGGAGCTGGAGAACTTGGAAAACCTGCGCATGTTGAAACCGGCGGGCGTATTGCTGGCCGCTTTCGGGCGCAGTTCTGATCACGCGCAGATCCAGACCTTTACCGAAGAGGTCCCTACCGTCCTGTTCGATGCGAACATCGAAAAGGTCGGTAAGGCGTTCATAGGCTCCAACAATGAACAAAGCGTTGATCTGATCGTTGACTATCTGTGCCGCACGGGCGAGCCGCCTGCCTTTTTCGAGATGAAAGACCCGATGAACCCCAACGCATATAAACGGCGGGCGGCCTATGTCAGGGCGATGGAACGTCTGGGCCAGACACCGCATCTGATCCAGGTCGGTGGCGAGGGATGGGAATTCGAAGAGATCGGGTTTCGCGAAGGCACCCGCGTGATCCGCGACCGGAGCCTGCCGTCGAAAACAATACTGTGCAGCAACGACCGTTTGGCCATCGGGCTGTTGTCCGCCATTTTCGAGGCGGGGATGAGCGTCGGGATCGAGGCAGGCCACGACTTCCGCGTCGCGGGCCATGACGACCATCCTTTCTCGCGCTTCACCTGCCCACGTCTAACCACCGTGTCCCAAGACTACGAAGCCATTGCCGAGAAAAGCGCGACCACCCTGCTGGCGCTGATCGAGGCAGATGATTCTCTTGATTCGCGTACAGAGACGCTGTTTGACGGCAAGCTTGTGCTCAGGGGATCTGCCTAGGCAATTGAAAACAAGCACCTAAATCGCAAAACTAGACGCGCGTAAAATTCAAATTGACGCGAGTTCATCAATAGCCGTAAGCTTGTCGCTAACATCTCATCAGGGAGGTAGAAGATGTTTGTTTTGAACGCGTTTCGAACGGCGACCGCCATTTCACTTTTGACGGCAGCCGCTGCTTCTGCGGATACGATCACAATTGCTACAGTCAACAACGGCGATATGATCCGGATGCAGGGTTTTACCGATGATTTTACTGCCAAAACCGGCCACGAGGTCGAATGGGTCACGCTGGAGGAGAATGTCCTGCGTCAACGTGTGACCACGGACATCACCACCAAAGGTGGGCAGTTCGACATCATGACCATCGGCATGTACGAGACCCCGATCTGGGGCAAGCAAGGCTGGCTGGTTCCGCTGGACGATCTGTCGGCGGAATATGACACCGACGACATCCTGCCCGCGATGCGCGGCGGTCTGAGCGTCGACGGCACGCTTTATGCGGCCCCTTTCTACGGCGAAAGCTCCATGATCATGTACCGTAAGGACCTGATGGAGAAAGCCGGACTGGAGATGCCCGACGCGCCCACATGGGAATTCGTCGCTGAAGCCGCCCGCGCCATGACCGACCGTGACGCCGGCATCAACGGCATCTGTCTGCGTGGCAAGGCCGGTTGGGGCGAGAATATGGCGTTCCTCACCGCGACAGCAAACGCCTTTGGGGCACGCTGGTTCGACGAAAGCTGGGGCGCGCAGTTTGACCAGCCCGCATGGAAAGAAACGCTTGAGTTCTATGTGAACCTGATGAACGACGCGGGCCCTCCGGGTGCGGCGAACAACGGGTTCAACGAAAACCTGTCGCTGTTCCAGCAGGGCAAATGCGGCATGTGGATCGACGCGACTGTTGCGGCGTCCTTTGTGACCAACCCAACAGATTCCACCGTCGCGGATCAGGTCGGCTTTGCGCTGGCACCTGACACCGGCAAAGGCAAACGCGGC
Organism: Sulfitobacter pontiacus; assembly: GCF_040790665.1. Lineage (NCBI taxonomy): Bacteria > Pseudomonadati > Pseudomonadota > Alphaproteobacteria > Rhodobacterales > Roseobacteraceae > Sulfitobacter > Sulfitobacter pontiacus. The sequence goes on along the minus strand of NZ_CP160849.1, from coordinate 2,691,300 downwards.
AACTGGCTGTGGGCTTGGGCGCTTGGCATCCCTGCTGGCACCGATAACGAAGCCGCCGCGAAAGAATTCATCGAATGGGCCACGTCCAAAGAGTATCTTGAGCTGGTCGCCGAGAAAGACGGTTGGGCAAATGTTCCTCCCGGCACGCGGACATCGCTGTACGAAAACGCCGAATACAAAAAGGTGCCTTTCGCGCAGATGACACTGGACAGCATCCTGTCGGCTGATCCCACCGCGCCAACCGTGGATCCGGTGCCCTACGTCGGTGTGCAGTTTGCAGCTATCCCGGAGTTTGCAGGCATCGCCACACAGGTCGGACAAGAGTTCTCTGCCGCGCTGGCAGGACAACAGTCCGTCGATGAAGCCCTGGCCAACGCACAAGCGTTGACCACCGATGAGATGGAAGCCGCCGGCTACTGATCTGATCGCCCTCGGGGTCAGTCAGCAAAGCTCCCCCTTGCTGACTGGCCCCTTTTTTCCAACACGTGCATGATCGTCCGGGACGGCCCTAGCCCGTCAACGGAGGAGGTATATTCAATGGCAACGCAACACTCACGATCGGCCGCCCGTCTGATGATGGCCCCCGCTGTCGTGCTGCTTCTGGGATGGATGCTCGTCCCCCTGACGATGACGCTGTATTTTTCCTTTCGCAAATACCTGCCCCTGCGCGGCGGTGATCTGGGGTGGGTCGGCTTTGACAACTACGTCCGCTTCGTATCGTCCAGCGCCTTCTGGCCGTCGGTTCAGGCGACACTGGTGATCGTGGGCGGCGTCCTGTTCATCACCGTCGTTCTGGGTGTGTTGCTGGCCGTGTTGCTGAACCAGCCGATGTGGGGTCAAGGGATCGTTCGGATCCTCGTGATTGCACCGTTCTTCGTGATGCCGACCGTATCGGCGCTGGTCTGGAAGAACATGTTCATGGATCCGGTTAACGGGCTGCTCGCCCACCTGTGGGGCCTGTTTGGGGCTGAACCGCTGGTGTGGCTGACCGAAGCCTCGACGCAATCCATCATTCTGATTGTCAGCTGGCAGTGGCTGCCCTTTGCGACGCTGATCCTGCTGACCGCAATCCAGTCGCTGGACAGTGAACAACTGGAGGCCGCCGAGATGGACGGCGCATCGCCCGTCAAACGCTTTGGTTTCATCACTCTGCCCCACCTGTCGCGGGCGATCACGGTGGTGGTGCTGATCCAGACGATCTTTTTGCTCTCTATCTTTGCCGAAATTTTCGTGACCACCCAAGGCGCCTTTGGCACCAAAACCCTGACCTATCTGATCTTCCAGCGTGTGCTGGAAAGCCAGAACATCGGGCTCGGCTCTGCCGGCGGTGTCTATGCCATCATCCTCGCCAATATCGTTGCCATCTTCCTGATGCGCATGGTTGGCAAGAACCTCGACGCATAAGGAGCCCGTCATGGCACGTGCAACGACCACACAACGCAAGGCTCTGAACACCGCACTCGCATGGGGCGTCGGGCTGCTGATTTTCTTCCCGATCCTCTGGACCATCCTGACCAGCTTCAAGACCGAAGCCCAGGCGATTGCAGACCCGCCGGTATTCCTGTTCTTTGACTGGACACTAGAGAACTACGCCGCGGTGCAGGAACGCTCGAACTACGGCCGGTTCTTGTGGAATTCGGTGGTGATCGCGGGGGGCTCTACCGTTCTGGGCATCCTGATCGCCGTTCCCGCCGCCTGGTCGATGGCCTTTGTCCCCTCCAACCGGACCAAAGATATCCTGCTGTGGATGTTGTCCACAAAGATGCTGCCAGCGGTCGGGGTGCTGTATCCGATCTACCTCATCTTTATCAAAATGGGTCTGCTGGACAGCAAGCTGGGGCTGGTCGTGGTGCTGATGCTGATCAACCTGCCGATCATCATCTGGATGCTTTACACCTACTTCAAGGAAATCCCCGGAGAGATCCTCGAGGCAGCCCGTATGGATGGTGCCAGCCTGCGCGAAGAGGTGCTGTATATCCTCACGCCGATGGCGATCCCCGGCATCGCCTCCACGCTGCTTCTGAACGTGATCCTCGCCTGGAATGAAGCCTTCTGGACCCTCAACCTCGCCGCCGCCAAGGCGGCCCCTTTGACGGCCTTTATCGCCAGCTATTCCAGCCCCGAAGGGTTGTTCTACGCCAAGCTTAGCGCGGCCTCGACCATGGCCATCGCGCCGATCCTCATCCTTGGCTGGTTCAGCCAGAAACAACTTGTCAGCGGCCTGACCTTTGGCGCAGTGAAATAAGGAAGCAACACCATGGGACGCATCACATTAGACAAGGTTTCCAAGCGCTTCGGTGACGTCGAAGTCATCCCACCGCTGGACCTGACCATCGAAGACGGCGAATTCACCGTGTTTGTCGGCCCCTCGGGCTGCGGCAAATCTACCCTGCTGCGCCTAATTGCAGGGCTCGAAGATACCTCGGGCGGGCAAATCCGCATCGACAAACAGGACGCCACCCATGTGCCCCCCGCCAAGCGCGGTCTGGCGATGGTGTTCCAGTCCTACGCGCTGTATCCGCATATGTCCGTGCGCAAGAACATCGCCTTTCCGATGCGCATGGCGGGCATACCCGTGGACGAACAGAACCGCCGCATTGATGCCGCGGCGAAAGCGCTGAACCTGACCGCCTATCTGGACCGCAAACCCGGCCAGCTGTCGGGCGGGCAACGCCAGCGTGTGGCGATTGGCCGGGCGATTGTCCGCGAACCCGCGGCCTTCCTGTTCGACGAACCGCTGTCCAACCTTGACGCTGCCTTGCGCGTGGGTATGCGGCTTGAAATCTCCGAGCTGCATAAACGGCTTGAGACGACGATGATCTATGTGACCCATGATCAGGTCGAAGCGATGACCATGGCCGACAAGATCGTGGTGCTTCAGGCCGGTGTGATCGAACAGGTCGGCTCCCCGCTTGAGCTTTACCACACACCCCGAAACACCTTTGTTGCGGGCTTTATCGGCTCGCCCAAGATGAACCTGATCTCGGGCCCCGAGGCGGCCAAACACGGTGCGCATACCATCGGCATCCGCCCGGAACACATCGACGTATCGACAACCGAAGGCACCTGGAGCGGCGTCGTCAAAGTGTCGGAGCATTTGGGATCGGACACGTTCTTCCACGTCTATGACACCGGCCTGACCGAGATGATGACCGTCCGTGCCCGCGGCGAAGTGGGCTTGCGCCACGGCGACCGAGTGTTCCTGACCCCGCGCGAGGACTCGCTTCACCGCTTCGACGCCAACGGCCTACGCATCGCATGAAGCGCCGCGCGCCCCTGCCCTTTAACTTTGCTTCCTACGAAAGCGGTCTCATGAATGAACCGACCATAACAAACACCGACGCGCCGCCTCCGGTGCCGCTGTCCCTGGATCGCCTTGGTGACCTGCCCGCCCGTATTGGTACGCCCGATTACGATCGCGCCGCGCTCTCTGCGGGGATCATCCACATCGGTCTGGGAAATTTCCACCGCGCCCATCAGGCGTGGTATCTGCACAAGCTGATGCAGCAGGGTCTGGCGCAGGACTGGGCACTGATCGGTGCTGGCGTGCGGGCCTATGACAGCGCGATGCGCGACAAGCTTAAAGCGCAGGACTATCTGACCACCTTGATCGAGCTTGCCCCCGGTCGTGTCACGGCAGAGGTCGTCGGCTCTATGATCGACTACACCCCTATCGCCGAAGACAACGCGCCGCTGATTGCCGCGATGGCAGATCCCGCGATCCGCATCGTGTCGCTGACCGTGACCGAGGGCGGTTATTTCATCGACCCCGAAACCGGCGGGCTTGATCTGACCCACGCCGATATCCAGCATGACCGCGCTCAGCCCGATCAGCCCAAGACGGTTTTCGGCGCGATCATTGCAGCGCTCAAGCTGCGGCGCGATGCGGGCCACGGTCCGTTCACGGTCCAAAGCTGCGACAACCTACGCGGCAATGGCACCGCCACGCGCCAGGCGGTCGTGACCCTCGCCCGCCAAAGCGACACGGCGCTTGCCCAGTGGATCGAACAAAACTGCAGCTTCCCGAACTCTATGGTGGATTGCATCGTGCCCGCCACCGGCCCTGACGAAATCGCGCTGGCGCAAAGCCTTGGCGTCGATGACGCGGCACCGGTAACCCACGAGAACTACCGCCAATGGGTGATCGAAGACGACTTCTGCGCCGGACGCCCCGACTGGGACAAGGCGGGGGCGATCTTTACCGACGCGGTGCATGACTACGAGGCGATGAAAATCCGCATCCTCAACGCAGGGCATC